>NC_019936.1:2125000-2500000 GCF_000327065.1 Stutzerimonas stutzeri RCH2 | reverse complement strand
TCCCGCCGTGTAACCTCACTGGAGGTCGCCAACTCTCGGACCAGTCACTCGCAGGCGAGTCGGAACCCTAGTCGGCTATTTCGAATTTTTGCAGCAGCTTGGCCTGCCCTGTCAGCAAAGCAAGAGCGATGCCAACGCACGACAATCGCGCATGGTAGGCGCTGGAGAACGGGCGCTGAACGGTGGCTGCCCCGTCATGGGGCGTTGGCGGGATGTGATGCATGCTTTTCGAGCGCGCGCCGCGTTGTGGCATTCAACGCGGCGGCTAAGAGCGGCTCAGAGCCTGAGCTGGCCGATGGCGCGACTGAGGTCAGCGGAAAGCGCTGCCAGCTCGGCGCTGGTACTGGCGGAGCTGACGGTCTGCTCCACCGTACGCTCGGTGACGTCGCGAATGCCGGTAACCGAGCGGTTGAGCTCCTCGGCTACCTGGCTTTGCTGTTCGGCTGCCACGGCGATCTGCGTGTTGCTTTCGCGCATCTGCGCGACCGCATCGGCGATGGCCTCCAGCGCCTGCGCTGCGTCATGGGCTTCCCGCACGCAGTCGTCGGCCTTGAGCGAGCTTTCCTGCATGAACTCCACGGCGTCGCGGGTCATCGACTGCAGGCCGGAGATCATCTGGGTGATCTCGTCGGTGGAGTCCTGCACGCGCTTGGCCAGGTTGCGCACCTCATCGGCGACCACCGCGAAACCGCGACCCTGTTCACCAGCGCGGGCTGCTTCGATGGCGGCATTGAGCGCCAGCAGGTTGGTCTGTTCGGCAATGCTATGGATCACATTGACCACGCCGTTGATCCTCTGGCTGTCGGCAGCCAGCTGCTCGATCATCTCACCAGTCTGCTGCACGCCCTGGGACAGGCTGGAAATGGACTTCTCCACCCGGCCAACCACCCGATGGCCGTCGCCGGCCAGGCGATCGGCGTTCTGCGACTGATCGCGGGTTTCGCGCGCATGCTCTGCGATCTGATGCACCGTGGCGCTCATCTCGTTGATGGCGGTCGCTGCCTGATCGGTTTCGCCCTGTTGCCCGCGCATACCCTTGTGCACGTCGTTCATGCTCGTGGCGAGGCGGCTGGCACCTTCGTCCAGACGGGCTGCGGCCTGGGCAACGGTGCTGACCACGCGCTGATAGCCGCCCTGCATGGCGTTGAACGCGCTGGCCATCTGGCCGACTTCGTCGCGGCTGTCCAGCGGTACCCGTGCCTGCAGATCGCCGCTGCGCTCGACATGCAGCATGACGTCCTTGAGCGTATTGAGGTGGCTTAGCAGAAAGCGGATCAGCAGCTGGGAGGCGGCGAGCAGACCAAGCATCAGCACGGCGACTGCAGTGGCGTAGCTGAAAAAGTGCTGTCCCAGCACTTGCATCACGCTCGGCGTGCGCGCCAGTACCGCAATGCTGGAGCCATCGGTGCGGGCGACAACCTGCGCTCCGACCATTGGATTATTGGCGAACAGGCGGTCGTGGGTGAGGGCGGTCCAACCTCTGTCGGCCACTGGCTTGCCCTCGATCGACGCGCGCTGGTTTGCCTGGAACAGCAGCAGATCCGGCGCTTGTGGCAGCGCGGCGGAATCCGGCCAGGCGGCCAGCAGCGAAGCGCGCGCCTGCGCAGCCAGCTGGGCGTCGGCACTGCGGGCGGTTTGTTCCAACTGCACGGCATAGAGCACCAGCAACAAGGCGATGACGAAGGTCACCATGTTGAGTGCCCAGAATTTGTACTTGAGCGACAGATCGCGAATCCAGACGGCCATGACTGCTCTTCTTCTATAGGAGGTTGCCGGGGCGCGGCAAAAGCGCTCTGCGGCGCGACTAACAATTAACGGCCGCGGTTCGCAGAGCTTGAGCAGATTTTGCGAATCAGTCGAGGTCAGGCAGGCCGAAGAATGAGCGGGCGCAGCGGGTCGTGTGTTCAGCCAGTTGATCAGCGCTTTCGCCACGATGCTGCGCGACTTCGCGCAGGACTTCCGGCAGATAGGCCGGTTCGTTCTGGCCGCTTTTGGGCTTCGGCCGCAGGCTGCGAGGCAGCAGGTAGGGGGCGTCGCTTTCCAGCATCAGCCGCCCCTCGGGAATGTCTCTCACCAGCGGGTGCAGGTGCGTGCCGCGGCGCTCGTCGCAGATCCAGCCGGTAATGCCGATATGCAGGTCAAGATCGAGATAGGCATACAGCGCCGCCTTCTCGCCAGTGAAGCAGTGCACCACGGCGGCTTTGAGGTGGTCGCGGAACGGTCGCAGGATAGCCGCGAGGCGCTCGCTGGCATCGCGCTCGTGGAGGAAGACTGGAAGCTGCAGCTCGACGGCCAGCTGCAACTGTTCTTCCAGTGCACGCTCCTGCTGCGGGCGGGGTGAGAAATCGCGATTGAAGTCCAGGCCGCATTCGCCAACCGCCCGCACCGGCGGTTCGCGTAGCAGACCGCGCAACTGGCCGGCGCTGTCGGTCGACCACTGGCTGGCATCGTGTGGATGCACCCCAGCGGTGCTGAACAGCCGTTGGCCGGATTCATCCAGTTCCCGACAGAGCCCGAGGGCCGCTTCGCTTTCAGCAAGGCTGGTTCCGGTAAGCACCATCTGCACCACGCCTGCCGCCTTGGCACGCTCGACCACCGCGGCCGGATTAGCGGCAAACGTTGGATGAGTCAGGTTGACCCCGATGTCGATCAGTTGCATGAAGACCTCGAAAACATAAAGCCTATTTAAATCAATAAGATAAAGTGTATATTTAAACCAGTTTAGAGCCGAAACTGGCGCAAAGGCGCGACCTGTGAGAGGCTTTGCCACCTTTGCGGGCAGGGAGCACCGCGTTAGCGTTCTCTGCGTCTTCAGACCGGTGCGTTCTCGATGCCACGATTGCTGCCACTTCTGTTCTGCCTGCTGCTGGCTTTCCTGCCGGGGTTGGCGAGCGCGCGCGTGGCCGGGCCAGAGGTCTGGCAATCGACCGACAAGGTACGTGATCTGGCCGAAATTCGCCGCAGTGGCGTGTTGCGGGTGCTGGTCAACCAGAGCCGTAACAGCTCCGGTGAGATCAAGGGCGAGGCGATTGGGGTCGAGTACGCGCGGCTGCGCGCGTTCGAGCAACACCTGAATCGCGATGCCGCCTCCGGAAAGTCGATCACCCTCAAGATCATTCCCAAAGCCAAGGATCAGTTGCTCGGCGCGCTGCAGCGCGGCGAAGGCGATCTGGTTGCACCCGGTGAACTGCTGCCGCTCGCCGGCATGAAAGGCATCAGTCGCAGTAGACCGGTGGTTCGCGACGTGTCGCTGGTGCTGGTCGGCCGCCAAGGTGGGCCGCGCTATCAGCGTCTGGAACAGCTCTCCGGTCGCAGCCTTGCCTTGCCGCCGGGTAGCGCCGCGGGGCCGGCATTGGCGCGGCTGAACAAGCAGCTCATGGAGCGCAAGCTGGCGCCCATCGTAGTCGAATGGGTCGATCCGACGCTGGCGGTCGAAGATGTGCTGGAGATGGTGCAGGCCGGCGTCTACCCGGCGACCGTGGTCGAGCAGACCATCGCGCAGCGCTGGGCCAAGGTGATGCCGAAACTGCGTATCGAGCAGAACCTGAGTCTGGGCGACAAGGCCAGCATGCACTGGTTCGTACGCAAGGACGCCAGCATGCTGCGGGCTAGCGCGGACCGCTTTCTCAAGGATTTTGCCTTGCCGGCCAACCAGGATGCGGCTTTCGAACGCGTCTACCGGCGTCTGTACAAGGTGCAATATCCCCTTGATCGGCTTGGTCGGCAGCGTCTGGAAAAGGTTAGGCCAACCCTGCAGCGCTACGCCGAGCAGATCGAACTGGATTGGCTGAACCTTGCTGCGCTGGCATTCAAGGAGTCCACGCTGAACCCGGCTGCGAAGGGAGCCGGCGGCGCGACCGGGCTGATGCAGGTAACGCCCGCCACAGCCCGCGCGATGGGCGTAAGCAACATTCAACAGCTGGACAATAATGTGCAGGCCAGCGCGAAGTACCTGGCGAATATCCGTCGCAACCACTTCGCCAGCCCGCGGCTGAATGAGCGTGAGCGCATGGCCTTCATTCTCGCGGCATACAACCTCGGGCCGCAGCGGGTGCAGAGCATGCGCGCCGAGGCCCGTCGACGTGGCCTCAATCCGGACCAGTGGTTCTTTCAGGTTGAGCGTATCGCCATGGAAACCGTCGGCATGGGTGTGGTGGGCTACGTCAACAGCGTCAACAAGTACTACCTGGCCTACCACCGCGAGCGCTATCTGCTGGAGGCTGACCGCAAGACCGCGGCCAACTAGCGTTCCGCGTCACCAACTTGCCTCTGCTGAGCGACGGCGAGCAGGCGCAGGCGCTCGCTGGCGTTGAAATGCTGCTCCTCCAGTCGTTCGATGGCGGCTTTACGCTCGATCTCGTCCAAGCCGCGAGAGGCCTCGATGTTCGCCCGTGCCTGCTGGTAGGTCGTGACGCGCTGCTGCCACTGCTGGCGCTGGCGGTCCAGTGCATCGAGCCTGTCGGCTGCAGCGCTGCCTACCAGCTGTTGCCGTAGCTGCCGGACTTGCTCAGGCCCGGCGCCGCTTTGCACGAGTGCATTGGTCTGCTCACGCAGCTCGGTCTGCAGCTGTGGCATCAACAACTCCTGCAGCTCAGCAGGCAGTCCGGCACGCAGCTGATCGACGGCGCGGCCCTTGGCGTCACTGTCCAATCCGGAATCGAAGCGAATCGCCAGGCGCTCCAGGCTGAAACGATCATAGGCCTCGTCGAGTGCAAAGAAGGCTTGGTGAACCACGGGATCGAGCACGCGTGCGCGCAACGCTTGAACTGCATGCAGCCGTTGACGCAATGCCGACAGGTCCGGTGCGCGGGCATAAGAGGCTTCCAATTCAAGTAGTTGCCGCTTGTAGCTCAGGTATTGGTTGAGAACTGACAGTGCCTGGCCGCGGGCGGGCTCCGCCAGTTCTGCGGTGATGTGGCGGCGCAACCGCTCGATGCTGTTTTTGAGCGGCTCCTCGCCGATCGCTGCTAGAAAGTAATCGAAAAGCTGGCGGATCTCGGCTCCGACGATGAGGTTGCCAGCAGCGTCCACTCGCAAATGGCCATCGACCTGGGTGCCCTGGAATGACGTGGGTAACCTGGCCGATACCTGCGGCTGCGGTTTGCTCACTGCTGCTTGGCCGAGCGGCGCGGTGCTTGCCGAGGGCGTCGACGAGGCAGGAGGGGGTTGCTCAGCGACTGGAGTCGGTGCGGTGGCGGATCGGCTCAGGATGATGGTCAGGCTTAGCCCAACGGCCAGTACCAGCAAAAGAATGTATCGGCTCATGAAAGTGCCCAGCGGTGAAGGCCGGGGTCATCGATCCCGGCCTTGGTACATGAGTTGATGAAGGGCTACAGACCTGCGTTCTTCATTCGATTCGCGTGCTGGCGATAGACGCTGACCGGATCGGTTTCGAACAGGCTGGTCAGGCCCATGAACTGGTTGACCTCGTCCAGGTGATTCATGCGGTAGTTGTCGCGAATCACCATGCCCAGATGCGAGCTGCAGCGTCCGACCAGACCATCGTTGGGCCCGCTGAAGGCCAGTGAGCCAGCACCCATCATGGCGTCACTGATATCCAGCGCATTGGTCAGTGGGCTGGTGCCGCTCCACGAGTAGTAGTGCACACCGTTGACCTTGTATGCCCCCTCGCCGCAGGCCGTCGTTGGAATGCCTTGGGGGAACTTGGCATTGAAGCGGGCAGCACCTTCACTGTTGAGCGATTCCAGTGAGCCCAGCGAATCCTGCGGAGCGCTGCTGGAGCTGCCGGAAAGGAAGTTGATGAACGTGCCCATGGCGTTCACCAGCCCGGCGACAATCGCCTCGCCGGAAGACCCCTCAGGAATCTTGCGGATCAGGTCGGCCACGTCCGAGCCTTTATGCGGCGCGCCGACACTGGTTACCGAGGCAATCAGGTCCGGTCGAACGCCGGCGACATAGCGCACCGTAGGGCCGCCGTGGCTGTGGCCGATCAGGTTGACCTTCGGTTTGCCGCTGATCGCGACGATCTCCTCCACCTGCGCCAGCAGCTCTTCGCCGCGCAGCTCGGAGGTATTGAGTTGGCTGACTTCCGTCACATAGACCTGGGCACCGTCCCGGCGTAATGCTTTCGGAATGCCATACCAGTAGTCGATGCCGAGCAGGCTGTCGAAGCCGAGCATGCCGTGGGCAAGCACGATCGGATACTTCGTAGCGGTGTAGCCGCTGCCAGAAGCAGCATAAGCCTGACCGGTTAGCACCAGGGCGCTACCGAGACAGAGGGCGAGCAAGGTTTTGTTCTTGTTCATGGACGCACTCTTCGAATGTGAATCGGGCTGTGGGCAGTCCGTTGCCGTTCACCGCGCGGGGCGCGTACTGCGCATGGGCTAGCGCAGCATTCGTGCCAGAACCACCGCGTTGCGCCTGTGGCGCTCTAGCTGGCGGAGTCTGGAAAGAGTGATATCGCGATGAGATCAACGCAGCGCAGCGCGGCTGTTACCAAGCGAAACGCTGAAGTGGGTTGGAAGGTGATAGTCGCGATTTTTATCGATTATTGCTGGATTTAAGCGGCATGATCGCTGCAGATCGTGACTTTATATTCTAGGTTTGACTGTGTGGTCATGGGTAGTCGATGGCCACTACGTACCAGAGTTTGTTGCCAGTAGGCGTCTGCACCTGAACCTCCGCATCAAGCGTTTTGCCCACCAAAGCACGCGCGAGCGGAGAATCGATGCTGATCAGCCCCTGGCGCAGGTCGAGTTCATCGGGGCCGACGATTCGATAGCGGGCCTCTTCACCGTCTTCATCCTCCAGCGTCACCCAGGCGCCGAAATACACCTTGTTTGGATCGCTTGGGCGCTCGCTGACGACTTTTAGCTTTTCCAATCGCTTGGTCAGAAAACGTACACGACTGTCGATTTCGCGCAGCATCTTCTTGCCATAGGTGTATTCGGCGTTCTCCGAACGATCGCCCTGTGCCGCCGCTTCGCTGACTGACTGGGTCACCTGCGGACGTTTGACGTGCCAGAGCTCGTGCAGCTCGGCGCGCAGCCGGGCTTCGCCTTCAGGTGTGATCAGCGGCGTGCCGGCTGGGCGGGGCGGGCGGTAGCGGCTCATGGGCTTCGAGACCTTTTGAAAAGCGCCGATTGTAGCGCTTCAGCTCTCGCGCAGTACGGTCAGCGGGCTGGCATTGAGTGCTCGGCGTGTACCGATCAGCCCGGCACCACCCACCAGCAAGGCGCCGATCAGCGGCAATACCAGCAACCAGGGATGCGGCTGCCAGCGCAAGTCGAATGCGTAGTGATAAAGCAGAGCGCTAACCAGCTCGCAACCGAGCGCGGCCAGCAGGCCACTGGCGGCGCCCAGCAGGCCAAACTCGGCGCGACGCGCGCGTAGCAGGAGTCGACGTTCCGCACCGAGGGCCCGCAGCAGCGCGCCCTGGCGAATGCGTTCATCCAGCGTTGCCTGCAGGCCGGCGAACAGAACCGCCAGTCCGGCCGCCAGGACGAACAGCAGCACGTACTCCACCGCCAGCGACACCTGCGCAAGAATGCTGCGCAACTGAGCCAGTAGCGCCTCGACCTGCAACAGCGTGACCGAGGGGAACGCGCGAGCCAGCTCCACCAATTCGCGCTCCTTGCCGGGCGGCAGGTGAAAGCTGGTCATGTAGGTCGCGGGCATTCCCTCGAGCGTGTCGGGCTCGAAAATCATGTAGAAGTTTGGCTGGAAACTGTCCCAGTTGACCTCGCGCAGGCTGGTGACGCTGGCTTCGCGGGTCAGCCCGCCGATGGTGAACGAAAGGCGATCACCAAGTTTCAATTGCAGGCTTTCGGCGAGCTCGGCCTCGACGGATACGCCGGGAAGGTCCGTCGCCTTCCGCTCAGTCCACCACTGCCCGGCAACCAGGTGGTTGTCCTTCGGCAGGTCGGCCGCCCAGGTCAGACTCAGGTCTCGGCGGATCGCGCGTTCGCCCTGGGATTCCTTGCTGACCAACTGGCGGACCGGCTCGTCGTTGATGGAAATAAGCCGGCCCGGCACCACCGGATACAAGGAGGCGGCGTGATTGGAAAGCGCCGCGATACGCTCGGCAAAGGCATCCTTCTCGGCGGGAAGCACGTTGAGCACGAAGTGATTGGGTGCGTTGTCGGGGAGCTGGTCCTGCCAGGTGTCGAGCAGCTCGCCACGTAGCAGGGCTATCAATGCCATAGCCAGCAGGATCAGGCCGAAGGCAAGGGCTTGTCCGGCTGCGGCCAATGGGTGGCGCAACAGTTGCCCAAGCCCGAGACGCCAGCTCAACGAGGCTCCGGCCAACAGACGGCGCATCCCCTTCAGGCCGAGCAGTAGCAAGCCGCCCAGCAGCAGCGTGGCGAGCAGGCCGCCGCCAAGCAGGGCCAGCGTGATCTTCAGATCGAGGCTCAGGCGCCACATGATCAGGCCGAGGGCGAAGATCGCGGTGCCGTACACCAGCCAGGCACTCGGCGGTACGGGCAGCATGTCGCGGCGCAGCACGCGGAGCGGCGGCACACGACCCAGCGCAGCCAATGGCGGCAGGGCGAAGCCGGCCAGCGCTACCAGACCAGTGGCAATGCCCGCTGCAGCAGGCCAGACGCCACCGGGCGGAATCTCCTGCGCCAGCAGGTCGCGCAGAAGAAAGAACAGTCCGTGCTGCGCTGCCCAGCCAAGCAGGGCGCCTGCCAGGCTGGCCAACACGCCGAGCATGGCAAGTTGCAGCGTGTATAAGAGCAGGGCGTCATTGCGTGACAATCCCAGGCAGCGCAGCAGTGCGCTGGCGTCGAAGCGGCGTGTGGCGAAGCGGGCAGCGGAGAGGGCGACCGCGACGCCAGCCAGCAGGATCGCGGCGAGGCTGGCCAGGTTCAGGTAACGCTCCGCGCGGCCAAGCGCACCACCGATCTGTCGATTACTGTCATTGGCCGTTTCGATGCGCTGGTGTGCCTGCAGTCCGGCCTGGATCGATTGCTGATAGGCCGCCAGCGTCGCCGTCTCGCCGCGCCACAGCTCACGATAGCGAACGCGGCTGCCGGGCTGCACGACGCCCGTTGCTTCCAGATCATCCAGGTGCATCAGCACGCGCGGCGTCAGGCTATAGAAGTCGCCGACGCGATCCGGCTCGTAGGTCAGCACACGGGTCAGGCGCAACAGTTTGCTGCCGACCTCGATGCTGTCGCCGATCTGCAGTTCCAAGGCCGCAAACAGCCGAGCTTCGGCCCAGGCTTCGCCGGGCGCAGGGCCCTGGCCTGGCTGTTCGGCCTCGTAAGGTTGCGCTGCACTACGCAGCGTGCCTCGCAGCGGATAGCTGCTGCTGGCTGCCTTGACGCTGGCAAGCTGCAGATCCTGCTCGGTCGCGATAACGCTGGAGAACTCGACAACCTGTGCGTGATCGAGGTCCAGCTGCTTGCCTGCTTCGATCTGCTCCGGCGAGGCGGGCGCGCTTCCGCTCAGTACCATGTCGGCGCCGAGGAACTCGCTGGCACGCAGCAGCATCGCATCGTTCAGACGTGCACCGAAATAACCGATCGCGGTGCTTGCAGCGACCGCCACCACAAGGGCAAAGAACAGCACGCGCAGCTCGCCCGCTCGGGCGTCACGCAGCAGCTGGCGATAAGCCAGGGCGAGCAGGCGGGCTTTGGGCATGCGCATCATTCGGCTGTCTCGGCAGCAACCTGCCGTCCGCCTTCGAGGCGAATCATCCGATGGCAGCGCTTGGCCAGACGTTCATCGTGTGTCACCAGCACCAGCGTGGTACCACGCTCACGGTTGAGCTCGAACAGCAGCTCGGTGACGTGCGCACCGGTATGGGTATCGAGGTTACCGGTCGGCTCGTCGGCAAACAGTACGTCCGGCTCGGCGGCAAACGCGCGGGCCAGCGCGACACGCTGTTGCTCGCCGCCCGAGAGTTGGCGCGGATAGTGATGCAGGCGTTCGCCCAGCCCGACCCGGGCCAGCAATTCGGTTGCCCGCTCGCGCGCATCGCGGCGGCCGTCCAGCTCCAGTGGCAGCATGACGTTTTCCAGGGCGTTCAGACTGTCCAGCAGCTGGAAAGACTGGAAGACGAAACCGACGTGTTCGGCGCGCACTCGTGCTCGCTGGTCTTCATCCAATGCCGCAAGCGCGTGGCCGGCCAGGTGCACTTCACCAGAACTGGGCAGATCCAGTCCTGCCAGCAGGCCCAGCAGAGTGGATTTGCCAGAGCCGGAGGTGCCGACGATCGCAAGGCTGTCGCCCTTGGCCAGCTGTAGCGAGAGGTCGGCCAGGATGCTCAGCTCGCCTTCCGCGCTGGGTACCACTTTGTTAAGGTTCCGGGCGTCGAGAATGTTGCCGCTCATGAGGAGATCCGATGCGTAGTTGGCTGAAGTGCGGGGCTCTGGTTCTGTTGTGTTGGGCTCAGGGAGCGCTGGCAGGAACCGTGTTGGTGGTCGGCGATAGTATCAGCGCCGCTTTCGGCCTGGAAACCAGCCAGGGCTGGGTGCATCTGTTGCAACAACGCTTGGTTGAGGAGGGCAAGGAGCGGCGCGTCGTGAACGCTTCTATAAGCGGCGACACCACGGCTGGCGGGCTCGCGCGGCTCGATCCGCTGCTAAAGGAACATGCACCCGAGGTGGTGATTCTCGAGCTGGGAGGCAACGATGGCCTGCGTGGGCAGTCGCCGGCCCAATTGAAACAGAATCTTGCCGAGATGATTGATCGCAGTCGAGACGCTGGAGCCGAGGTGCTGCTGTTGGGTATGCGTATGCCGCCAAACCTCGGGCAGCGTTACACCCGCGCTTTCGCCGATGCGTTCGACTCGCTCGCTGCGGAGAAACCTGTGGCTTATGTGCCGTTCCTGCTGGAGGGTGTCGGCGGCGTTGCGGGCATGATGCAGGCTGATGGTATTCATCCGACTGCAGAGGCGCAGACTCAGTTGCTGGAGACCGTCTGGCCAGCGCTCGAACCCTTGCTTTGAGGCGTGTGCGCAGCTACTGTCGCGCCCTCGATTGGAGCCTCAGATGTCGCGCTCAGCCAGGACCCTTTACGCTTATCGAATCATCGTGCCGGACGAGCAGTACGACATGTTCGCCTGCCGCGAAAATCGACTGCATCTGGCGTTGCGTCAGCTTGAGCTGAGCGGCAGTGCAGACCGGACCCTCTGTGGTGGTCTGTTGCCAGCCCAACCTCGCTGGAAGGAGCTCGAGCGCGCCACATTGAAGGACCGGCAACTGTGCCCGAACTGTCGGCAGTTGCTGGAGGCTCGACGCAAAGGCCTTCCGTCTGCCGTTGCGGCCTGGTAGCTCAATTTTTCACCAGTTCAAGTACAATCGCACCATTTCCATAGCCCAAGTTTCAAGGATCTCTGAATGCCCTCGCGCGCGTTTGCAGTCGCCTCCTGTTTGTCATTCGCTGCTTTGCTTTCGGCAGGCACCAGTGCGGCCCTCGAGCTGCCACTGCCGCCCGAGGGTGAGGACATCGTTGGTCAGATTCAGGTCATCAAGGCCAAGTACGAAGACACTTTCGCAGCCATTGGTGAAACCCATGATCTCGGTTATCTGGAGCTGGTTGCGGCCAATCCAGGAGTCGATCCGTGGTTGCCGGGCGAGGGCACCGACATCATCCTGCCAACCCGCTTCATCCTGCCGCCGGGTCCGCGTGAAGGCGTCGTGATCAATATTGCCGAGTACCGCCTGTACTACTACCCGCAAGGCGAGAATGTCGTGCATACCTTCCCGCTTGGAATCGGGCGCGAAGGATGGGGCTCGCCGGTCGGCAACACGCGTATCTCAGCGATGACCAGCAACCCTGCCTGGTATCCGCCGCAGTCCATTCGTGACGAGCACGCCGCCGATGGCGATCCGCTGCCGACGGTGGTTCCGCCGGGGCCGGATAATCCGCTGGGCCCGTACAAGATGAGCCTCGCGCTTCCCGGTTACCTGATCCATGGCTCGAACAAGAAGTTCGGTATCGGTATGCGGGTGAGCCACGGTTGTTTCCGCATGCTCAATCACAACGTGCTGGAGCTGGCGAAGATGGTCAAGGTGGGTACACCGGTACGGATCATCGATGAGCCCTACAAATTCGGCGTGAGCGAGGGCAAGGTTTACCTGGAAGCTCATGCACCGCTGGAAGATGGCGAGCAGAAGACGCTCACCCTGATGGACAAGCATGCAGTCGTCATCAATACGCTGCTCAAGCGTGACGAGGCTGCCGGTAAGCTGCATCTGGACTGGGAAATGGTCCGCGAGATCATCGCTGGCGAGGATGGCTTGCCGATTCAGATCGCGGAGCAGCGGACGGAAGTCGCTGTCCATGAGGAGCAGTTGTTCTAACTGCTTTTCTGCGTGAATAAAAAAAGCCGACCTTGCAGGTCGGCTTTTTATTTTCTACAAGCTTACTTGCGGCTGGCGCGTTCCAGCATACGCAGAGCACGCTCGTTGGCTTCGTCAGCAGTCTGCTGAGCCTTCTGAGCGGCGGCCAGAGCTTCGTCGGCCTTGCTGTACGCTTCGTCAGCGCGAGCCTGGGCGCGAGCAGCGGCGTCTTCGGTCGCGGTCAGGCGAGCTTCGCTTTCTTTGGTCATGCTGTTGCTGCAACCGGTAGCCAGTACTGCGGCCAGAGCCAGAGCAGAGAATTTCAGAACGTTGTTCATCTTGTTCCCCTTAAGGTGGAAATCCATAAAGCAACTTCCGTTATGGAAAGTTTGCGCGCACATACTACCTATAACTTAGCTTAAGTAAACTGAGCTGGCTGCGGTACTACAGGTTTTTTTTCAAACCGCCTTTGCTTTAGCTCTCATCTCCGCAAGTTGGATAAAAAACATCCAGCGAGCCCGGTTTACATAGCGTCCTAGTTGCCAGATCCCTCTGCCAGTCAAAAGTTCCGGCCGCGCCGTGCACAAATAATGCGCAACAGGAGGCTGGTCGAATCGGAGCGAAACAGGTAGAAAAGACACCTGTGTATGTTTGGGTTACGGATATAGCACGATCTGCCGTAGCCCGCCGAGAACAAGAAGACAGGGCGATCCTGCTGAGGAGTCGAAATGAGCGACACGGTGCGCGTCCGCCATGATCTGGCGGGTCATCGCTTCGAGGCCGATATCGATGGCCACTGCGCCTACCTGGCGTACATGGACCTGGGCAAACAAACGCTGGATATTTACCGTACCTTCGTACCTGACGCGCTGCGTGGCCGCGGAATTGCCGCGGTGCTGGCGCAACATGCGCTCGATTACGCCGAGCGCGAGGGATACCAGGTCATTCCGTCGTGCTCCTATGTCGAGCGCTATATCGAGCGAAACCGGTTGAAGCCGGAAGACACCTGCTCGAAAGCATAAAAAAACGCCGCAGAGCGGCGTTTTTTCGTTTCAGGTGCGCTGCCGCTTGGGCAGAACGTCCTTGAGCTTGTCGTGCATGCTCATGACTGCTTTCTCGGTGGTGTCCCAGTCGATACAGGCGTCGGTGATGGACACGCCATACTTCAGATCGCACAGATCTTTCGGAATCGCCTGGTTGCCCCAGCCAAGGTGGCTCTCGACCATGAGCCCGACGATGGAGTCGTTGCCTTCCAGGATCTGGTTGGCGACGTTGTCCATCACCAGCGGCTGCAGCGCGGGGTCCTTGTTCGAATTTGCATGGCTGCAATCGATCATGATGTTCGGGCGGATACCAGCCTTGGTCAGCTCCTGCTCGCACAGTGCAACGCTGACCGAATCGTAGTTAGGCTTGCCATTGCCGCCGCGCAGCACGACGTGGCCGTAGTTGTTGCCCTTTGTGGTGACGATGGAGACGCCGCCGGACTGGTTGATGCCAAGGAAGCGATGCGGGCTGGAAACCGACTGCAACGCGTTGATCGCGACGGTCAGGCTGCCGTCGGTGCCATTCTTGAAGCCAACTGCCGAGGACAAGCCTGAAGCCATCTCGCGGTGCGTCTGTGATTCCGTGGTGCGGGCGCCGATGGCCGACCAGCTGATCAGATCCTGCAGGTACTGCGGCGAGATGGGGTCGAGTGCTTCGGTCGCAGTCGGCAGGCCCATTTCGGCCAGGTCGAGCAGCAACTTGCGGCCGATATGCAGGCCATCCTGGATCTTGAACGAGTCATCCATATACGGATCGTTGATCAGGCCTTTCCAGCCGACGGTAGTGCGTGGCTTCTCGAAGTAGACCCGCATGATCAGAAACAGGCTGTCCGATACCTTCTCAGCCAGCACCTTCAGGCGCTCGGCATATTCATGGGCGGCCTTCAGGTCATGGATGGAGCAGGGGCCGATCACCACGAACAGGCGGTGATCCTTGCCATCGAGAATGTCACGGACCACCTGGCGACCGTGGGAAACGGTGTGCAGTGCAGAGGCAGTCAGCGGAATTTCACGCTTCAGTTGCTCCGGCGTGATTAGGGTCACGTTGGAGGCAACGTTGAGGTCGTCGATCGGTAAATCAGCCATTTGTTACTCGTCAGGAATCACGGGAGCCGTCCGCCAGCGATCCCGGTGCGGCGGAACATAGCCTGAGGGCGCAGCGGGGAAACGGAACCTTAGCGCTAAAGGGCTGGCTCGACAACGAGATTGATGGCCTATTGAGGTGATCGGCATGCTGCGCCTGGTGTGGCAGGTGGAGGCGCTGTGCCAGGCACTGCCGGGCTGCTATCGTGCGAGTTTTCAACTGGTTGGCGCCGGGTGCAGCCAGCCCATGGATCTGGAGTGCGTATGTCTGCAGCAATTCCACGTATCGGCATCGTTGGTACCGGTGCCATCGGCGGTTTCTATGGCGTGATGTTGGCCCGCGCCGGTTTCGATGTGCATTTTCTGCTGCGCAGTGAGTACGCCGCCGTTCGTGAGCGAGGGCTGCAGGTCAACAGCGCTGTGCACGGCCCGCTGCCGCTTGCGCAGCCTCAAGCCTACTGTGATGCGGCGCAGATGCCTGCTTGCGACTGGCTGCTGGTCGGCGCCAAGAGCACCAGCAACGATGCGCTGGGCCCCATCATCGCGCAGCTGGCGGCGCCTGGTTGCAAAGTCGTGGTGCTGCAGAACGGGTTGGATGTGGAGGATGCGATCAGGCCGTACTTAGCTGATAGCGTGCATCTGCTGGGTGGGCTGTGCGCGATCTGTGCACATCGCTCGGCGCCTGGTGTGGTTGAGCATCAGGCCCTGGGCGGGGTGAACCTCGGCTATCACTCCGGACCCGCAGGCGATGATGCGCAAGCACAGCTCGCCCTGCTGAACGAGATGGTTGAGATGTTCCGCCAGGCGGGCGTGGATTCATCGGCCATGCCCAGTCTGGCGCAGGCGCGCTGGATGAAGCTGGTGTGGAACGTACCGTTCAATGGTCTCTCGGCGCTGCTTGATGCAGGTACAGAGGCCCTGCTTGGCAATGAAGACTCGCGCTCGCAGATCAAGGCCATCATGCAGGAAGTCTGCGCGGCGGCGCAGGCGCTGGGGCATACGATGCCGGAGGATTTCACCGAAAAGCTCCTGATGGGCACCGCGCGGATGCCTGATTATCTTCCCAGCATGTACCACGACAGGTTCCAGCGTCGACCGATGGAGCTCGACGCGATCTATGCTGCCCCGCTTGATGCTGCCGCTCGCGTAAATGTGGCCATGCCCAAAACGGAACTGCTGTACCGCGCGCTCCGCTTTCTGGACGCACGCGCCTGCGGATGACGAGGAATGCAAAAGCGGCGTCCGTCGCGCAGGTCGCTTGCTGGCTGAGCCAACCAGACCAAAGGTCGCACAGCAAAAAACCGACGGAAGGCCTATCATCAGAGGCACACCGTTCATATGGTTATAAGTGCGGCAGGCGCAGCGGTGCCTTTAGCCTTGAGGGATTTCTATGAAGCTTCAGCAACTGCGTTACATCTGGGAAGTGGCGCACCATGACCTCAACGTTTCGGCAACCGCCCAGAGCCTTTTTACCTCTCAGCCCGGTATCAGCAAGCAGATTCGTCTACTCGAGGACGAGTTGGGCGTCGAGGTCTTTGCCCGTAGCGGCAAGCATCTGACCCGGGTGACGCCCGCGGGGGAGCGCATCATCACTACCGCAGGTGAAATCCTGCGCAAATGTGAAAGCATCAAGCAGATCGCCCAGGAGTTCTCCAATGAAAAGAAGGGCACTCTGAGCATCGCCACCACCCACACTCAGGCGCGCTATGCGTTACCGCAGGTGATCAGCAGTTTCATCAAGCAGTATCCTGACGTTTCCCTGCATATGCATCAGGGTACGCCGATGCAGATTGCCGAAATGGCCGCCGACGGCACGGTTGATTTTGCGATTGCGACCGAGGGGCTGGAGCTGTTCGGCGATCTCGTCATGATGCCCTGCTACCGCTGGAACCGCTGCGTGATCGTGCCCCAGGGCCACCCGTTGGCGAAGCTCGACAAGCTCACTCTGGAGGCATTGGCCGAACACCCGATCGTCACCTACGTGTTCGGCTTTACCGGGCGGTCCAAGCTAGACGAGGCATTCGGCCATCGCGGTCTCGTACCGAAGGTCGTGTTCACGGCGGCCGATGCCGATGTGATCAAGACTTACGTGAGGCTCGGGCTCGGTGTGGGCATCGTCGCGCGTATGGCAGTCGACCCCAAGCTGGATGCGGATCTCGTCGTGCTCGATGCCAGTGAGCTGTTTGAATCCAGCGTGACCAAGATCGGCTTCCGTCGCGGCACTTTCCTGCGCGGCTTCATGTGCGACTTCATCCAGCAGTTCGCCCCGCATCTGGATCGCGACATGCTGGAGAAGGCCATTCAATGCCGCAACAAGGTGGAGCTGGATGAGCTGTTCGACGGAATGGAACTCCCCACCTATTAGTTTCTGATGTCCAGGTCGGGCTACAGTCCCGACCTGCTGCAGTTCAATGTCTCGTCCTCGTGATCGATGCAGTCGAGCGGGTCAACTCTTGGCGATCAGATTGCCGGCGTGCAGGCCGCATTCCTTGTGAGTCGCTTCCTCCCACCACCAGCGGCCTTCGCGTTCGTGCTGGTTGGGCAGTACCGGGCGGGTGCACGGCTCGCAGCCAATGCTGACAAAGCCGCGCTCGTGCAGGCTGTTGTAGGGGATTTCCAGCATGCGGATATAGCCCCAGACTTCCTCACTGCTCATCTGCGCGAGCGGGTTGAACTTGTACAACGTGTTTTCCGGGGTAGAGAACGCAGTGTCCACTTCCAGCACGGAAACCTGGCTGCGCGTGCCAGGGCTCTGATCGCGGCGCTGACCGGTAGCCCAGGCGCGGACGGTAGCGAGCTTGCGCCGCAGCGGCTCGATCTTGCGGATGCCGCAGCACTCGCCGTGACCGTCGCGGTAGAAGCTGAACAAGCCCTTCTCGTTGACCAGTGGCTGCAGCAGTGCCGGGTCCGGCGTCATGATCTCGATGGTGATGCCGTAGTGCTCGCGTACCTGTTCGATGAAGCGGTAGGTTTCGCTGTGCAGGCGGCCGGTGTCGAGGGTAAACACCTTGACGTTCTTGTTCAGCTTCCAGGCCATATCCAGCAGGACAACGTCCTCGGCGCCACTGAACGAGATCCACAGGTCATCACCGAATAGATCGAAGGCGAGCTTGAGTATGTCTTGCGGAGACTTATCGGCGTAGGCGGCAGCCAGCGCGGCGACATCGATGGATTGGCTCATCAGGCGGCTTCCTTATGGTTGCATCGGCGCTTTGGCGCTCTGAGGCGGCGGATGGTAGCAAAAGGTATTTATGCTGCTAAATAACGTTTAAGTGCCGCATTCAGCTGTTTCGGGTATAAGCCTTGCGTTGCTTCGGTCGCGCGCTGCCGCTAGAGTGCCGCCTTCAATTTTCTGCATTGAGGAGTGGCCCGTGGAAATAGCCTGTCTCGACCTGGAAGGTGTTCTGGTTCCGGAAATCTGGATCGCCTTTGCCGAGGCCACCGGAATCGAATCGCTCCGGGCCACCACGCGGGACATCCCCGATTACGACGTACTGATGAAGCAGCGTCTGCGCATTCTCGATGAGCACGGCCTGAAGCTTGCTGACATCCAGAAGGTCATCGCAACCCTGAAGCCGCTGGAAGGTGCGCCGGAATTCGTCGACTGGCTGCGCGAGCGCTTCCAGGTGGTGATTTTGTCCGACACCTTCTACGAGTTCTCCCAGCCGTTGATGCGCCAGCTGGGTTTCCCGACGCTGCTCTGCCACCGTCTGATCACCGACGAGACCGATCGCGTCGTGGATTATCAGCTGCGTCAGAAGGACCCCAAGCGTCAATCGGTCATCGCGCTGAAGAGCCTGTATTACCGCGTGATCGCTGCGGGTGACTCCTACAACGACACCACCATGCTCAGCGAAGCCCATGCCGGCATCCTGTTCCATGCGCCGGACAATGTGATTGCCGAATTTCCGCAGTTCCCGGCAGTGCACACCTTCGACGAGCTGAAACAGGAATTCCTCAAGGCGTCGAATCGCAAGCTGGCGTTCTGAGCCCCGCGGGACTGAGCGACTGGCTACGCCGGTCGCTCTAGCCAGGCAGCTGCTCCAGGGTTTGCAGCAGCACCTTCACCTTGTCGATCGATTCCTGGTATTCCGCCTGCCAGTCGGAATCGGCGACGATGCCTCCGCCGCCCCAGCAACTGACCTGTCCGTCACAAATGAGCAGGGTGCGAATGGCGATGGAGCTGTCCATTTCGCCCCTCACGTCAATGTAGAGCAGCGAGCCGCAATAGATGGCGCGCCGCGTCGGCTCAAGTTCGTCGATGATCTGCATGGCGCGGATCTTTGGCGCACCGGTGATCGAACCACCCGGAAAGCTGCCAGCCAGCAGATCGAACGCATCGTGATGATCGGCCAGCTCTCCAGTCACGCAGCTCACCAGATGATGCACGTTGGGGTAGCTTTCCAGGGCGAAAAGCTCCGGCACGCGCACGCTGCCGATCCGGCAGCTCCGGCCCAGGTCGTTGCGCAACAGATCGACGATCATCAGGTTCTCGGCGCGGTCCTTTTCGCTGGCGAGCAAGGCTTGCGCTTGTTCGGCATCGCTATGCTCGTCCCCACCGCGTGGTCGAGTGCCCTTGATCGGGCGGGTTTCCACGTGGCCCTGATGCAGGCGCAGGAAACGCTCGGGCGAGAGGCTGGCGATGGCGCCATCATCCAGGGCAACGAAGCCAGCGTAGGGTGTAGGGCAAGCCTCGCGGAGCGCGCAGTAGGCTGGCCAGGCGTCACCTGAGTATCCGGCGCGGAAGCGCTGTGTGAAGTTGACCTGATAGCAGTCGCCAGCCTGGATGTATGCCTGAATGCGCTCGATGCCGTGGCGGTAAGCGTCGATGCTCAGATCTGCACGGAAGCGATCCAGCAGCCGGAAGGGCGCGCTTTCGCCAACGGCCGCTGAATCGAACAGGTGTATCAGCCGCTCACGCTCGGGTTCGGCCAGCGCCGGGTGGAACATCAGCTGACTGGTTTGCCGCTGATGGTCAGTGATCAGTGCCCAGTCATAGAGGCCGAAGCGTGCCAGAGGCAGGCCGCTGTCGTCTTCGGCTTGCTGTGGAAGAGTCTCCAGGCGCGAACCGAAGTCATAGCTCAGAAGACCGATCAGGCCTCCAGTGAACGGCAGTTCACTGTCGTCAGGCAGTTCGGCATCACCGAGTTCGCGCAGCTTCTGGCGCAGTCGCTGGAAGAATGTACGCCCCGACTCCTTTTCGTCAGGCTCAAGCACGCTCAATGGCCAGGCACTGAGAATGTCGAAGCGTCCTCGCGTGGCCTTCGGCCTGCCTGAGTCGAGCAGGACGGCGCCCGGGGCGTGACGGATGCGTTCGAACCAGTAAGCGGGATCAGCCTGATAGGGCAGGGCGTGCAGCGTGCAGATGGGCATGGGTCGAATCGGTGCAAGGGCAGCCCGTGAGGATACGCGGCTGCCCGGTTCGCGTCATTCAGGCATGTGGTGGCACGTGCCCGAACAATTCCTGGGAGAACTTCACGCGCTCTTCGGGCGTTTCCTGAATGCCTTTTTCCTTGAGTTCCGCGATGCGGTTCTCGACGGCGTGCGCGCGGTGCGTCAGGCCGCAATCGTTGGCAATCTGGATGTTCAAGCCCGGGCGAGCATTCAGTTCAAGGATCAGCGGGCCCTTGTCCTGATCGAGCACCATGTCGACACCGATGTAGCCAAGTCCGCAGAGCTCGTAGCAGCCAGCGGCAAGCTTCATGAAGCCGTCCCAGTTGGGCAGTTGCACACCATCCACCGCATTGGTGGTGTCCGGGTGCTTGGTGATCTTGTTGTTCAGCCAGGTGCCACGCAGGGTGATGCCGGTAGCCAGATCCACGCCGACCCCGATGGCGCCCTGGTGCAGGTTAGCCTTGCCACCCGACTGGCGGGTCGGCAGGCGCAGCATCGCCATGATCGGGTAACCCATCAGCACGATGATGCGAATGTCCGGCACGCCTTCATAGCTGATGCTCTTGAAGATCGGGTCAGGTGTGACACGGTACTCGATCAGTGCACGGTCGCGATGGCCGCCCAATGAGTAGAGGCCGGTAAGGATGTTGGAAATCTGATGCTCGATCTCGTCGTGCGACATGATCTTGCCGGACACCGTCTTGTAGCGACCTTCGAAACGGTCGGCGATCACCAGGATGCCGTCACCGCCAGCGCCTTGGGCCGGCTTGACGACGAAATCGGTGTGGTCCTTGACGATGTCCTTGAGCTTGTCGATGTCCTTTTCGGTCTCGATGATCCCGTACATCTCCGGCACGTGAATGCCGGCCTCGATCGCGCGCTGCTTGGTGATGATCTTGTCATCGACAATCGGATACAGATTGCGCTTGTTGTACTTGAGCACGTAGTCCGCGTTGCGGCGGTTGATGCCCATGATGCCCTTGGCTTCCAGGGCCTTCCACGTTTTGATCAGACCGAACATGGCTCAATCCTTCAGAAAGGCTTTGAAGCGGAACAGCTCGGTCAGGCGATAGCCGCGATAGCGACCCATCGCCAGCATGAAGCCCACCATGATCAGCAGCACGGCCGGGAAGGTGAAGATGAAGTAGGTCAGCTCCCGGATGTTCATCAGCATGAAGGCCAGGCTCGCAGCGATCAGCGTGCCGACCGCCACCTTGAAGGCATGACCACCGCCGCGCTCTTCCCAGGTGATGGACAGGCGTTCGATGGTCATGGTCAGGATCACCATCGGGAACAGTGACACCGACAGGCCGCGCTCGAGGCCGAGCTTATGGCTGAGCAGGCTGATCACCGCGATCAACACCACGACGAAGGTCAGCACCACCGACAGGCGCGGCAGCATCTGCAGCTTCAGGTGCTCCAGATAGGAGCGCAGCGACAGGCCGAGGGCGGTGATCAGGGTGAACAGGATGATGCCGAAACCGATCTGGGTTTCGCGGAAAGCCAGGGCGATCAGCACGGGGGTAAAGGTGCCGAGGGTCTGCAGGCCGCCGAGGTTGCGCAGGATCAGGATTACCAGTACGCCGATCGGGATCATGATCATGATCTGGTAGGTCTGCTGGGTCTGCAGCGGCAGGCCGTAGAGCGAGTACTCGAGGAAACCGGCTTCGGTGTTCTCATCGGTCAGCTTGGCCAGGCGAATGGCGTTCATCTCGCTGTTGTTCAGGGTGAAGGTCACCTGCGGGTTGCGCCCGCCCTCCAGGCTGATCAGCGGCTCGTCGCCGGTCCACCAGACCAGGCGATCATTCGGCAGGCCCTGCTCGCCGGTGCCTGGGTTGAAGAACAGCCACTTGTCGCCATTGAAGCTGCGCAGCCAGAGCTCCGGTGTCTGCGGCTGGTCGGCGTTCAGGCGGATGGTGTGTACGCGCTCCATCGGCACATGGGCGATGGACAGCAGCAGCTCGATGACGCGGGCCTTGTTCGGGATCGAGGTGTCGCCGCCCAGTAGCAGCTTGACGTTGTCATCGTTGGGGTTGTTGACCCGCTTGATGGCCTCGCTGATGAACGTCTCGACGTCGGCCGAATGCTGACGGATCGGCGAGAGCAGGGCTTCGGCAGCGATCTTTTCTGCGCCTTCGACCGGAATGCTGTCGCGGAAGATCGGCCCAGTAGCCTTGGTCTGTTCGCCGCTGTAGCGCTTGGTCAAAACCAGGCGGTAATAAAGTGTCTGGTTGCCGCTGGCGCGACGGGCGGACCAGGTCACACGGCGGTTGCCGTCGACGCGATTGACGCTGACACCATAGTTGTTGGAGATGAAGCTCTCGTTGAGGCTGACGAACTCCTGATTCAGCGGCGGCACGTACATCTGCAGCTTCACGGGCTCGCGCGGGCTGGCCTGGAATTCGACCTTGGCGTCGATGTTCCACAAGTCATCGGTTTCGTCTTCGGTAACCGGGATGCCCAGTACGAAGATCTGGTAGGCGGTAATCGAAATTCCCAGGGCGACGAGCAGGAAAATCAGGACTTTCAGATGCAGTGTGAGAGCGCGCATGGGTATTACTCGTCAGCGTCAGATTCGTTGAGGCAGCCGGGTTTGCCGGCAATAAAGGTGCGACTTGGGTCCACCAGGGCGCCGAAGCGGGTGAGGGCGTCGGAACCGATCAAAAGTGGGTATTGGAAAGCGGTTCGGTCGGTGAGGTTCACTTCGATGGTGCGTTTAGCTTTCCCCATGCACAGATCGAGCTCGATGACCGGCCGTGCCGTATAGGTTTTTTCCTCTTCCGGGTCGTAGTCGCCGGCGCGGCGCTTGATCCTGCTGATACGCGCCAGCGGGCGTTCGATGGGGTGCGCGTGGGCGCTGTCGACGGCCAGATAGAAGCGCACCCAGGATTCGCCCTTGCGTTTGAATCGCGTGATGTCACGGGCACTAAGTGACGCGGTCTGCGCGCCGGTGTCGAGTTTGCCTTCGACTTCCAGGCCGAAATCCGGCAAGCCGACGTTTTCGGTCAGGCCATAGATCGTCTTGTTTCCAGCCAGGCTGGCGGTGGGCAGGGTCAATACGCAGAACAGCAGGAAGAAGGCTTTAACTCTCATGGAACCTGTTGTCGTGAGGGAAGGGAAGAAACGGCTGGGTACGACGCTGATGCGGCAGGCGGGCGTCCACGGCGCGAAAGGCTGGCATTCTAGCATGCGCCTTTCCGCGCTAGGCAACGGCGGCCGCGGCCTGGGCATGTCTGCGTGCGTTGTAGTCGCCCTCGTACGACTTTAGTAAAGGTGTCGACAATCCAGGGTTGTAGACTGTTGACGAGTTGGCTTATCGGGCGTAGTTTCGCGCCATCTAAACCTGAATTGTCGACAATCATGCTGGATACCGTTGAGCTTCCCCCATCCGTGCAGCAGCTTGATAGTGGAACTCTGTCAGAGCACGTGTTTCGCCTGATTCAGGCCGCTATCGTCAAAGGCGAGATTGCGCCGGGAAGCAAGATATCCGAGCCGGAGCTGGCGCGTACCTATGGCATCAGCCGCGGGCCGCTGCGTGAGGCGATTCATCGGCTGGAAGGGCAGAAACTGCTGGTTCGCGTGCCGCATGTCGGTGCGCGGGTGGTTTCGCTGAGCCATGCCGAGCTGATCGAGCTCTATGAGATTCGTGAATCCCTCGAAGGCATGGCCTGTCGTCTTGCGGCCGAGCGCATGAGCGAGGCAGAAATCGATGATCTGCGCCGGGTGCTGAGCACCCATGAGCGCGACGAAGCGTTCCAGGCCGGCGTCGGTTACTACCAGCAGGAAGGCGATTTCGACTTTCATTACCGGATCATTCAGGGCAGCGGCAATCGCACGCTGGCCAAGCTGCTCTGCGACGAGCTTTACCAGCTTGTGCGCATGTATCGCATCCAGTTCTCCACTACACCGAACCGGCCGCACCAGGCCTTCGCCGAACACCATCGAATTCTCGACGCCATCGCCGAGCGCGACGGTGAGCTGGCGGAGCTGTTGATGCGGCGGCATATCGCTGCTTCCAAGCGCAATGTCGAGCGCCATTTCAAGGGCGCTCTTGAACAAACACCACACAAAAGGGGTAATGCATGACTCTTCCTTCTGCCGGTCAGCGTTTCCGTGACGCCGTGGCCAGTGAGCATCCGCTGCAGGTCGTCGGCGCGATCAATGCCAACCACGCGCTGCTGGCCAAGCGTGCCGGCTTCAAGGCCATCTACCTGTCCGGTGGCGGTGTCGCGGCGGGTTCCCTAGGGCTACCGGATCTCGGCATCACCGGTCTTGATGATGTGCTGACCGACGTACGTCGTATTACCGACGTCTGCGATCTGCCGCTGCTGGTGGATGTCGACACCGGCTTCGGTTCATCGGCCTTCAACGTGGCGCGCACCGTCAAGTCGATGATCAAGTTCGGCGCGGCGGCGATCCACATCGAAGACCAGGTCGGCGCCAAGCGCTGCGGTCATCGTCCGAACAAGGAGATCGTTTCCCAGCAGGAGATGGTCGACCGCATCAAGGCCGCCGTCGATGCGCGTACCGATGACAGCTTCGTGATCATGGCGCGTACCGATGCGCTGGCCGTGGAAGGTCTCAATTCCGCACTGGATCGTGCCGCCGCCTGCATCGAGGCCGGTGCTGACATGATCTTCCCGGAGGCCATCACCGAGCTGGCGATGTACAAGACCTTCGCCGATCGCGTGAAGGCGCCGATCCTGGCCAACATCACCGAATTCGGTGCCACGCCGCTGTACACCACCGAAGAGCTGGCTAGCGTCGACGTTTCTCTGGTGCTCTATCCGCTGTCGGCCTTCCGCGCCATGAACAAGGCGGCCGAGAACGTCTACACCGCGCTGCGCCGTGACGGTACGCAGAAGAATGTGATCGACACCATGCAGACCCGCATGGAGCTCTACGATCGCATCAACTACCACGCCTTCGAGCAGCACCTCGATTCGTTGTTTGCGCAGAAAAAAAAAGCTGAGTAAGCAGGCCCCGCCAGTTGTTGGTGGGGCTTTAGCGACCCATTTTTCCAACGTGATTTTGCAGTATCCAGAACAAATCCAAGAAGGAGATAGCAATGGCTGAAGCAAAAGTACTGAGTGGTGCTGGTCTGCGTGGACAGATCGCCGGACAGACTGCCCTGTGCACCGTCGGCAAGACCGGCGCTGGCTTGACCTACCGCGGTTACGACGTGCGTGATCTGGCCGCCGAGTGCGATTTCGAGGAAGTTGCCTATCTGCTGTTCTACGGTGAGCTGCCAACTGCCCAGCAACTGGCGGACTACAAGAATCGCCTGAAAACCATGCGTGACCTGCCTCAGGCTCTCAAGGAAGTGCTCGAGCGTATTCCGGCAAATGCCCATCCGATGGATGTCATGCGTACCGGTTCTTCCGTGCTCGGTACTCTGGAGCCGGAAGTCAGCTTCGAGCAGCAGCGTGATGTGGCAGAGCGCCTGATGGCCGCCTTCCCGGCGATCATGTGCTACTGGTATCGCTTCACCCACGACGGTGTGCGTATCAACTGCACCAGCGATGAAGACACTCTGGGTGGTCATTTCCTCGCGCTGCTGCATGACAAGAAGCCGAGCGACCTGCACGTCAAGGTCATGAACGTCTCGCTGATCCTCTACGCCGAGCACGAGTTCAACGCCTCGACCTTTACCGCCCGTGTTTGTGCTTCGACGCTGTCCGACCTCTATTCCTGTGTGACCGGTGCCATCGGTTCGCTGCGCGGCCCGCTGCATGGCGGCGCCAACGAAGCGGCGATGGACATGATCGAGCAGTGGACGAGCCCGGAAGAAGCGCGTGAAGCGATTCTCGGCATGCTCGAGCGCAAGGACAAGATCATGGGCTTTGGCCACGCGATCTACAGCGTTTCCGATCCGCGCAACGAGGTCATCAAGGTCTGGGCCAAGAAGCTCGCTGACGAAGTGGGCGATACCGTGCTCTATCCGGTCTCGGTCGCCGTCGACGAAACCATGTGGGAGCAGAAGAAGCTGTTCCCGAACGCCGACTTCTACCATGCCTCCGCCTATCACTTCATGGGCATCCCGACCAAGCTGTTCACGCCGATCTTCGTCTGCTCGCGCGTCACCGGCTGGGCGTCCCATGTGTTCGAACAACGCAGCAACAACCGGATCATTCGGCCGAGCGCCGAGTACATCGGTCCGGAACAGCGCAAGGTTGTCCCGATCGCCCAGCGCTGATCGGAGCTGGGGGCTCGCAACACGGGCTCCCAGGCCTTGCCCCTCGAATCATTACTGGATTGAGTTCTTCCGGCATGAATACAGAACACCGCAAACCTTTGCCAGGTACTGGGCTTGACTACTTCGACACCCGTGAGGCGATCGAAGCCATCCAGCCCGGTTCCTACGACAAGCTGCCCTATACCTCCCGCGTACTTGCCGAACAGCTGGTGCGTCGCTGTGAGCCCGAAGCGCTGACCGATTCGCTGAAGCAGATCATCGAGCGCAAGCGCGACCTCGATTTCCCCTGGTACCCGGCGCGCGTGGTTTGTCACGACATCCTCGGCCAGACTGCGCTGGTCGATCTCGCCGGCCTGCGTGATGCGATCGCAGAGCAGGGTGGCGACCCGGCGAAGGTCAATCCGGTGGTGCCGACGCAGCTGATCGTCGACCACTCGCTGGCGGTGGAATTTGCCGGTTTCGATCCGGATGCGTTCGAGAAGAATCGCGCCGTCGAGGAGCGTCGCAACGAGGACCGCTTCCACTTTATCGAGTGGACCAAAACGGCGTTTAAAAACGTCGACGTGATCCCCGCCGGCAACGGCATCATGCACCAGATCAACCTGGAGAAGATGTCGCCGGTGATCCAGGCGCGCGGTGGCGTGGCCTTCCCGGATACCTGTGTCGGCACCGACTCGCACACCCCGCACGTCGATGCGCTGGGCGTCATCGCCATCGGTGTCGGCGGCCTGGAAGCCGAAACCGTGATGCTTGGCCTGCCGTCGATGATGCGCCTGCCCGACATCGTCGGTGTGCGTCTGACTGGCAAGCGTCAGCCAGGTATTACCGCGACCGATATCGTCCTCGCGCTGACCGAGTTCCTGCGCAAGGAACGTGTGGTCGGAGCCTGGGTCGAGTTCTTTGGTGAAGGCGCCGACAGCCTGACCATCGGTGATCGCGCGACCATTTCCAACATGTGCCCGGAATACGGCGCAACTGCTTCGATGTTCTACATCGATCAGCAGACCATCGACTACCTCAAGCTGACCGGCCGTGAGCCGGAGCAGGTCGCCCTGGTCGAGCAGTACGCTAAGGAAACTGGCCTGTGGGCAACCGCTCTCGAAGGTGCCGAGTACGAGCGCGTGCTCGAGTTCGATCTGTCCAGCGTCGTGCGCAACATGGCTGGCCCTTCCAACCCGCACAAGCGCCTGCCGACTTCGGCGCTGCACGAGCGCGGCATTGCCGATGAAGACAAGCTGGCTGCAGCGCGCGCCGAAGAGGCCGAAGGTCTGCTGCCCGATGGTGCCGTGATCATTGCCGCCATCACCAGCTGCACCAACACCTCCAACCCGCGTAACGTGGTGGCCGCCGGTCTGCTTGCGAAGAAGGCCAACGAGCTGGGTCTGGTGCGCAAGCCTTGGGTGAAGACCTCCTTCGCGCCGGGCTCCAAGGTCGCCAAACTGTATCTGGAAGAGGCCGGTCTGCTGAGCGAGCTGGAAAAGCTTGGTTTCGGCATCGTCGCCTACGCCTGCACCACCTGCAACGGCATGTCCGGTGCGCTGGATCCGGTGATCCAGCAGGAGATCATCGAGCGCGACCTGTATGCCACCGCGGTCCTCTCTGGCAACCGCAACTTCGATGGCCGTATCCACCCTTACGCCAAGCAGGCATTCCTTGCCTCGCCGCCACTGGTGGTTGCCTACGCCATCGCCGGGACCGTGCGCTTTGACATCGAGCAGGATGTGCTGGGCACCGACAAGAACGGCAACCCGATCACCCTGAAGGACCTCTGGCCGTCCGACGAAGAGATCGACGCCATCGTCGCGTCCTCGGTAAAGCCTGAGCAGTTCAAGCAGATCTACATCCCGATGTTCGATCTGGGCACCATCGAGGAAGCCAAGAGCCCGCTGTACGACTGGCGTCCGATGTCCACCTACATCCGTCGTCCGCCGTACTGGGAAGGCGCGCTGGCTGGCGAGCGTACGCTCAAGGGTATGCGTCCGCTGGCGATCCTGCCAGACAACATCACCACCGATCACCTGTCGCCATCCAACGCAATCCTGCTGGATTCGGCCGCCGGTGAGTACCTGGCGAAGATGGGCCTGCCCGAGGAAGACTTCAACTCCTATGCCACCCATCGCGGCGACCACCTGACTGCGCAGCGCGCGACGTTCGCCAACCCGCAGTTGGTCAACGAGATGGCGGTGGTCGACGGCAAGGCGCAGAAGGGTTCGCTGGCCCGCGTCGAGCCGGAGGGCAAGGTGATGCGCATGTGGGAAGCCATCGAAACCTACATGAACCGCAAGCAGAACCTGATCATCGTCGCCGGTGCCGACTACGGTCAGGGCAGCTCGCGCGACTGGGCGGCCAAAGGCGTACGCCTGGCCGGTGTCGAGGTGATCGTCGCCGAAGGCTTTGAGCGTATCCACCGCACCAATCTGGTCGGCATGGGCGTGCTGCCGGTCGAGTTCAAGCCAGGCACCACGCGCCTGACGCTTGGCCTCGATGGCACCGAAACCTTCGATATCGAAGGCGAGCTGTCGCCGCGCTGCGATCTGACCCTGGTCATTCACCACATGAGCGGTGAAGAAACCCGCGTCCCGGTCACCTGCCGTCTCGACACCGCGGCCGAAGTCAGCGTGTATCAGGCTGGCGGCGTGCTGCAGCGTTTCGCCAAGGACTTCCTCGGTCAGGCGTGACTACCAATCGGCCGCTCTGCTTCGGTGCAACCTCATGTACTGAAGCGGGGCGGCGATTGCATCTTTCATCTGCGCTGCGGCCAGCCGGTGGCAGCGGTTTCATGAGGACGAGATTTCCATGGCTCATGTATCCCAGGTCAGAATTCCCGCGACCTATATGCGTGGTGGCACCAGCAAGGGCGTGTTCTTCCGGCTGCAAGACCTTCCGGAAAGCTGTCAGGTGCCCGGCGCGGCGCGCGACAAGCTGTTCATGCGCGTGATCGGCAGCCCCGATCCGTACTCGGCGCATATCGACGGCATGGGTGGCGCCACGTCCAGCACCAGCAAGTGCGTGATCCTGTCAAAAAGCACTCGGCCTGATCACGATGTCGAGTACCTCTATGGTCAGGTGTCGATCGACAAGCCGTTCGTCGACTGGAGTGGCAACTGCGGCAACCTTTCGACCGGTGCTGGTGCGTTTGCGCTGCATGCAGGGCTGGTGGATGCCGAGCGTATTCCGCAGAACGGTACCTGTGTGGTGCGGATCTGGCAGGCCAACATCGGCAAAACCATCATTGCCCATGTGCCGGTCACTGATGGCCAGGCGCAGGAAACTGGCGATTTCGAGCTGGACGGCGTGACCTTCCCGGCTGCCGAGATCGTGCTCGAATTCCTCGATCCGTCGGATGATGGCGAGGAGGGCGGCTCGATGTTCCCTACCGGCAATCTCGTGGATGAGCTGGAGGTGCCTGGGGTCGGTACGCTCAAGGCGACCATGATCAGCGCCGGCATCCCGACGGTGTTCGTCAATGCCGAGGATATCGGCTACCAGGGCACCGAGCTGCGCGAGGACATCAACGGCAACCCCGAGGCGCTGGCGCGGCTGGAGGCGATTCGTGTGGCCGGTGCCTTGCGCATGGGTTTGATCAAGACCGCTGAAGAGGCACTGACCCGGCAACACACGCCAAAGGTCGCCTTTGTTTCCCGGCCGAAAAGCTATCGGGCCTCCAGCGGAAAGACCATCGATGCAGCTGAGGTCGATCTGCTCGTGCGGGCGTTGTCGATGGGCAAGCTGCACCACGCGATGATGGGTACCTGCGCGGTGGCCATCGGCACAGCGGCGGCCGTTCCCGGTACGCTGGTCAATCTTGCTGCAGGCGGCGGTGAACGCCAGGCCGTGCGCTTCGGGCATCCGTCCGGCACGCTGCGGGTTGGGGCCGAGGCGAAACAGGTCGACGGCCAGTGGACCGTTACCAAAGCGATCATGAGTCGCAGCGCGCGGGTATTGATGGAGGGCTGGGTTCGCGTGCCAGGCGACGCGTTCTGATGGACTTCCGAGCGCCGACAACTGAATTCTTCTAGCTGAAAAACGCAAAAAGTCCGCACCAAGCGGACTTTTTGTTGTCTAGCGAAGCGGCGGTTATTTGAGTCGACGCTCGACGCCTTTCTCCACGAGGATCTTTGCGGAGATTTCCTCGACAGAGAAATGGGTCGAGTTGATGTAGTTGATGTTCTCGCGGCGGAAGAGATTTTCCACTTCGCGAACTTCGAACTCGCACTGGGCGAAACTGGCGTAACGACTGTTGGGTTTACGCTCGTGGCGAATGGCAGCCAGGCGGTCGGGATCAATGGTCAGGCCGAACAGCTTGTCCTTGTACTCCTTGAGCACGCTGGGCAGCTGCAGGCGCTCCATGTCGTCCTCGGTCAGCGGGTAGTTGGCGGCGCGGATGCCGTACTGCATCGCCATGTACAGACAAGTAGGCGTCTTGCCGCAGCGGGAAACGCCCACGAGGATCAGGTCGGCCTTGTCGTAATAGCGGGTGCGGGCGCCATCGTCGTTATCGAGCGCGAAGTTGACCGCGTCGATACGCTCCATGTAGTTGGCGTTGTGGCTGATGGAGTGGGATTTACCAACGGAATACGAGGAACGTGACATCAGCTCATGTTCCAACGGAGCAAGGAACGAAGAGAAGATGTCGATCATGAAGCCATTGGATTCGGCCAGAATGTCACGGATTTCCTGGTTAACCAGCGTGTCGAAGATGATCGGCCGGCCACCGTCCTTTTCCGCGGCATTATTGATTTGCTGTACCATGGCCCGCGCTTTTTCCGCGGTGTCTATGTACGGGCGGGTCAGTTTCGTGAAGGTTATGTTCTCGAACTGTGCCAGAAGACTCTGGCCCAGGGTTTCTGCGGTGATGCCTGTGCCGTCCGAAATGAAGAAAGCAGTTCGTTTCATGTGCCTTGGGCCTTAAGTCGAGAACGGTTCCCAGCTATAGTAGGCCCTTCGCCGAGCCCGGTTGGCGGGCATTGTTACTTATTTTGCAGGGTCGGGCCACAGTCGTGCGGCCGGGCCCCGGTTGAGTTTCCAACACTAATGTGGAGAGATCACCTTGGTAGAGTACGTAGTTTCCCTCGATAAGCTCGGCAATCATGACGTTGAGCGTGTAGGGGGCAAGAACGCCTCCCTCGGCGAGATGATCAGCAACCTCGCGGGCGCGGGTGTTTCGGTGCCTGGCGGTTTCGCCACTACGGCCCAGGCCTATCGTGATTTCATGGAGCTCAGCGGTCTCAATGAGCAGATCCATGCGCTTCTCGATGCGCTGGACGTGGATGACGTGAACGCCCTCGCCAAAGCCGGCGCGCAGATTCGCGGTTGGGTGATGGAAGCACAGTTCCCGCCGCAACTGGATGCCGATATCCGCACCGCCTTCGCGGAGATGTCCGGCGGCAATGACAACATGGCAGTCGCGGTGCGTTCCTCGGCTACCGCAGAAGACCTGCCGGATGCTTCGTTCGCCGGTCAGCAGGAAACCTTCCTCAACATCCGCGGCGTGGACAACGTGATCCGCGCGACCAAGGAAGTGTTCGCCTCGCTGTTCAATGACCGTGCCATTGCTTACCGCGTGCACCAGGGCTTCGATCACAAGCTGGTCGCCCTGTCTGCCGGTGTGCAGCGCATGGTGCGTTCGGAAACCGGCACCGCCGGTGTCATGTTCACGCTGGATACCGAATCCGGCTTCCGTGACGTGGTGTTCATCACCGGTGCTTACGGCCTGGGTGAGACGGTCGTTCAGGGCGCGGTCAATCCGGACGAATTCTACGTGCACAAGCACACCCTGGAAGCCGGACGTCCCGCCATCCTGCGCCGCAACCTGGGCAGCAAGGCGATCAAGATGGTGTACGGCGCTGAAGCCAGCGCCGGCAAGTCGGTCAAGACTGTCGATGTCGATCAGGCCGATCGCATGCGCTTCTGCCTGACGGACGAAGAAGTGACCAACCTCGCCAAGCAGGCGATGACCATCGAGAAACACTACGGTCGTCCGATGGACATCGAATGGGCCAAAGATGGCGATGACAACCAGCTGTATATCGTCCAGGCGCGTCCGGAAACCGTTAAGAGCCGCAGCAGCGCCAATGTCATGGAGCGCTACCTGCTGAAGGAAAAAGGCACCGTGCTGGTCGAAGGCCGTGCCATCGGTCAACGCATCGGCGCTGGCCCGGTCAAGGTCATCCACGACGTCAGCGAAATGGACAAGGTCCAGCCGGGCGACGTGCTGGTTTCCGACATGACCGACCCGGATTGGGAGCCGGTGATGAAGCGTGCCAGCGCCATCGTCACCAACCGTGGCGGGCGTACTTGCCATGCGGCGATCATCGCCCGCGAGCTGGGCATTCCCGCTGTGGTGGGTTGCGGTAACGCTACCGAGCTGCTGAAAGACGGCCAGCGCGTGACCGTTTCCTGCGCCGAAGGCGACACCGGCCTGATCTTCGATGGTGAGCTGGGCTTCGACATTCGCCAGAACTCCATCGACGCCATGCCGGAACTGCCGTTCAAGATCATGATGAACGTCGGCAATCCTGACCGTGCCTTCGACTTCGCGCATCTGCCGAACGAAGGCGTCGGCCTGGCGCGTCTCGAGTTCATCATCAACCGCATGATCGGCGTGCACCCCAAGGCGCTGCTGAACTTCGAAGGCCTGCCGGCCGATGTGAAGAGCAGCGTCGAGAAGCGCATTGCAGGCTACGACGATCCCGTCAATTTCTACGTCGAGAAGCTGGTCGAGGGCGTAAGTACCCTGGCAGCCGCCTTCTGGCCGAAGAAGGTCATCGTGCGCCTGTCGGACTTCAAGTCCAATGAATACGCCAACCTGATCGGCGGCAAGCTGTACGAGCCGGAAGAAGAAAACCCGATGCTGGGCTTCCGCGGTGCCTCGCGTTACATCAGTGACTCGTTCCGCGACTGCTTCGAGCTCGAATGCCGCGCGATGAAGAAGGTCCGCGACGTCATGGGTCTGACCAACGTCGAGCTGATGGTTCCCTTCGTGCGCACCCTGGGCGAAGCCTCGCAGGTCATCGATCTGTTGGCGAAGTACGGCCTCAAGCGTGGCGAGAATGGCCTACGCGTCATCATGATGTGCGAGCTGCCGTCCAACGCTCTGCTGGCAGATGAGTTCCTGGAGTTCTTCGATGGTTTCTCCATCGGCTCGAACGACATGACTCAGCTGACCCTGGGTCTGGACCGCGACTCCGGCATCATCGCCCACTTGTTCGACGAGCGTAACCCGGCGGTGAAGAAGCTGCTCGCCAACGCCATCCAGGCCTGCAACAAGGCCGGCAAGTACATCGGTATCTGTGGTCAGGGACCATCGGATCACCCTGACTTGGCCAAGTGGCTGATGGAGCAGGGCATCGAGAGCGTATCCCTCAACCCGGATTCGGTTCTCGACACCTGGTTCTTCCTCGCCGACCGTGAGATCTAACGGTTGAGTCGGTAACGAAAACGGGGCGTCAGCCCCGTTTTTGTTGGTGCTGAATAATCGTCATTCCAGCGATTTCGTTCCGCCTAGAGCGTTCAGCGGCTAATATGCGCGCCTATATGGCTGTACGCTGGATGTCGCCGTAATTTCCAAGCAGAAGGAGCTTTCCATGCAATACGTCACGCCTGATCTGTGCGACGCCTATCCGGAACTCGTGCAAGTCGTCGAACCGCTGTTCAGCAACTTCGGTGGCCGCGATTCCTTTGGTGGTGAGATCGTGACCATCAAATGCTTCGAGGACAATTCCCTGGTCAAGGATCAGGTTGATGTCGACGGCACCGGCAAGGTGCTGGTGGTCGATGGTGGCGGCTCGCTCCGTCGCGCCTTGCTGGGCGACATGCTTGCAGAGAAAGCGGCACGCAACGGCTGGGAAGGTCTGGTCATTTATGGCTGTGTGCGGGATGTCGATGTCCTCGCGCAGACCGAGCTTGGCGTTCAGGCGCTGGCCAGTCATCCGATGAAAACCGACAAGCGCGGCATCGGTGATCTCAATGTTCCGGTGACCTTCTGTGGCGTGACGTTTCGCCCGGGCGAGTACGTGTATGCCGATAACAACGGCATCATCGTATCGCCTGAGCCGCTGTCGGTGCCGGAGTAAAAGGCCGCGTAAACGGCTGCGTCAGTCATTACCCTTGAGCCCGGCGATGCCGGGCTTTTCATGAGCAACGACGGAACGGATAGATGCGGGAAACCGAAAACGACCAGTGCGGGTTGATCCATGCCTTCGTTTTAGATGGCAGCGGTGGTGCGCGGCAGGTCGGTTACAGCGATCTGGCCGAGCTGCAGCTTGCCGCTTGCGAGAGCATCTGGTTGCACTGGGATCGTGGGCAGCCGCAGGCGCATGAGTGGCTACGTAGGCACAGCGGGCTCAGTCCTTTCGCCTGTGACGTTCTGCTCGAGGAAAACACGCGGCCGCGCATGCTGACGCTTCCACATGAAGAGCTGCTGCTGTTTTTGCGCGGGGTGAACCTGAATCCCGACGCGGAGCCGGAGGACATGGTTTCCGTGCGCGTCTTCGCCGATCGGCAGCGGGTCATCTCCCTTCGGCTGAGACCGCTGCGCTCAACTGATGTGGTCATTCGGTTACTGACGGAGGGTAGGGGGCCGAAGTCGGCGTCCGAGCTTCTTCTTTATCTGGCTGAGGCGATGACGGACCGCGTAGACGATCTGGTCATGCAGCTGGGTGAGCGAATCGACGACGAAGAGGAGGCGCTTGAAAGTAACGAGCGCTATACACCGGAGCACGATTCGATGCTCTCCCTGCGCAGGCAGGCGGCAGGGCTGCGTCGCTTCCTGCTACCCCAGCGAGAGCTTTACGGACAGCTGACGCGCCATCGGCTGAGCTGGTTCGCCGAGGACGATACCGAGTACTGGAATGAGCTGACCAACCGGCTAACCCGCTATCTGGAAGAGCTCGATATGGTTCGTGAGCGGATAAACCTGGTGCTCGAGTCGGAGCACCGCAGACTCAGCGAGCGAATGAACCGCACCATGTACCTGCTTGCTATCATTACCGGCTTTTTCCTGCCGCTGAGCTTTCTGACCGGGTTGCTCGGGATCAATGTCGGGGGCATCCCCGGTGCCGATTTCCCGTATGGATTCGTCGTGGCCTGCGTGCTGATCGGCGGTGTTGCGCTCCTTCAGTGGTGGATCCTGCGTCGGCTGCGTTGGGTTTGAATGTGACTCCTACCCGGTCACAAGCCGTCTAGCCGACATACTTTAGCGAGGTTTGCATGCGCGATCCCTTCGAAGAATCCTTGCGCGACCTGCTCAACAAGCCTTCTGTCCATGACGACGATGCTTGCCTGGGTCGCGTTCTCAAGACGGCCAACCGCCAAGTCGGCGCAGGTGACCTTTTCGCGCTGATCGGGCATTGGCTGCAAGCGTTGATGATGGCCGTCAATAGCGGCAAGGGGCATCTCGCTCCCGTCTCTCGTCGAGAAACCTCCAACCGTTCATTCGATAAGGCTGACTGATCATGGAATTCGATCCCTGGACCCAAAGTCTTCTGGCAGCGATGAGTTCGCTGTGGGCTTCTGTCGCAGGCTTCATCCCCCGGCTTTTCGGCGCCCTGGTCGTGGTATTGCTGGGCTTTGTGGTGGCCAAACTGCTCGATACGCTGCTCTCCAAGGTGCTCGCCAAGGTAGGGTTGGATCGGTTGATGGCGGGCACTGGTCTTACCAAGCTGCTCGGTCGAGCAGGAATACGTATTCCAGTCTCGGCCCTGATCGGCAAGGTGGTGTACTGGTTTGTGCTGCTCATTTTCCTGGTTTCGGCGGCTGAGTCCCTGGGCCTGGAGCGTGTGTCGGCAACGCTGGATATGCTTGCGCTTTACGTACCCAAAGTGTTTGGTGCAGCTTTGATTCTGCTGGCTGGGGTGCTTTTGGCGCAGTTGCTCAGCGGCCTGGTTCGTGGCGCCGCAGAAAGCGTCGGGCTGGACTACGCAAACGGCCTGGCACGAATGGCGCAGGGGCTGGTGATCATCATCAGCATTTCCGTCGCGATCGGACAGCTAGAGGTCAAGACAGAGCTTCTCAACTACGTTATCGCCATCGTGTTGATTACGGTCGGCCTGGCCGTGGCGCTGGCTTTTGGTCTCGGCAGTCGAGAGCTGGTCGCGCAGATACTGGCGGGTATTTATGTTCGCGAACTATATGAGGTGGGGCAGCGTGTCAGTCTTGGTGATCTGGAAGGCCAGATTGAAGAGATTGGTACGGTCAAAACGCTGTTACTGACCGACGATGGAGAGCTGGCTTCGGTCGCCAATAAAGTTCTCCTGGAGCAGCGAGTGGGCAGCCGGTAGCCAGGTGATTCTGGTAAAGTACGTCGCCTTTTTTCCGGTTTCCATGTATGGCGGCCGTGACTTTGACTGCCGGCTCGAAGCGTCTTGACTAAAACCCCATCGTCCATATCGCGCTACGACCCTCGCCAGCTCACCGACGAAGAGCTGGTGCAGCACGCGCATGTCGAGCTGTTTCATATAACGCGCGCTTATGAAGAGCTGATGCGTCGTTATCAGCGCACTTTGTTTAATGTGTGCGCGCGTTATTTGGGAAACGAGCGGGACGCCGACGATGTTTGTCAGGAGGTGATGCTCAAGGTTCTTTATGGCTTGAAAAACTTTGAAGGCAAGTCGAAGTTTAAAACATGGCTATACAGCATCACTTATAACGAATGTATTACTCAATATCGCAAGGAGCGTCGAAAGAGGCGTCTGCTTGATGCGCTCAGTCTGGATCCGCTTGAAGAGGCCTCAGATGAAAAAGCCCCGAAAATCGAAGAAAAGACCGGGCTCGACCGTTGGCTAGTGCATGTGAATCCGATTGATCGGGAAATATTGGTGTTGCGTTTTGTTGCTGAACTCGAGTTTCAGGAAATAGCCGATATCATGCACATGGGTCTAAGCGCAACGAAGATGCGCTACAAGCGTGCACTCGATAAGCTTCGCGAAAAATTTTCCGATACAGCTGAAACTTAATTCCGGAAACTTGTCTTATACCTTGCGAACAGCTTGGGCATACAGACAGCCGGTTTCCTTAGATTGTTCTGATTCTAACCACCAGATGGGGATTTACGGATGAAACTTAAAAACACCTTAGGCGTCGTTATCGGTTCGATGGTTGCCGCCACTTCTCTCAGCGCGCTGGCCCAAGGACAGGGTGCCGTAGAGGTGGAAGCGTTCGGTAAGCACTACTTCACCGATAGCTCGCGTGACGTTCAGCGTGACGGCGAGCTCTACGGCGCTGGCGTGAGCTACTTCCTGACCGACGATGTTTCGCTGGGTCTTTCCTATGGCGAATACCACGACCTGACCTCCAAGGATCCGGTCGGTGTTGATGGCGGCCACAAGAACATCAAGGGCAGCCTGACCTCCCTCGATGCCGCTTACCATTTCGGCGCGCCGGGTGTTGGCCTGCGTCCTTACGTCTCCGCTGGCGTTGCACACCAGAGCATCGGTCAGGCTGACCGTGGTGGTCGCGATAGCAGCACCTTCGCTAACGTTGGTACCGGCCTGAAGTACTACTTCACCGAGAACTTCTTCGCCAAGGCGAGCGTCGACGGCATGTACAACATCGATGCGGACGAAGCCGAGTGGATGGCTGGCGTTGGTGTCGGCCTGAACTTTGGTGGCGGCGCGCGGCAGGTGGCAGCGGTTGAGCCGACTCCAGAGCCGGCACCGGCTCCGATCGTCGACACTGAGCCAGAGCCGGCTCCGGAACTGGTACGTGTTGAACTGGACGTCAAGTTCGACTTCGACAAGTCGCGCGTTCGTGAAGAAAGCTACAGCGATATCAAAAACCTCGCTGACTTCATGCAGCAGTACCCGCAGACCAGCACTACCGTTGAAGGTCACACCGACTCGGTTGGTACCGATCAGTACAACCAGCGTCTGTCCGAGCGTCGCGCCGAAGCTGTGCGTAACGTTCTGGTCAATGAGTACGGCGTTGAGGGTGGCCGCGTGAACTCCGTAGGTTACGGTGAGTCCCGCCCAGTTGCTGACAACTCTACCGAGGAAGGTCGTCAGATCAACCGTCGCGTTGAGGCTGAAGTAGAAGCTCAGGTTCAGTAATCCGAGTCAGCTACTCTTGGAAGAGCCCGGCTAGCCCGGGCTTTTCTTTGTCCGAAGAAAAGCGGTTCCCTTGCTGAGCGTCATGTTTTGCGGGGTTCGGGTTGAAGGTGTTGCAGTACACGGCCGAATGCTTCGCTGATGAATGTGTCGGCCCGCATGCTGTTGATCACATGGGCAGCATTGGCTTGCTTTGGCGACCTGGCGTAGTCAGGCATAAGCGAAAAGCATGCATAAAAAAACCCCGCCGAAGCGGGGTTTTTTCATTGCTTTAACGCGTCATCAGACTTCGACAACCTTGATCTTGGCCTTCTCCGCGGCGTCACGGAATTCGGCGATCTGGTCGAAGGACAGGTAGCGATAGATATCGGCAGCCATGCTGTCGATGTTCTTCGCGTATTCCATGTACTCCGCGACGGTCGGCAGCTTGCCAATGATCGAGGCAACTGCAGCCAGCTCAGCCGATGCCAGGTAGACGTTGGTGGCGTCCCCAAGGCGGTTCGGGAAGTTACGGGTCGAGGTGGAAACCACGGTAGAACCGGTCTGAACGCGAGCCTGGTTACCCATGCACAGCGAGCAGCCTGGCATTTCCATGCGTGCACCGGCCTTGCCGTAGATGCCGTAGTAGCCTTCCTCGGTCAGCTGGTGAGCGTCCATCTTGGTCGGCGGGGCCAGCCACAGGCGGGTCGGGATGCCGCCCTTGACCTTGTCCAGCAGCTTGCCGGCAGCACGGAAGTGACCGATGTTGGTCATGCAGGAACCGATGAAGACTTCGTCGATCTTCTCGCCAGCAACGGTGGACAGCAGGCGGGCATCGTCCGGGTCGTTCGGTGCGCAGAGCACTGGCTCTTTCACTTCGGCCAGGTCGATCTCGATTACTGCAGCGTATTCGGCGTCCTTGTCTGCTTCCAGCAGCTTCGGATCGGCCAGCCAGGCTTCCATCGCCTGAGCGCGGCGCTCCAGGGTGCGGGCATCGCCATAGCCTTCGCTGATCATCCAGCGCAGCATGGTGATGTTCGACTTCAGGTACTCGGCGATCGAATCTTCCGGCAGCTTGATGGTGCAGCCAGCAGCCGAACGCTCGGCGGACGCATCGGACAGCTCGAAAGCCTGCTCGACGGTCAGTTGATTCAGGCCTTCGATCTCGAGAATGCGGCCGGAGAAGATGTTCTTCTTGCCTTTCTTCTCGACGGTCAGCAGGCCCTGCTGAATGGCGTAGTAGGGGATGGCGTGAACCAGGTCACGCAGGGTGATGCCAGGTTGCATCTGACCCTTGAAGCGCACCAGTACGGATTCCGGCATGTCCAGCGGCATGACGCCAGTGGCGGCAGCAAAGGCGACCAGGCCGGAACCGGCCGGGAAGGAGATGCCGATCGGGAAGCGGGTGTGCGAGTCACCACCGGTACCAACGGTATCCGGCAGCAGCATGCGGTTCAGCCAGCTGTGGATGATGCCGTCGCCGGGACGCAGGGACACGCCGCTGCGGTTCATAATGAAGTCCGGCAGGGTGTGGTGGGTGTTGACGTCGATCGGCTTCGGATAGGCAGCGGTGTGGCAGAACGACTGCATGACCAGGTCGGCGGAGAAGCCCAGGCAAGCCAGGTCCTTCAGCTCGTCGCGGGTCATCGGGCCAGTGGTGTCCTGGGAGCCCACGGTGGTCATCTTCGGCTCGCAATAGGTGCCCGGACGGACGCCTTTGCCTTCCGGCAGACCGCAGGCGCGACCGACCATCTTCTGTGCGAGGGTGAAACCCTTGCCGCTGTCTGCCGGCGCTTCCGGCTTCTTGAACAGAGTGGACGGAGCCAAACCCATCTCGGCGCGAGCCTTCTCGGTCAGGCCGCGGCCAATGATCAGCGGAATACGACCGCCTGCACGGACTTCGTCCAGCAGCACGTCGGTTTTCAGTTCGAAGGTGGTGATGACTTCATCGGTGCCGTGCTTGCAAACCTTGCCAGCGTAGGGATAAACGTCGATCACGTCGCCCATGGCCAGGTTGCTGCAATCGAATTCGATCGGCAGGGCGCCGGCATCTTCCATGGTGTTGTAGAAGATCGGAGCGATCTTGGTGCCGAAGCAGAAGCCACCGGCGCGCTTGTTCGGGACGTTCGGGATGTCGTCACCGAAGAACCACAGCACGGAGTTGGTGGCCGACTTGCGCGAGGAACCGGTGCCGACCACGTCGCCGACGTAAGCAACCGGGAAGCCCTTGGCCTTCAGTTCTTCCATCTGCTTGATCGGGCCGACGGAGCCGGGTACGTCCGGGTTGATGCCGTCGCGGGCCATTTTCAGCATGGCCAGGGCGTGCAGCGGAATGTCAGGGCGCGACCAGGCATCCGGCGCAGGCGACAGGTCGTCGGTGTTGGTTTCGCCAGTGACCTTGAATACCGACAGGGAAACTTTTTCGGCAACAGCTGGACGATTGGTGAACCACTCACCCTCGGCCCAGGACTGCATTACGGCCTTGGCGTGCTCGTTGCCGGCTTTGGCTTTCTCGGCTACGTCGTGGAAGGCATCGAACATCAGCAGGGTGTGCTTCAGCTGCTCGGCGGCAACTGCGCCCAGCTCGGCGCTGTCCAGCAGTTCGACCAGGGTGGAAATGTTGTAGCCGCCCTGCATGGTGCCCAGCAGCTCGACGGCGCGCTGCTTGCTCAGCAGCGGCGAGGAGGTTTCACCTTTGGCCAGGGCGGACAGGAAACCGGCCTTGACGTAGGCGGCTTCGTCGACGCCAGCAGGGACGCGGTTGGTGATCAGATCAACGAGGAATTCTTCTTCGCCGGCCGGTGGGTTCTTCAGCAGCTCGACCAGACCTGCGGTTTGCTCGGCGTTCAGCGGCTGGGGCACGACGCCCTGGGCGGCACGCTCTTCTACGTGTTTGCGATAGGCTTCAAGCACAGTTTTTACCCTCATCATTGGTCCCTTGGGTGTTTCGGGACGCGCATCCGGAAGCTGTTTTCAAAGTTTTACGCCGGGCGGGCGAGGCCGGATGGGCAGGGGGGAAGGCAAATCTGCGCATCCGGCACGCAGCCGGTTCAACTGTGCTCGTGACGCTTTGAAAACAGCTTCGTATGGAATGTGGCGCCAAAAACGGCGGGCCGATACTACTGGAAACAGGCCAAAAAGTTAAGTCGCCTGCCGGTCGCGCCGCTCGGGCGGGGAGTGACAGGATCGCCTATGCGTAAGGCTGCAGCCCCGTCCGACGCGGGCTCGAGGTGATGTGAAGACGTTCTGATCATTTACATGGATGACCGTGCTAGGACAAAAGTCTAAGATGCTCGACCCGCCACGACCTGTTTCGCTTATGTCCACACAGCGCATCAAAACTCCCTGCATCGGTCTGTGCTCGACGGTTTACGGCGATATCGTCTGCCGCGGGTGCAAGCGCTTTCATCACGAGGTGGTGAACTGGAATGCGTATGACGAGGAGGAAAAGCGCGCGGTCTGGCGGCGGCTGGAAATCCTGCTGGCGCAGGTCATGGCTGCCAAACTCGAGGTCTTCGATGCCTCGCTGTTGCGCCAGCAACTTGAGAGCAGGCGGGTTCGCTTCGTCGCGGAGCAGTCGCCGTATTGTTGGGCCTACCAGCTGATCGCTCGCGGTGCCCGCGTCATTCAGCAACTCGAGGCATATGGCGTTGCGCTATTGCCGGAGTTCCGTGACCGGCCGCTTCCGGAGTTGCGAGACGCCATCGATCAGGAGTTCTTTTTGCTCTCCGAGGCCCATTACGAGCGGTACATCGCGCCACGCTTTCTTCTGGAAGGCATGGATCTCAGGGTTTGAAGCGAGGCCCCGTCAGGGGCTTCGCTCGTGGGCTCAGTGGCGGACCAGATCTTCGAGATGGTCGATGATGTCGTCGGGCTTCAGCACCAGCACGTCGCTTTCCAGCGTATCGAGCACCACCTCGGCAGTATTGCCCATCAGGGCGCCCGAGAAACCGGTGCGGGCGATAGTGCCTATGACCGTGACGACTGCCTTAAGCTGGTGGCAGACGCGGGGAATCAGCGCATCTGCCGGGCCTTCCTCGATATGTAGCTGAGCGTCCGGAATATCGAACTCTTCCTGGAATTGCTTGCAGGCCTCACGGTACCGCGCTTCGATGGTTTCCTTTAGCTGGAACGCTGGGTCGGCAGCCGAGAGCATCGCCGAGGGGTGAGCGCTGATTACGTGCAGCTTGCCATCAGCGAGGCTGGCGATTTCGAAGCCATGATTGACGATAGTCGCATGCAGGGTGCGGTGTTCCAGATCGGAATTGCCGACGTCTACCGCGGCGAGGATGCTACCCCCGGTCCACGGATTCGCGGTTTTAACCATGAGCACCGGGCAGGGGCAGTAGCGCAGCAGCTTCCAGTCTTCCGGAGTGAGCAGAGCCCGCTTGAGCGGGTTGTCCGGCACGTGCTGCTTGACGACCAATCCACAGCCTTCAGCCTGCTGCACTGTGATGATCGTTTGGTGAATGCTGTCGTGCCACGCTTGCTGCGTACTGACTTGGTGTCCGTCGCTCTCGAGCTGTTCGCGCAGTGCGGCCAGATGAGCGCTGTGATCATGCTTTGCATCGCATGTCAGCAGATGCAGGCGGGACTGACTGACGCTCGAGATCAAGCGGGCGCGTTTCAGTGCCAGCTCTTGTGGCTGGTTCGGGTCAATTACCACGAGGATGCAGCGAATGGCTTGCATGATCGGCTCCATTTCCAGATGCGGGTTGGTCAACTATAGACAAGCCTGGGATGTCAGCCGTGATGTACGTCAAGCAAGGCTGGATGCTCCGCGCGGCATTCGTATAATGCCCGCCCGACGCGGAGTGGTGCCATGCGCCTGCCCGCTTATTTTGTTCCTGAATATGCAGGGTTCGACATGCTTCCTGATCTGAATGATTTTCTCGGTTGCGCTACACCCGCGGCATGGGTGGGCGCGGCGTTGCGGAATCAGGATGTAATGCTAATCGACCATGGCAACTGCGAAAAGAAGGCTGCGGGGGCAGCGTTCCAGTTGATGTTCCGCTACGTAGACAAGCCCGACCTGCAGAACAAGATGTCGCGCCTGGCACGGGAGGAGCTGCGTCATTTCGAGCAGGTTCTGGCAATCGTTCGTCGACGCGAAATCCCGCTGCGCAATGTGGGCTCGTCTCGCTATGCGGCTGGCCTGCGCGAGCTGGTGCGCAACCACGAGCCGTATCGGTTGACCGATACTCTGGTGATTGGCGCTTTCATCGAGGCGCGCTCCTGCGAGCGTTTCGCCATGTTGGTTCCGCATCTTGACGAGGAGCTAGGCAAGTTCTATCACGGCCTGCTCAAATCGGAGGCGCGCCATTTCCAGGATTACTTGAAGTTGGCCTACCAGTACGGTGAAGCAGCGGACGTGGATGCCATGATCATCCGGGTGCGTGAGCGTGAGCGCGAGCTCATCGAAAGCCCGGATGATGAGTTCCGTTTTCACAGCGGCGTGCCGCTGAGCGCTTAGCTCAGCTCGAACGGCGCCTGATGGAAGCCGCTTTCGTCCACCTGGAGCGCCCATCCCTGTCGGTCCCAGTCGCCTAGCACGATACGTTGGGCGGGCTGGCCATTTACTACCAGGTCATGCATCGCCGGACGATGGGTGTGACCATGGATCAATGTTCGCACGCGATGTTCTGCCAGCACGCGCGGGATCAGTTCCGGAGTGACATCGATGATGTCGCTGGCCTTCATGCGGGTCTGGGTACGGCTTTCATTGCGCAGCTTGCGCGCCAGTTTTCGGCGTGCGGACAGCGGTAGATTGCGCAGAACGAACAAACTGAACGGGTTGCGCAGCAAGCGCCGCAGACGCATGTAGCCCTCGTCGCGGGTGCACAGGCTGTCGCCGTGCATCAGCAGGACGCGTTCACCGTTAAGCTCGACCACGCTCGGGTCGGCCAGCAGCGTGCAGCCCGCTGCGCGGCAGAAGCTCTTGCCCAGCATGAAGTCTCGATTGCCGTGCATCAGATAGATGCGCGTGCCGCTTCCGCTCAAGCTACGCAGGGCCTGCGCGATTGAGCGCTGAAAGGGTGTCATTGCATCGTCGCCGATCCAGACCTCGAAAAAGTCGCCGAGGATGTACAGCGCTTCGGCCTGGCAGGCGCGTGTTTCGAGAAAATGCAGAAACGCCCGGGAAATATCCGGGCGTTCCTCTTCAAGATGCAGATCCGAAATCAGCAGGATCACACGCCGTTACTCGACGATTTCGGCTTTCTCGATTACCACATCTTCCACTGGAACGTCCTGATGACCGGACTTCATGGTGGTCGCCACGGCCTTGATCTTCTCGACCACGTCCATGCCTTCGGTCACTTCACCGAACACCGCATAACCCCAGCCTTGAACGGTCGGCGCGCTATGGTCGAGGAAGTCGTTGTCCTTCACGTTGATGAAGAACTGTGCGGAAGCGGAGTGCGGCTCCATGGTGCGAGCCATGGCCAGGGTGCCGGTCTTGTTCGACAGGCCGTTGTTGGCCTCGTTCTTGATCGGCGCGCGAGTGGTTTTTTGTTTCATGCCAGGCTCGAAGCCGCCACCCTGGATCATGAAGTTGCTGATCACGCGGTGGAAAATGGTGCCGTCGTAGTGGCCGCTCTTCACGTATTCCTTGAAGTTGGCGGTGGTTTCCGGAGCTTTGTCTTCGAACAGGTTGACGGTGATGACGCCGTAGTTGGTGTGCAGTTTGATCATCGGGGAGAGGTTCCGTTTTCGTTGGGCTGGCCAAGTGCAGGGAAGGCCGCTGCAAGGGGTCGTCGATACCGAGTGCCGCCAATGGCTGATGGCAGTGCCGCCTGGGCGCATTGCTCTGTCAGGGGGTTGACGGGTCCGCTATGATAAGCGCTTTGATTTGGTCGGCCTACCCTGAGCCGCACTCGCTGATCGTTAAGGACATCATGAGCAAGCCCGAGACTCCCGCCGCTAGCAACTTTCTCCGCCCGATCGTCCAGACCGACCTGGACTCCGGCAAGCACGCCAAGATCGTCACTCGTTTCCCGCCGGAGCCCAATGGCTACCTGCATATTGGCCATGCGAAGTCGATCTGCCTGAACTTCGGCCTGGCGAAAGAGTTCGGCGGCGAGTGCAATCTGCGCTTCGATGACACCAATCCGGCCAAGGAAGATCAGGAATACATCGACGCGATCAAGACCGACGTCGAGTGGCTGGGGTTCCAGTGGGCTGGCGAGGAGCGCTATGCCTCCAACTATTTCGATCAGCTGCACGAGTGGGCAGTTCACCTGATCAAGGCGGGCAAGGCTTACGTTTGCGATCTGACTTCCGAGCAGGCGCGCGAATACCGCGGCAGCCTGACCGAGCCAGGTAGGAACAGCCCGTTCCGCGAGCGCTCCGTCGAAGAAAACCTCGATTTGTTTGCGCGCATGAAGGCGGGCGAATTTCCGGACGGCGCGCGCGCGCTGCGGGCGAAGATCGACATGGCTTCACCGAACATGAACCTGCGTGATCCGATCCTTTATCGCATCCGTCATGCGCACCACCACCAGACCGGCGACAAGTGGTGCATCTATCCCAGCTACGATTTCACCCATGGTCAGTCGGATGCCATCGAAGGCATTACGCATTCGATCTGCACGCTGGAATTCGAGGATCATCGCCCGCTGTACGAATGGTTTTTGGCCAACCTGCCGGTGCCAGCGCAGCCGCGTCAGTACGAATTCGCTCGTCTCAATCTGAATTACACCATCACCAGCAAGCGCAAGCTCAAGCAGCTGGTCGATGAGAAGCATGTGAGTGGTTGGGACGACCCGCGGATGTCGACGCTCTCCGGCTTCCGGCGCCGCGGCTACACCCCAGCGTCGATCCGTAACTTCTGCGACATGATCGGCGTGAACCGTGCTGGTGGTGTGGTCGACATCGGCATGCTGGAGTTCGCGATTCGTGAGGACCTGGACGCCAACGCAGCGCGTGCGATGTGCGTGCTCAAGCCGCTCAAGGTGGTGATCACCAACTACCCGGAAGGTCAGGTCGAGAACCTCGAGCTGCCGCGTCATCCGAAGCAGGACATGGGCGTGCGGGTGCTGCCGTTCAGTCGCGAGATCTATATCGACACAAGTGACTTCGAAGAAGTCCCACCGGCCGGATTCAAGCGCCTCATCCCGGGCGGTGAAGTCCGCCTGCGCGGCAGTTACGTGATCCGCGCCGACGAGGCCGTGAAAGACGAGGCGGGCAATATCGTCGAGCTGCGCTGCTCGTATGACGACAACACCCTGGGTAAGAACCCCGAGGGTCGCAAGGTCAAAGGCGTGATCCACTGGGTACCGGCTGCCGAGAGCGTGGAGTGCGAGGTGCGCCTGTACGACCGCCTGTTCCGCTCGGCTAATCCGGAGAAGGACGAGGAGGGCGGTAGCTTCCTCGACAATATCAACCCCGAGTCGCTGGTAGTGCTCAAGGGTTGCCGTGCCGAGCCTTCACTTGCTAACGCCGAACCGGAAGAGCGCTTCCAGTTCGAGCGTGAAGGCTATTTCTGTGCCGACCTGAAGGACAGCAAGCCCGGCGCTCCCGTGTTCAACCGTACCGTCACGCTGCGTGACTCCTGGGGTCAATGATGGCGCTGTCGATCTACAACACGCTGACCAAGACCAAGGAAGCGTTCCGCCCACTGCAAGGCAACAACGTGCGCATGTATGTCTGCGGCATGACGGTCTATGACTTCTGCCATATCGGGCATGCGCGGGTGATGGTCGCGTTCGATGTAGTGACTCGCTGGTTGCGCCACCGAGGTTATGACGTGACCTACGTGCGCAATATCACCGACATCGACGACAAGATCATTCGCCGTGCCGGCGAGAACGGCGAGCCGTTCCAGGCCCTGGTCGAGCGCATGATCGCCGCCATGCACGAGGACGAGACGCGCCTCGACGTGTTGCGTCCTGATATCGAGCCGCGCGCCACTGATCACATCGCTGGCATGCACCAGATGATCCAGACACTGATCGACAAGGGCTTTGCCTACGCTCCGGGCAACGGCGATGTCTATTACCGTGTCGGCAAGTTCGTCGGTTACGGCAAGCTGTCGCGGCGCAAGATCGAGGACCTGAAAATCGGCGCGCGCATCGAGGTCGATGAGGCCAAGCAAGATCCGCTGGATTTCGTGCTGTGGAAGGGAGCCAAACCGGGCGAGCCGAGCTGGAGTTCGCCGTGGGGTGCCGGTCGCCCGGGCTGGCATATCGAGTGCTCGGTGATGTCGACCTGCTGCCTGGGTGAGACGTTCGACATTCATGGTGGCGGTCCGGATCTGGTGTTCCCGCACCACGAAAATGAGATCGCGCAGAGCGAAGCGGCCACCGGCAAGCAGTACGCCAACGCCTGGATGCACGCCGGCGCGGTGCGTGTCGATGGCGAGAAGATGTCCAAGAGCCTGGGCAACTTCTTCACCATCCGCGAGGTGCTGGAAAAATATCACCCGGAGGTGGTGCGCTATCTGCTGGTGTCCAGTCACTACCGCAGCCCGATCAACTACTCGGAAGACAGTCTGCGCGAAGCGAAGAGCGCGCTGGAACGCTTCTACAACGGCCTCAAGGGCCTGCCGAATGTAGCGCCTGCGGGTGGTGACGAGTTCGTCGCGCGCTTCGCTACGGCGATGGATGATGACTTCAACTCGCCTGAAGCCTGCGCAGTGCTGTTCGATATGATCCGTGAGGTCAATCGCCTGCGTGAGTCTGATCCGACCGCGGCTGCGCAGCTGGCCGCGCGCCTCAAGGAATTGGCTAGCGTATTGGGCGTGTTGCAGCTCGAGCCTGAAGCCTTCCTGCAAGCTGGCGCGGCGGGAAAGGTCGATGCAGCTGAAGTCGAGGCACTGATCGCTGCGCGCCTCACAGCTCGAGCTGAAAAGAACTGGGCCGAATCCGATCGCATCCGCGACCAGCTCACCGCGATGGGTGTGGTGCTGGAGGATGGAAAAGGCGGTACGACCTGGCGTCTGGCTGAATAAGGAACGACGTAATCAAAAACGGCACCGAAAGGTGCCGTTCTTGCTTCAGCTCTGGGTATCAGCCGTGCAGGTGTTCGGCTGCATGCAACGTATTTTCGAGTAGGCAGGCGCGGGTCATCGGGCCGACGCCACCCGGGACAGGGGTGATCCAGGCAGCGCGTTCGCTGGCTGGCCCGAACTCCACATCACCCAGCAGGCGCCCATCGGCCTGGCGGTTGATGCCTACATCGATGACGATCGCGCCGGGCTTGATCCATTCGCCCTTGACCAGCCCGGTGATGCCGGTGGCGACCACGACCAGGTCGGCACGCTGGACATGCTCGGCCAGGTTATGGGTAAAGCGATGAGTCACGGTGGTGGTGCAACCGGCTAGCAGGAGCTCCAGCGCCATCGGTCGGCCGACGATGTTGGAGGCGCCCACGACTACTGCGTCCAGGCCGTGCAGGTCGACCCCCGTGCTTTCCAGCAGCGTCATGATCCCCTTCGGGGTGCAAGGACGCAGCAGCGGCATGCGTTGGGCCAGGCGGCCGACGTTGTAGGGGTGGAATCCATCCACGTCCTTGTCGGGGCGGATCCGCTCGAGCAACTGCGACGCGTCGAGGTGCTTGGGCAGCGGTAGCTGCACAAGAATGCCATCGATGGAGGCATCGTCATTGAGCTGATCGATCAGGGCGAGCAGGTCCTCTTGGCGAGTATCGCTCGGCAGGTCATGGGCGATCGAGTTGAAACCCACCTCCTCGCAATCCTTGCGCTTGTGTGCCACGTAGACCTGGGAGGCGGGGTCGCTGCCTACCAGGATCACGGCGAGGCCAGGTGCGCGGAGCCCTTGGGCGCGGCGTTCGGCAACACGACCGGAGATCTGTTGGCGAATGTTGGCAGCAATCGTTTTACCGTCGATCAGTTTTGCGGTCATGACGCTTGGTTAACCATAGGAGAGGACTTGGAAAGGGCGCGTATTCTCGCATGTCGCGGCGATGTGGCAAAGGCGAAGCAGCTACCAGCACCTGTAACTCCTTTATCTAACTGAAATTTTTTTAAATTTGCTGTTGACGACTGTTTGGAGCCTCTATAACATTCGCCCCGCTTGTCGAGCACAGCCTGCTGCTGGGTAAGATGGCTTTCGAAGAGGGTGACTTCTTCAATAGCCGGAGCTTCAAGTCTGCGCTCCGAACAGAATGCAGATAAAGCGCCCGTAGCTCAGCTGGATAGAGCATCCGCCTTCTAAGCGGATGGTCGCAGGTTCGAGTCCTGCCGGGTGCGCCATTACGGGCTCTGGCACAAGCAAATGCAATATGGTGGGCGTAGCTCAGTTGGTAGAGCACAGGATTGTGGCTCCTGGTGTCGAGGGTTCGATCCCCTTCGTCCACCCCATATTTCCGAAAACGCCAGGCGCTGCCTGGCGTTTTCGTTTAAGCCTGCTTGGCGGACGTGGTGAAATTGGTAGACACACCAGATTTAGGTTCTGGCGCCGTAAGGTGTGAGAGTTCGAGTCTCTCCGTCCGCACCATCACATGATTTCGAGACTCTGTAAGAGGCATCGAAAATCGCTGAAAGCCCCGTGATAGGGGCTTTTTTGTGTCTGCTGTTTTGACGCGTGAGACTACCTATCCGCCGTCGTCTGCGTGCTCAATGGCAGAGTCAGTAGGGCGGCATGGGTTCACCCTCGTCGCCATAGGCGGCTCAGTCGATACCATGCGGAGCGTTGCAGCTCTGGTGGTTCAGGCCAGTGGGCCTTCTTGCTTTCGCATTGCACAATGCCGTTGGTGCCAAGCCTCAGGCGCCAGCGCTGGGCTGCTGGGAAGTGCTCGCCAGGATTGGTGTGCAGCAGCAGCAGGTTGTAGTCGTGTTGCTTCTCGATGGGGTGGGCCTGGACTAAACCTTTGCTGTCGTCACCAGCGGAATCATCGCCTTCGGCCTGGACAAACAGCTTGTTGTGGCTCGCCTGGATCATCGCGCAAAGCTGTTCGCAATCCAGCGTGAGTCGCTCTCGAATCTGGTCGTGCTCCAGTGCTGCCTTGTCCAGAATCAGCAGCACGCGATAGCAGATGATCTGCCGTTCCTCGTTGGTGGCCCACTTGCCGGAGTGTTCCCGAACCAACGGCGGCAGATCGGGCAGCTTGCGGTAGTCGAGCCAGACCCGTTGCAGCGCGAGCAACTTACCGGTGTAGGGCATCAGCAGACGAACCTTCCAGCGCGGCTTGCCTTTGCGCAGCCTGCGGGTGATGGCGGTGATCATGTCGTCGCGCAGCAGATCACGGACGGCATAGACCAGCGCGATTACCAGCAGAAGAGTGAGCGAGAGTTTCTCGCTGGCGTCGCGCGCATTGAACAGGAAGTAGGTGAAAATCGACATGATCAGCATCGTCGACATCGCCTTGACCAGCTTGTGTGTGCCGGCCCCCAGCTCCGTGATCTTTGCGCGCAACATTACCGGATACTCCAGCAGCCGGTGGTACAGCGCCATGCGATTCCATATGCGTGTCGGGGTTCCGTGGAAGTCGCTCAGGTACTCACGCTCCTTGCGATATCTGCGTTCCTGGCGCAGGAACTCCGCCACCGATTGCTTGAGCTCTTCGTCGAGGGTCGCGTAGCTCTCGAGGCTCATGCTTTCCAGGAGGAATTGCTCGGCATGCCACGAGAAATAGATGTCCATCTGACGGAAGTAGCGCTGCTGATTGCTCTGCTTCGGGCTGGATTTGCGCAGGCGTTGCGCAAAGTTCTGGCTGAGTCGCAGGGCACGCGCTACGGGCTCTGCCACAGCCCCGGACGTGAGCATCTGCTGGCGCAGCCGCTCCATCGAGGCCTGGTACTGGAAGAACCAGGAGCCATACATGATTTCGTAGTGCGGTGAGAGCAGCACGAAGGATTGGTCAGCCTTGCTGATGCGGTCCTTCGACGGCATGCCAAGCAGCCCGAAACTGTGCGTCAGGGTGGTAAAGAAAAACTGTTCTTCCGACAGGGTCCAGGCCGACAGGTTGCTCTCGTGCGGGGTGAACAGATACAGCTCAATCTTGTGCCGTCCAGGCTGCTTCAGCGTACGGGTCAGCTGCAGGCGGAAATCACCTTTGCGCTTGAGAGAGAACACGGAACCCCCAATGAGAGTAGAACGCGGCCAGCTTACCAAGCTTCGCTAGCAGGTACGCTTAGCTGACGGGCTTCTGGGCTGATGGCTTTGTCGAGGAAGGCTTTTAGCACGAGCTACCTCGCGGCGATCTACATGCAGAGGTTGAAGCAATTGCTCGCCGCATTCGTGAATGGTTGTCAGGCCGCCGCCAGCTGGCGGCGGCCATTGCACCTCCGATAAGCGCGCGGTTGTCCTGCGGTTCACCGCAGCCATTGATTTACGTACTGCTAATAGCGAAAGGCCCGGTTTGAGCGTCGAGTTGTATAGCGTATTAAATTCATCCTATGATTGAAACATGGGATGAATTTGAGGGATTAACAATAATGTCGCTGCAGTACACCTCGCGCTCTTCGCTTGTTGAGCGGGTAATCGAGCAAATGCGATCGCAGATCAATGCCGGCGAATGGTTGCCGGGTATGCGAATTCCTACCGAAAGCCAGCTCAGCGACTCCTTAGGCGTTGGCAGAAACACCGTCAGAGAGGCGGTGCGGGCGCTGGTCCATACCGGGGTGCTGGAAGTCCGCCAGGGTGCGGGGACGTTCGTGCTCTCCAGTCGAGACCCGTCTGGGTTGCTCCAGAGCCTTGATCACGCCGCGCTGCATGACCAGCTCGAAGTTCGACGTGCGCTGGAGGTCGAAGCCGCGCGCCTGGCAGCATCGCGACGCACGGATGAGGACCTGCGAGCGATACATGATGCTCTCGGGGCGCGGGGGACTTGGAGCGATGAGGCCTCACTCGAGGCGTTCGTAGAAAGAGATGCCGATTTTCATCTGAGCATCGTTCGCGCCAGCCATAACGCCACGCTGCTTGAGATGTATCAGTTCTTCTGGGCGGGCCTGCAGAACACCATCGCCAAGACGGAGGGTGAACAACAGCTCCCGGAACCTACCTATGCAGCACACGCGGCCGTCTATGACGCCATAGCCCGCGGTTACCCGGAGCAGGCGGCCATCGCGGCCAGCGAGCTATTGAGCCCGGCGCTTGAGGCGCTAGCCAGCACTCTGGCAATTGATTCTCGTAACCCGGACGCAACGGAGTAGCACTTTCATGGATCATTCGATCACGACGTGGGCAATTCTGCTGGTTGCCGCTTTTCTTGGTGGCGGGCTGAACGCGATTGCCGGTGGCGGCAGTTTTTTCACGTTCCCGGCATTGGTTTATGCCGGCGTGCCTGCTGTGGCGGCGAATGCTTCAGGGACGCTCGCGCTTTTACCTGGCTATTTTGCAAGCACCTGGGGCTATCGAGAGGACCTGCGGCCGCCTGCGACGCTATCTATGGGTGCACTCGTTGCCATCAGCCTGGGCGGCGGTGCCGCAGGGGCGGCGTTGCTGCTGACCACACCCGATGATGTGTTCCGTGCGATCGTTCCCTGGCTACTGCTTGTCGCGACGTTGCTGTTCGCCTTCGGGCCATGGTTGCTGCGCAGGTTCAAGCGCGATTCGACCGAGAGTGAAGCGAATGCAATGGTGCAGGGTTTCACCCTGGCGGTTGTCAGCGTATACGGCGGGTACTTCAATGGAGGTCTTGGCATCGTGCTGCTCGCTGCGTTCAGCTTGCTCGGTCACCGGGATATCAACTCGATGCAGGGGCTCAAGAATCTGGTGTCGTCAGTGCTGACCGCGATCGCGGTGTCGGTATATGCATTCGGCGGTGCCATTCTGTGGCGCGAGGCGTTGGTGATGATGCTGGCGGCAACCGTCGGCGGTTATGTCATGGCACGTGTCGGTCGACGGCTTCCTTCGAGCCTCGTTCGCGCCGTTGTGATCGTCACCGGGTCAGTTATGACAGTGCTCTTTTTCCGCAGTTGAAGCAGATGATGCCCTCGGCTCGGGCGTTCTCATCTTCATCTTTCGTAAGGGCCCGCGACGTACCGGGTGCTTTCCAGCGAAGCCCGAAATGGTCGCGCACTTAATTGATATGCGGGAGTGCGGGGCACTTGATACTGCAGGGACAAGATGAGGGCCAGACGGGCGGCGCGCGTGAAATTTGCTTTTCACATAACTGAACGCCAACGGAAGAATTAATGATGCGTCGAAGTTCGTTCGGTGAAATTAAAACTAGCGCTCTTCATTAAAACAATCCGGAATTTAGCCGCCTGCTTATTGCCGGTAGAACGTCAAACCTTACCGTCTGTCGGCAAGTTCTCTGCTTAAACTCGTCGCGCTCCGGTTTTGGGATTAATGCCATGTTTGCCGGTCTGGCGCGCTGGCCGCGCCAGGCTTGACTCTGCGTAAGTCTGTTACGAACTGGAATTAATGCCTGATCAATTATTCTGATTTTTCAATAAGCTTATTTTGATTTGTTTGCTAGCCTGGAGATTCTTGGTTCCGACAACTGTTTTTCTCGTGACTAGACTGGCGAACGAGATTAACTCGGTGTCTAGAGGGCCAGGCATGCGCTATCTATCTAGAGTTCTGCTGCTTGCATTACTTGTTTTGCCAAACGCTCTTTGGGCACAGACAAAATCAAGTAGCGATGTCAGTTATCGCCCGGACGTCACCATTACCCTACGTACCGACATTGCCGATGGAAAATTGGTCTATGTCAGTGAGTCGGGATTGACCCGGGGGCAGGTAAATCCTGACTTGCGGGTTCCTGAAGGCGCTGTTGTACAGATCAACCTCATCAATGGTGACGGGGCGGTTCACGACATCGCGGTCCCTGAGTTCGAAGCGACCTCCAGTGAGATTTCGGGCAAGGGTGCAGCGACCTCCATCGTCTTTCGGGCAACCAGAAATGGAACCTTCGAGTACTACTGCACGCTACCGGGCCACAAGGCAGCCGGGATGGTCGGCAAGCTGGTTGTGGGCGATGGCCCGGAGACGGTCGTCGAGCAGGGCAAAGACCTTTCCAAGGATCCGACACAGGTGGGTGAGCCAGTTGGCAATCGCGAACCGAAGAGCATCACCCTCGACCTGCGGACCACCGAGGAGGAGGGACGGCTGAGCGATGGCAGCACCTACAAGTTCTGGACTTTCGACGGTACTGTTCCCGGTCCGATGGTGCGCATCCGCGAGGGCGATACCGTCACGTTGAATCTCAGTAATGAGCCTGACAGCGCGCATATTCATTCCATTGATCTGCACGCGGTTACCGGACCCGGCGGCGGCGCCGCGGTCACCCAGGTCGCGCCTGGACAGACCCGTTCGTTCACCTTCAGGGCGCTGCAGCCAGGCCTATACGTCTATCACTGCGCCACACCGATGGTTGCCCAGCACATCAGCAACGGCATGTATGGGTTGATCCTGGTCGAGCCCGAGGGCGGGTTGCCGAAGGTCGACCATGAGTTCTACGTGATGCAAGGCGAGCTGTACACGGCAAGCCCCAGAGGCGCACGCGGGCTGCATGAGTTCTCGCTCGACATGCTGCTGCGCGAGACGCCGCAACATCTAATGTTCAATGGCTCTAAGGATGCTCTGACCAGTATCCATAAGATGGAAGTCAACACTGGCGACAGCGTGCGCATCTTCTTCGGTGTTGGCGGCCCGAACCTGATTTCCAGCTTCCATGTGATTGGCGAAATCTTCGACAAGGTTTTCGATCAGGGATCGCTCACCAGCCCACCCTTGACGGATGTGCAGACAACTCTGGTACCGGCCGGCGGCGCGACCATGGTCGAGTTCGTCGCGGACTATCCAGGCAAGTACATCCTGGTGGACCACGCCCTGTCGCGCGCAGAGAAAGGCCTGATGGGCGTTTTGTCAGTGAAGGGCGAAGCGGACGCTTCGATCTTTTCCAGCCCCGAACCGGTTGATCCACATTCCGGACATTGAGAGCGGTTTCCCAGACTGCAGCTGATGCTGCGAAGGAGATGGCATGCAGGCTCGAAAGCTCTACGGCCCATTGAAGATCCTGAGTGTTGTCGTGCTGGCGCTGATGTTTGGCGCAATGCTCTACGCGTTCACGATGACGCTCATTCACTGGACAGGCATCAACGTCTGAGGGCACGCCATGAACAACCGCCAAGCGAGGCTCTTCGCGATTGCCGCAACCGGTGTCGCCACGCTCGTGTTCATCGGGCTGACAGTGGACAGTCATCGGCAGTTTCCCAAGCTCACCAACGCCGAAAACATCACGGCTGAGGTCAAGCACGGGATGGATGTCTGGCATAAGTACAACTGCATCAACTGCCACACGCTGTTCGGTGAAGGCGCCTATTACGCGCCGGATCTGACCAAGATCACCCAGCACCGCGGTGAGCCTTACCTCAAGGCCTATATGCGTGATCCGTCCAAGTTCTACGACGAGAAGATCCACCGCCGGCTGATGCCCCAGCAGAATCTGGCCGAGGACGAGATCAGTGATTTGATCGCGTTCCTAGACTGGGCGAGCAAAGTTGACAACCAGGGCTGGCCGCCGCGGCCGATCCTGGTCACCGGCAGCTTCGTTCCGGGTGCCGATACTGGCGGCGGGCAGCGCGACGACACGCCGCCAGGCGCGCGGCCGGTGGATGCAGACGATGATGAGCGTGCCTTGGGTGAACAGGTGTTTCGTTCTGCGGTGCCTGCGTGCAACGCCTGCCACTCCATTGCACCTGGGGCGAACATGGCCGGGCCGACCCTGGCCGGGCTCGCCACCCGCGCGGCGGAGGTCGTCGCATCTCCTGACTACCAGGGGCAGGCCAGCGATGCTCGCGGGTATATCCGCGAATCCATTGTTTCCCCTAGCGCGCACATCATTCCTGGCGCGATGTACTCCGCTGACGGCACCTCGTTCATGCCGACCGGTTACGACAAGAGCCTGACGGACGAAAAGATCGACCAGCTGACGGCTTATCTCGAAACGCTCAAGTGACACGAACGGCCAAGCCGACCCACGTTCGCTTCAAGGGGAAACTACGATGCGCTATCAGTCCCAATCGGTCGCCTACTGGTACTTCGCCGTCGCGATGGTGTTGTTCGGCCTGCAGCTGGTGTTCGGCCTGCTCTCGGCGACCAAATACATCGGGCCGGACCCGCTGCTGTACATTCTGCCGTTCGACGTCACCAAAGTGATTCACACCAACCTGCTGATCGTCTGGGTGCTGACCGGCTTCATGGGCGCGACGTACTGGATGATTCCGGAAGAGTCCCGCGCCGAGCTGCACAGCACCAAGCTGGCCTATGTGCAGCTGGTGCTTTGGACGCTGATGGGCGTCACGGCGATCATCAGCTATCTGTTCCGCTACGGCACCGGCAACAAGTTGCTCGAGCAGCCGCTGCCGCACAAGCTCGTCATCGTCGTCTGCATGCTGATTTTTCTCTACAACATCGGCATGACGATCCGGAAATCGGGGCGCTTCACCACGACCGAAGCGGTGCTGATGATCGGTTTCGTCAGTGCTGCGCTGCTGTATCTGCCGGCATTGTTGCACTACGAGAACTACACGGTTTCGATCTTCTATCGCTGGTGGACGATTCACCTCTGGGTCGAGGGCGTCTGGATGATGATCATGGGCGGCTTCCTGGCCTACCTGCTGATCCGCTTGTCCGGTGCGGATCGGGAAGTCATGGAGAAATGGCTGTACGTGATCGTCGGTCTGGTGTTTATTGCCGGCATTCTCGGTACGGCGCACCACTATTACTGGGTCGGTGTGCCGACCTACTGGCTGCCCATCGGCGGGTTCTTCAGCGCACTGGAGCCGCTCGCACTCGTCGGCATGGCCGCTTACGCCTACGGCGCCATGCGTCGCTCGGGGCTGGCGCACCCGAATACGTTGGCGCTGCACTGGACGATCGGCAGCGCGCTGTTCTCTCTGTTCGGCGCCGGGCTGCTGGGCCTCGCGCATACCTGGCCGAGCGTCAACAAATGGACCCACGGCACCTTGATCACCGCGATGCACGGCCATGCGGCGTTCTACGGTGCCTACGCGATGATCGTCATGGCGATGATCAGCTATGCCTTGCCATCGTTGACTGCCGGGCGCCGGGAGCAGGGTACTGCGCTGGGCTACTGGGCGTTCTGGCTGCAGATTACCGGCATGTTCGGCATGACGCTGTCGTTCGCCACGGCCGGTATCGCGCAGGTCTACCTGGAGCGGATCATGGGGATGGGCTATCTGGATGCACAGCTCAAGATCCAGATCCATTTCGTGATGCTCATTGCCACCGCGTCGCTGTTCACCGTGGGCGTTGCCCTGTTCATCTACGACTTCTTCCGCTACACGCCACGCTTCGTCCTAGATGATACGGAGCCGGTGCTTGCAGAGACGGAGGTACACCCGACGTGACGTTGCCCGAATACCCGCCACTGGCGAAAGCGAGTGAGGGGGAGCCGTTCTACGTACCGTGCGGCAATGAAGTCGCGGTGTTCGAGCGCTGCCATGCGCGTGGCTTGGCGGTCATGCTCAAAGGGCCGACCGGCTGCGGCAAGACCCGCTTCGTCGAGCACATGGCCTGGCGGCTGAACAGGCCGCTGATCACGGTGGCCTGCCACGATGATCTGTCGGCCAGTGACCTGATTGGGCGTTTCCTTATTCGCCATGACGGTACCGTCTGGCAGGATGGCCCTCTCACCCGGGCCGTACGTGAGGGGGCCATCTGCTATCTGGATGAAGTCGTCGAGGCGCGCCAGGATACCGTGGTCGTCTTGCATGCCTTGACCGATCACCGGCGCCTGCTGCCAATCGACAAGACCGGTGAGTCGCTGATGGCCGCACCAGGCTTCCAGTTGGTGATCTCCTACAACCCGGGCTACCAGCGCATGCTCAAGGACCTCAAGCCGAGCACGCGTCAGCGCTTCGTCGCCATGGATCTGGATTTTCCGAGCGAAGAGGAAGAGGCGAAGATCGTCCAGCGTGAGAGTGGTGTCGATGCGCCGACCGCGCGCGCCCTGGTCACACTGGCGCGCAGGCTGCGAGTGCTGCGCGATCGCGGCTTGGCCGAGGTGCCCAGTACCCGTCTGCTGATAGCAGCGGGCGCCCTCTGCGCCGATGGCATAGCCGTGCGTGAAGCTTGCCTGGCGGCAATCGTCTCGCCACTTTCGGACGACGAAGCGCTGGTCGGAGCGATGCGCGATCTGGTCGACGGAACATTCATCTAGACCATGGCCGAAGCCGAAGAAGTTCTTACCGACGCGGCGCGGCATGCGACGGTCTTCGCCCAGCGCCTCTGGCGTCGCTACAGCCCTGCGCCGGACGCACCTGCAAGTCTGCCGCTGAGCGAGGTGGCTGAGCGCCTGGAGTTGCTGCTCGCGGCAGTGTTCGGCAACAGCTATCGGTTGCGTGTCGCCCAGCCCCCCGCACGACCGACCTTGCTCGCCGACTTATTTGGGCGTAGTCCCAGGCCACAGCGGCGCGCTGCAGTACCGGCAACCGATGGCGCGAGTATCTGGTTGCCGCGCATGCTGGATATCCCTGACCGCCCGCTTGCGGCGACCCTCTATAAAGTGATGGCGTTGCAGCAGGCTATGCGCATTCGCCGCGGCAGTGCACTGAGCGATTGGCGCAGTCTCCCGCTACTTGCCGGTGCGCTTTACCACCTGCTGGAAGCCCATGCGGCCGAGCGCGAGCTGCTAGAGGAAATGCCAGGGCTGGCTGACTCGGTACAGGTATTGCGGGTCTGCGCACTCGCGCGTCGTCCAGCGCTGAGTGCGTTCGGTGCGGCACGACGCCCTCTGGAGGCCCGCGTGCGTGCGCTGCTGGTGGGCGAGGCGGATGGTTTTCCGCAGTCGCCTACGCCGGAAGCGTCGTGCGACTGGGCGACTCGATTGGTGGCCGAATGGGCATTGGAACCTGCTCCTGGAGGACGCATCGGCCAGGAGCCACTGTTCGCGGACTGGTGGACCGGAACGTTGCTGGCTCCTGCGATGCGCCATCAGCAGCATGCGGTCGCTGCTCCGATTTCACACGACCCCACTCAGCCGGCGCCGCAGAGCGTGCGGCTCGAACGGCGACCCGATATTCGTCAGGCGCGCCCCGATGAGGATGAATCGGAGGAAAGCGGACCGCTGATGATCCAGCTGGACGAACCTCATCCCCACGCGGAGGACCCGATGGGCCTGCAGCGGCCCATCGATCGGGACGACACGGATGCAGAGCTGTTCGGGGAAATGCTCGGCGATCTTCCTCAGGCGCGTCTGGTCGCTTCACCCGGACAGCCCAAGGAGGTGCTGCTGGCTGATGACCCACCAGATGCCTCTGTTAACGCGCTTGCACCCGGCGTTTTGGCTGCGCAGCGAGGGATTAGCTATCCCGAATGGGATTACCGCACGCAGCATTACCGCGAGCAGAACGCCCTCGTGCAGGTACGCACGGCTCCCCCAGGTAATCCAGTCTGGCTAGCAGAAACGCTCGAATCTCATCGAGGATTGCTTGAGGGGATTCGCCGCCGCTTCGAATTGCTGCGCACCCACCGGGCCTGGTTGCGCGGTCAGGTCGATGGAGACGAGCTGGACCTGGATGCATATGTCGATGCGCTGGCGAATTTTCGAGCGGGCAGCGGACTGACCGATCGTCTGTACCGTACGCAGCGTTGCGCAGAGCGGAACCTGGCCATCCTGCTGCTCATCGATGTCAGCGGGTCGACGGACAGCTGGATTTCCCAGGGGCGACGCGTGATAGATGTCGAGCGCGAAGCCCTGTTGCTGGTGAGCATCGCGCTGCAGAGCCTGGGTGCCCCCTACGCGATCCAGGCATTTTCAGGGCAGGGCAGGGAAGCGGTGGTGGTCCGCGATATCAAGACCTTCGAGGAGGCTTATGGCCAAGAGGTGGCGCTACGCATCGCCGCGCTGGAGCCGGAGCATTACACCCGCTGTGGCGCGGCTATCCGTCATGCGAGCGCCAATCTCATGCGTCAGCCGGCGGCCCGTCGGCTGCTGCTGGTGTTGTCCGATGGAAAACCCAGTGACAACGATGACTACGAAGGTCGATACGGAATCGAGGACACCCGTCAGGCCGTTCTGGAAGCCGTGCTGCAAGGCATATCGCCGTTCTGCCTGACCATCGACCGGCAGGCCAGCGCCTACCTGCCGCGGATATTCGGTGCGACCCGCTATGCGCTGCTGCCGCGCCCGGACCTGCTGCCTACCGTTCTGCTCGATTGGATGAAGCGATTGGTGCAGGGTTAGTTGGCAGCGCATGTCCCTGATTTGCGACCGGGCTGCCGCAAGCAATGATTATCCGCGCGCGGTGCGGCTGTTGCTCGGTGTGACAGGCAGGGTGACTTATGTCAACCGAGCCACTAGAATGCTTGCCCATTCTGGGGCCGGAACGCCCGGCTTATGTCTGTGCAACGAGGAAAATCCATGCAAGTTTCTGTTGAAAGCACCTCCGCTCTTGAGCGCCGCATGACCATCGGCGTGCCGGTCGAGCGCATCGAGACCGAAGTCAACAAGCGTCTGCAACAGACCGCCAGCCGTGCCAAGATCCCTGGTTTCCGCCCCGGCAAAGTGCCGATGAGTGTGATCCGCCAGCGTTACGAAGAGGCCGCTCGCCAGGAAGCGCTGGGCGACCTGATCCAGTCGACCTTCTACGAGGCCGTCGTCGCCGAGAAGCTGAACCCGGCCGGTGCGCCGTCCGTCGAGCCGAAAGTGTTCGAAAAGGGCAAGGACCTCGAGTACGTCGCCACTTTCGAAGTGTTCCCTGAGTTTGAAGTGGCCGGTTTCGAGGCTATCGAGATCGAGCGTCTGCAGGCTGAAGTGGCCGAAAGCGACGTCGATAACATGCTGGAAATCCTGCGCAAGCAGAACACCCGTTTCGAGAACGTTGAGCGTGCCGCCGAGAACGGCGACCAGCTGACTATCGACTTCGTTGGCAAGATCGACGGCGAAGCCTTCGCCGGTGGTTCGGCCAAGGGCACTCAGCTGGTACTGGGTTCGGGTCGCATGATCCCTGGCTTCGAAGACGCCCTGGTTGGCGCCAAGGCCGGCGAAGAGCGCGTGATCAATCCGACTTTCCCGGAGGATTACCAGAATCTCGACCTGGCCGGCAAAACCGCCGAGTTCACCGTCACCGTGAACGCCGTTGCCGCTCCGCAACTGCCTGAGCTGAACGACGAGTTCTTCGCCCAGTTCGGCGTGCAGGAAGGTGGCGTTGAAGGCTTCCGCGCTGAAGTGAAGAAAAACATGGAGCGCGAGCTGCGCCAGGCCATCAAGACCAAGGTGAAGAACCAGGTCATGGAAGGGCTGGTAGCCGGCAACCCGATCGAAGTGCCCAAGGCGCTGATCGACAATGAAGTGAACCGTCTGCGCGTCCAGGCTGTTCAGCAGTTCGGTGGCAACATCAAGCCTGATCAATTGCCGGCCGAACTCTTCCAGGAGCAGGCCAAGCGCCGCGTCGTTCTCGGTCTGATCGTTGCGGAAGTGGTCAAGCAGAAAGAACTGAAGCCGGATGAAGCTCGTGTGCGCGAGCTGATCGAGGAAATGGCCTCGGCTTATCAGGAGCCCGAGCAGGTTGTTGCCTGGTACTACAAGAACGCCGAACAGTTGAACGAAGTCCGTTCGGTTGTGCTCGAAGAACAAGTTGTAGATACTGTTCTGCAGCAGGCCAAGGTGACCGACAAGTCGGTCTCCTACGAAGAAGCTGTCAAGCCTGCGGAAGCCCCGCAAGCTGCCTGATTTCTTCACACATTCGAGTGCACAAACATAAGCCAGCCTCGTGCTGGCTTATGTCTTTTACGGCATGACATAGGGAGTATCGTTGGAACATGTCCCGCAATCCTTTTATGCAAGTTCCGGACATTCAGGCCGCCGGCGGCCTGGTCCCGATGGTGATCGAGCAATCCGCACGCGGTGAGCGCGCCTATGACATCTATTCGCGCCTCCTGAAAGAGCGGGTGATCTTCATGGTCGGCCAGGTCGAAGACTACATGGCCAACCTGATCGTCGCGCAGATGCTGTTCCTCGAGGCTGAAAACCCCGAGAAGGACATTCACCTCTACATTAATTCCCCGGGTGGCTCGGTGACTGCCGGGATGTCGATTTATGACACCATGCAGTTCATCAAGCCGGACGTGTCGACCATCTGTATCGGTCAGGCCTGTTCCATGGGTGCCCTGCTGCTGACAGGCGGTACTGCCGGTAAGCGTTACTGCCTGCCGCATTCGCGCATGATGATCCACCAGCCATTGGGTGGCTTCCAGGGCCAGGCTTCGGATATCGAGATTCACGCACGTGAAATCCTGACTATCCGTGAGCGCCTGAACAAGGTTCTGGCCCACCATACCGGCCAGCCGATGGATGTGATTGCCCGCGACACCGACCGCGACAACTTCATGAGCGGTGAGGATGCCGTCAAGTACGGCTTGATCGACCAGGTTCTGACCCAGCGTCAGCTCGCCGTCTGATCCCTGCAGCCTGCGATATGCGGCTGTGCCGTGGGCTTGAAAAAGCCCACGATTGCCTTCATCTTGTGTTTCAAGCCTTCCCGATTGGATCGATCGAATGACTGACACCCGCAACGGCGAGGACTCCGGCAAACTGCTCTATTGCTCTTTTTGCGGCAAAAGCCAGCATGAAGTACGCAAGTTGATCGCCGGGCCCTCCGTTTTCATCTGCGACGAGTGCGTCGACCTGTGCAATGACATCATCCGTGAGGAGGTGCAGGAAGCGCAGGCCGAGAGCAACGCGCACAAACTGCCTGCGCCCAAGGAGATCAGCGGCATTCTCGACCAGTACGTCATTGGTCAGGAACGTGCGAAGAAAATCCTGGCAGTGGCCGTTTACAACCACTACAAACGCCTGAACCAGCGCGACAAGAAAGAAGAAGTCGAGCTGGGCAAAAGCAACATTCTGCTGATCGGCCCGACTGGATCCGGCAAGACGCTGCTGGCGGAAACCCTGGCGCGCCTGCTCAATGTTCCATTCACCATCGCCGATGCGACCACGCTCACCGAGGCGGGCTATGTTGGCGAGGATGTCGAGAACATTATCCAGAAGCTGCTGCAGAAGTGTGATTACGATGTAGAAAAGGCGCAAATGGGCATCGTCTACATCGATGAAATCGACAAGATTTCTCGCAAGTCTGACAACCCGTCGATTACTCGTGACGTGTCCGGGGAAGGTGTGCAGCAGGCGCTGCTCAAGCTGATCGAGGGCACAGTCGCCTCCGTCCCGCCGCAGGGCGGTCGCAAGCACCCGCAACAGGAATTCCTGCAGGTAGATACACGCAACATCCTGTTTATTTGTGGTGGTGCGTTTGCCGGATTGGAGAAGGTCATCCAGGGGCGTTCGACCCAAGGTGGCATCGGCTTCAACGCCGAAGTTCGCAGCAAGGATCCGGGTAAGAAGATCGGTGAAGCGCTGCGCGCGGTAGAGCCGGACGATCTGGTCAAGTTTGGTTTGATTCCGGAATTCGTTGGGCGTCTCCCCGTGATCGCCACGCTCGACGAACTCGACGAAGCGGCGCTGATTCAGATCCTCACCGAGCCGAAGAATGCGCTGACCAAGCAGTACGCCAAGCTGTTCGAACTGGAAGGTGTCGATCTCGAGTTTCGTCCGGATGCGCTCAAGGCAATCGCCAGTCGTGCTCTGGAGCGCAAGACTGGTGCGCGCGGTTTGCGCTCGATTCTCGAGGGCGTGCTGCTCGACACCATGTATGAGATTCCTTCGCAGAAGGACGTCAGCAAGGTGGTCATCGACGAAAGCGTGATCGAAGGCACATCTCAGCCTTTGCTGATATACGAAAACACCGAACCGCCAGCCAAGGCTGCGCCTGAGGCGTGATCGAACAAAAGGGGCCTGCGGGCCCCTTTGCATTTTGCTTCGCCGCCTTGTTTTTTATGGAGCGCGCCCTCATCTTTGCTGCAAGGGTATAGCCCATCCGTTTACCGCCGAATGGCCGTCGTAGAGCTGAATTATGAAGACAACCATCGAATTGCCCCTTTTGCCGCTGCGCGATGTGGTGGTTTACCCGCACATGGTGATCCCGCTTTTCGTTGGCCGTGAAAAATCCATCGAAGCGCTCGAGTCCGCCATGGCCGGCGACAAGCAGATTCTCCTGCTGGCGCAGAAAAACCCTGCTGATGACGATCCGGCCGAAGACGCGTTGTATCGTGTGGGCACAGTGGCTACCGTGCTGCAGCTTCTCAAGCTGCCAGACGGTACGGTCAAGGTGCTGGTCGAGGGTGAGCAGCGCGGCGTGATCGAGCGCTTCGTCGAGGTGGATGACCACTGCAGGGCTGAGGTTTCGCTGATCGAGGAAGCGGAAGTCGAGGCGCGTGAATCCGAAGTCTTCACCCGCAGTCTGCTGAGCCAGTTCGAGCAGTACGTGCAACTGGGCAAGAAGGTTCCCGCTGAGGTCCTGTCCTCGCTGAACAGCATCGATGAGCCGGCGCGCCTGGTCGATACCATGGCTGCGCACATGGCGCTGAAGATCGAGCAGAAACAGCAGATTCTCGAAATCACCGACCTAGCAGCTCGCGTCGAGCACGTCCTGGCGTTGCTGGACGCAGAGATCGACCTGCTGCAGGTGGAGAAGCGCATTCGCGGCCGCGTGAAAAAGCAGATGGAGCGCAGCCAGCGCGAGTACTACCTGAATGAGCAGATGAAGGCCATTCAGAAGGAGCTCGGCGATATCGATGAAGGTCACAATGAAGTTGATGAGCTGAAGAAGCGCATCGAGAATGCCGGGCTCAGCAAGGATGCCTACGCCAAGGCTCAGGCTGAACTCAACAAACTGAAGCAGATGTCTCCGATGTCAGCTGAGGCCACGGTTGTTCGCACCTATATCGACTGGCTGGTGAACGTGCCGTGGAAGGCCGCCAGCAAGGTCCGCCTGGATCTGGCCAAGGCTGAAGAGGTGCTCGACGCTGATCACTATGGCCTCGAAGAGGTCAAGGACCGCATTCTCGAGTATCTCGCCGTTCAGAAGCGTGTGAAGAAGCTCAAGGGGCCGGTGCTCTGCTTGGTCGGGCCGCCGGGTGTCGGCAAGACTTCGCTGGCCGAGTCCATTGCGCGCTCGACCAACCGTAAGTTCGTCCGCATGGCGCTCGGTGGTGTGCGCGATGAGGCGGAGATCCGCGGTCATCGCCGTACCTATATCGGCTCCATGCCCGGTCGCCTGATCCAGAAGATGACCAAGGTCGGAGTGCGTAACCCGCTGTTCCTGCTCGACGAAATCGACAAGATGGGCAGCGACATGCGCGGCGATCCGGCTTCGGCGCTGCTCGAGGTGCTGGACCCGGAGCAGAATCACAACTTCAACGACCACTACCTTGAAGTCGACTATGACCTCTCGGATGTGATGTTCCTCTGCACCGCCAACTCGATGAACATCCCAGCGCCGTTGCTCGATCGCATGGAAGTCATTCGGTTGCCGGGTTACACCGAAGACGAGAAGATCAATATTGCCACCCGTTACCTAGCGCCCAAGCAGATCGAGGCCAATGGCCTGAAGAAAACCGAGCTGGAGTTTCAGGAAGCGGCGATTCGCGACATCATCCGCTACTACACTCGCGAAGCGGGCGTGCGCAGCCTGGAGCGTCAGCTGGCCAAGGTGTGCCGGAAGGTCGTCAAGGAACACGCGGCAGAGAAGCGTTTCCACGTCGTCGTGGACGCTGATTCGCTGGAGCACTTCCTTGGTATACGCAAGTTCCGCTACGGGCTTGCTGAGCAACAGGATCAGGTCGGGCAGGTGACTGGCTTGGCCTGGACCCAGGTTGGCGGGGAATTGCTCACCATCGAGGCGGCTGTCGTGCCCGGCAAGGGGCGATTGACCAGAACCGGCTCACTTGGTGAGGTCATGGGTGAATCGATTACGGCGGCGCTTACGGTGGTTCGTAGCCGAGCTACCAGCCTCGGCATAGCCGCGGACTTCCATGAGAAACAGGACATACATATTCACGTGCCTGAAGGTGCGACGCCGAAAGACGGCCCGAGCGCCGGTATCGGCATGTGCACTGCATTGGTTTCCGCCTTGACTCAGATTCCGGTGCGCGCCGATGTCGCAATGACGGGTGAAATCACATTGCGCGGCCAAGTGCTTGCAATTGGTGGATTGAAGGAAAAGCTCCTCGCTGCTCATCGCGGCGGGATCAAAACTGTGATCATTCCGGAAGAGAATCAGCGTGATCTGAAAGAGATTCCTGAAAATATTAAGCAGGACCTGCAGATTAAACCGGTGAAGTGGATTGACGAGGTCCTGCAAATTGCGCTGCAATACGCGCCGGAGCCCTTGCCCGATGCGGCTCCCGAGATTGTTGCAAAGGACGACAAGCGCGAGCCTGATTCCAAGGAGCGAATCAGCACGCATTAGTCTGGATGGCCACGTTGACACACTTCAGGTGCCCTTGTTTAATCGGCCTCTTGTGTCATAGCCATCTAGCACCGCTTTGCTTACACCCGAAAATTAAAGATACGACTCAACAGAAATAAGGGGACTTAGAGTGAACAAGTCGGAACTGATCGATGCTATCGCTGCATCTGCTGATATCCCAAAAGCTGTTGCTGGCCGCGCGCTGGATGCAGTGATCGAATCCGTCACCGGTGCCCTGAAGGCTGGTGACTCCGTTGTACTGGTTGGTTTCGGTACTTTCGCTGTCAAGGAGCGCGCTGCGCGCACCGGTCGCAACCCGCAGACTGGCAAGCCGATCAACATCGCCGCCGCCAAGATCCCGGGCTTCAAAGCTGGCAAGGCTCTGAAAGACGCCGTTAACTAAGCGTTTTTCAATGCGGCCAGTCAGCAGTTAGCTGCGCTGGCTCGGAGCGGTTGTAGAGCAGGCTTGCCCTGCTGCATTCAGGCTTGGGGGAATAAGCCCAACCGCTCCAAAAGCTCCGAGAAGGCGCATCCCTGGATGCGCCTTTCTTTTATCCGGTTCCAACCGCGTTGCGCAGCCCACCGCGCCGCAGACTCCTGGGGGTCGCATGCTTCAGAACATCAGGGACAATTCACAAGGCTGGATAGCCAAAACCATCATCGGCATCATCGTGGTGCTGCTGGCTTTGACTGGCTTCGAAGCCATCTTCAACGCCTCCAGCAACAGCCAGAACGCCGCTGCGGTCAATGGTGAGGAAATCTCCCGCTACGACCTGGATCAGGCGATGAACATGCAACGACGCCAGCTGGCTCAACAGCTGGGTCAGGACTTCGACGCCTCGTTGATCGATGATCGTTTGCTGCGTGACGCTGCGCTCGGTTCGCTGATCGATCGCATGCTGCTTTTGCAGGGTGCCAAGAGCGCTGACTTCGCTTTCTCCCGCGAAGCGCTTGATCAATTGATTCTGCAGACCCCCGAATTCCAGGTGGAAGGCGCTTTCAGTTCTGCACGTTTCGATCAAGTCATTCAACAGATGGGCTACTCCCGCCTGCAGTTCCGCCAGTTGCTTGAGCAGGAGATGCTGATTGGTCAGCTGCGTGCAGGCATTTCCGGTACCGGTTTCGTCACCGACCAGCAGGTCGAAAATTTCGCACGTCTGGAAATGCAGACGCGTGATTTCGCGCTGTTCACCGTGCCGGCGCAGCACGAGACGATTGATGTAAGCGATGAGCAGATCCAGAAATACTACGATGACAACGCTGACCGTTTTCTCACACCTGAGCAGGTGATCGTCGAGTATGTCGAACTGAAGAAGGAGTCATTCTTCGACCAGGTCGAAGCGTCCGATGAGGAGCTGCAGGAGCTGTATCAGAAGCAGATCGCCAATCTGGCCGAGCAGCGCCGCGCCGCGCATATCCTTATCGAAACTGGCGGTGAGCTGAGCGATGCTGAGGCCAAGGCCAAGATCGATGAAATAGCTGAACGAGTGAAGGGCGGTGAAGACTTTGCCGTCGTCGCCAAGGAGGTCTCGCAGGATCCAGGCTCCGCCAACGAAGGCGGTGACCTCGGCTTCGCTGGCCCCGGCGTCTATGACCCTGCGTTCGAAGATGCACTTTATGCGTTGAACTATGGCGAGGTGTCTGCGCCGGTGCAGTCCGAGTTCGGCTGGCACATCATCAAGCTGCTGGGCGTCCAGTCACCTGAGGTGCCGTCTTTCGAAAGCATGAAGCCCGAGCTGGTTCGCGAACTCAAGGCGCAGCAGGTCGAGCAGCGGTTCGTGGAAACCAGCAAGCAATTGGAGGATGCCGCATTCGAGGCGTCCGACCTGACGCAGCCGGCGCAGGATCTTGGCCTGATGGTACAGACCACCGAAGCGTTCGGCCGTGACGGCGGCGAAGGCATCACTGCCAATCGCCAGGTTATCCAGGCTGCTTTCAGCGAAGAGGTGCTGGTCGACGGTGCCAATAGCAGCGTCATCGAACTCGATCCTGATACTTCCATCGCACTACGCGTCAAGGAGCACCTGAAGCCGGCCCCCATCCCGCTGGCGGATGTACGTGACGATATCGTTCAGCAGCTTCAGCGCAGTCTGGCAGCCGAAACGGCTCGTACTCAAGGCGAGCAACTGCTGGCGGATCTGCGTCAGGGGCAGCAGCCGGATGGCCAATGGCAGTCGGTGGAAGCCGCCACGCGGAGTCAGGAAGGTGTTGCGCCGGCGCTGCTGCAGGCCGTGTTCCGCATGCCACGTCCGGAGCAACAGGACAAGCCGAACTATTCCGGTGTTGCCTTGAGCAATGGGGACTACGTCGTGGTGCGCCTGAACGGCGTCAACGAGCCCGAGGCTGCGCTATCGGATGAGGAGAAGCTGAATTTCCGTCGCTTCCTGGCCTCGCGTGTTGGCCAGCAGGACTTTGCAGCGTTTCGCCAGAAGCTGCACGCCGAGGCGAAAATCGAAAAGTTCTGATCGCGACTTGATCAGCAATGATCGGCCGGTTTTTTCGGTCGATCATTTTGAAAACGCCCCGGCTAGTACGGGGCGTTGTCGTTTTTGCTGCAGAATTGTCGCTCAGCGGAGCAGGTGGCGTGCTAGCCACGGCCCCTGATGCAGCAGTGCTGTGTGAACCTGCACCAGCTCGGCGCCGGCATCCATACGCGCTTGCAAGTGGCTCGCCGTCTGGATGCCGCCCACCGAGATCAATGCCATGCCCTGGCCGCAAAAGCGCCGCAAGCCTTCGATTTGTTCACAAGCCAGTGCCTGTTGTTGTGGGTCCTGCCAGGCACGGTAGCGCTCGCGCGTCGCTGGTGGTCCTGGGTCATGGGCGGCTAATAGCCCGTCGAACTTGAGGTCGAGCAGCATGCTGGCTAGCAAGAAGGGAACCTGCTTTGGCAGGCAGCGTAGCTTCGCTACCAGCGGTACCTGGCGCTTGCCCTCCAGGTTCAGCTGCTGATGCTCCTCGCGGAGAGCGGTCAGGAGGTTGCGCAGGCGCACGGCATTTGAGAGCAGAGGTGCGCTGGCCGGGCCGATCAGGTTCAGTACCAGGTAGTCGGCCTGGGGCCATGCGTTGCGCAGCAGCGCGCAGCTCTCCGCCACCGAGCTTCCCGCATCCAGGGTCAGGTTTATTCCAAGACGCGCCTCGCCACGTGACATCGGCTCCAGTTGCGCCAGTTCATCCGCAGTCAGGCTACCGATCTCGTTGAAACCGAATCCCAGCGCCGCCACCCGCCGGGCAAGACGCCCGTTGCGATCAAAGCCGGCGGCGATACCTAGCGGCGACGGAAAGCTTAGGCCCATCACGGTAAGAGGCCGGCCCGGTACGGCGTGCGGCAGACGACAGGCAACGTCGACCAGAGTCAGTGACAGCTGCTGTGCCAGTGAGCGGCGTAAAGCGTGCAGGCCGTGCCTTCTATCCATGCTTACGCTCGAAATCAGTCATGAATTCCACCAGGCGCGCCACTCCGCTCAGTGGCATCGGGTTGTACAGGCTGGCTCGTATGCCGCCGATCGCTGCGTGGCCGCGCAGATTGGTTAGGCCGTTACGCTCGGCCTCGGTCAGAAAGGTTTCGGTCAGTCCGGGCTTGGTCAGTTGGAAGCAGACATTGATCGGTGAACGGTCTGCGGGGCGTTGCGGACACAGGTAGAGGTCGCTGTTGTCAACGCAACGGTACAAAAGGCAACTTTTTTGCTGCGCTGCGGCAGCCATGGCTGGAACGCCGCCGTTACGTCCCATCCAGCGCAGCATCAGCCCGGTCACGTAGACGGCGAAGGTGGGCGGCGTGTTGAAGCGGCTCTGCTGCTCGGCCTGCGTCGCATAACTGAACGCGGTCGGCAGACCGGGAGGGGGCGCTCGCAGAAGATCGTTGCGGATTATCACTATGCACAGCCCGGCGATGCCTAGATTCTTTTGCGCGCTGGCATAGATCAGGCCGAAGCGTTCGAGCGGAAGCTGCCGGGTGAGAAAGTCTGAGGTCATGTCTGCAACCAGTGGTACCACCAGTTCCGGAAACTTCTGCAGCTGCAGCCCATTACCGGTTTCGTTGCTGGTCACATGGCAATAGCCGGCAGCCGGATCGAGCTGCCAATGATCCAGTGGGGGCAGGGCGGTGAAAGCCTGATCTGCACCACTGGCGACGACATTGACTGGTGAATGACGGCGGGCCTCGGTGATTGCCTTGCGTGCCCAGTGGCCGCTTTCCAGATAGTCCGCACTCTGTCCTGGCTGCAGCAGATTGAGCGGCAACAGGCCGAACTGCGCCGAGGCGCCGCCTTGCATGAAAAGCACGCGATAGTTGTCGGGTATCGTCAGTAATGCACGCAAGTCGGCTTCGGTCTCGGCCATCAGCTGCTTGAAGTCTGTGCTGGTGAAGGGCTGCTCAAGCACGGACGAGCCGGTATTGCGCCAGTTCGGCAGCTCATCGCGGATCTGTTCGAGGACCTCTGCCGGCAGCATGGCCGGGCCCGAGGCGAAGTTGTAGCGTTCGGCGCGCTCAGAAGAAGTGCAGGCCATGACCGCCACTCGCCATCAGGAACAGCAGGGGAAAGGACAGAATGGTGTTGCTGCGTGAGGAGAGGAAGGTAATCCGCGAGCAGCGCACCCGCTCTTCCAAAGTCGCCGGCACGAAACCGAGCAGCTTTTTCTGATGCGGCCACAGCACCAGCCAGAGGTTGAGCAGCATCAGCGTGCCAATCCAGGCGCCCAGGCCGATCACTGCCAGCGGGCCTTGTAGCAGCAATGCATCAGCCAGCCAGCCGCGTTGCCAGAGCATGAACATGCCGGATACCCAGACCACCACGGAGGCGTAGCGGAAGATGCCGTGCTCACGTTTCATCCGCACTTCCAGATCGCGGTTCAACGTGGCGGTATCGATACCGTTCTGCAGTGGCACGAAGCGCGGGTTCTGGATGAAGTTGGCGTAGTTATGACCAACCCAGACCAACGCGAACAGCAGATGCGCATAGCGGGCCAGCAGATCGAGAACGGGTAGCTGCATGGCTCAACCCACCAACCAGTAACGCAGTAGCAGGTAACAACCAAGCGTTAGCGCGAGGCCTGTGCTAACGGTGCCGCCGAACGAATCATGGGGCAGTTTCAAGTTCCACCCCCTGACTGGCCTGTCTGGCGATCAGCGTGCCCTGCGGGCGCGTAGCTTCCTGCGCCAGCGCCACGGCCTGGCGAATCAGCTGATGATGTGGAGATTTACTGCAGGCCGGATCGGTGTTGGCACCATTGCCGGTCAGCAGCAAGGCCTGGCAGCGGCAGCCGCCGAAATCTTGTTCCTTTTCGTCACAGCTGCGGCAGGGTTCGGGCATCCAGGCGTCGCCACGGTAGAGGTTGAATACCGGCGAGTCGTGCCAGATCTGCTCCAGCCGTTGCTGACGCACGTTGGGGAAGGTCAGGTTCTTGAAGTTGCTGGCCTGGGAGCAGGGCAGCACGTTGCCGTTTGGCGCGATGGTGACGTGAATCGCGCCCCAGCCGTTCATGCAGGCCTTTGGACGACCTTCGTAATAGTCTGGAATGACGAAGAATATGGTCAGTCGATCACCGAAACGCTCGCGTGCCTTATGTACCTCGTCTTCGGCTCTCTGCAGTTCGGCATGGGTCGGCATCAGCGCATCGCGGTTGAGCAGTGCCCAGTTGTAGTACTGCACGTTCGCCAGTTCGAGATACTCGACTCCCAACTCGACGGCGAACGCGATGATCTCCGGCACCTGAGCGATGTTCTGCCGAGTGATCGGAACGTTGAGCACCATGGGAAAGTCCATGGACTTGATCAGCCGCGCCATGCGCAGTTTGCGCTCCAGGGCATCGACGCCGGCCAGCTGACGAGCCACTTCACGGTCGGTTGATTGAAAACCGAGCTGGATGTGGCGCAGCCCGGCATCCTTCAGGGCGCGCAGGCGCGCTTCGGTCAGGCCGATACCGGATGTGATCAGGTTGGTGTAGTAGCCCATGCGGTCAGCCTCGGCGACCAGCGTTTCGAGATCCTTGCGCAGCGTGGGCTCGCCGCCCGAGAAGCCGATCTGCATCGCGCCCATGGCACGGGCCTGGGCCATTACATCGATCCACTCGGCGGTGCTCAATTCGTCCTGGCGGTAATCGGTGAAGTTGCGCGGGTTGCTGCAGAACACGCACTGCAGCGGGCACTGGTAGGTCAGCTCCAGCAGCAGCCAGACCGGGTTGCCGCTGCCATCAAGCCTTAGCTCGGATCCAGCCCTTGCCATGGGATACCTCCAGGAAATTCAGGACACCGTTGCGAATCGCGTCGACGTCGGATGCGTTGTAGCTAAGCGCGAGCTGATCGATCAGCTCGGCGACGCTGGTCTTGCCGTCGCAGCGCCGCAGAATCTCGCCGCCGGTGACGTTGAGCTTGACGATGCCCTCTGGGTAGAGCAGCACGTGGGCTTGCTGCGAGTCTTCCCAGCGAAAGAGGAAGGGCGGGCGGATCTCGTAGCGGCAGGCTGGTGAAATCATTGTTGTTGTCGTCATGTCCATATCCTCGCTCGACCGGCGTGAAGCGATGTTCGATCACGCCGGTCAGGGGCTCAGCGTACGTAGACGTACGCGGTGACTTCGAAGCCCAGACGCAGGTCGCAGAAGTCCGGATCGATCCACTGCATGGCGTATCTCCTCATTGGTTGTTGTCAGGAAAAGCGATGTCGCACCCCGAAGCTAAGGCGCTTTGGCAGGTGGGCTAATAAGACTTTGGGGTTGGTTTTGCCGCCTTTTGGTCGCGCTTTTCTTGCGTTACAGGAGAATTTTCGCTCTGGGCAGGCACCCTTGTTCAGCGTCATTTTTAGGGTGCGATCCAGGGTCTATCCTGCTCGGCTTTTTCTCCCGTTCCAGGCTGGTCCTATCAATCGCAAACCGCCATCAGCTCTGCCTCTGCGCCTTGCCATCTACTACCAAATGAGGAGTCCTCCGCTGCCATGGGTGCATACCGGAGCGAAGACCCCGCTGCCTAAGATCGGTCCATGTCCTGTGCACTTCCCGGCACAGGCTCCGACAAGCAGAAGAAGAGAGGCCCATCATGATCTACGCTCAGCCCGGTACCCCAGGCGCCGTCGTATCCTTCAAGCCGCGCTACGGCAACTACATCGGTGGTGAATTCGTCCCGCCGGTCAAAGGCGAGTACTTCGTCAACACCTCGCCGGTCAATGGTGAGGTCATTGCCGAATTCCCGCGCTCTGGTGCCGAAGATATCGAGAAGGCGCTGGATGCCGCTCATGCTGCCGCCGACGCCTGGGGCAAGACCTCGGTGCAGGACCGCGCGCTGATTCTGCTGAAGATCGCCGATCGCATCGAAGCCAACCTGGAAAAGCTCGCGGTCGCTGAAACCTGGGACAACGGCAAGGCCGTCCGTGAAACCCTGAACGCCGACGTACCGCTGGCTGCGGATCACTTCCGCTACTTCGCCGGCTGCATCCGCGCCCAGGAAGGCAGCGCTGCCGAGATCAACGAGCATACCGCGGCCTATCACTTCCATGAGCCGCTGGGCGTTGTTGGCCAGATCATCCCGTGGAACTTCCCGCTGCTGATGGCCGCCTGGAAACTGGCTCCGGCCCTGGCCGCCGGTAACTGCATCGTGCTCAAGCCGGCCGAGCAGACCCCGCTGTCGATCATGGTGTTCATCGAAGTGGTCGGTGATCTGCTGCCGCCGGGCGTGCTGAACATCGTCCAGGGCTTCGGTCGCGAAGCCGGTCAGGCGCTGGCCACCAGCACCCGCATCGCCAAGATCGCTTTCACCGGCTCGACTCCAGTCGGCTCGCACATCATGCGTTGCGCCGCCGAGAACATCATCCCGAGCACCGTAGAACTGGGTGGCAAGAGCCCGAACATCTTCTTCGAAGACATCATGAATGCCGAGCCTGCATTCATCGAGAAAGCCGCTGAAGGTCTGGTGCTGGCCTTCTTCAACCAGGGTGAGGTCTGCACCTGCCCGTCGCGTGCGCTGATCCAGGAATCGATCTTCGAGCCCTTCATGGAAGTGGTGATGAAGAAGATCAAGGCGATCAAGCGTGGCAACCCGCTGGATACCGACACCATGGTCGGCGCCCAGGCGTCCGAGCAGCAGTTCGACAAGATTCTCTCCTACATGGAGATCGCTCAGCAGGAAGGCGCCCAGATTCTTACCGGCGGTGCCGCCGAGAAGCTGGAAGGCAGCTTGTCGACCGGCTACTACGTGCAGCCAACGCTGATCAAAGGCCACAACAAGATGCGCGTGTTCCAGGAAGAGATCTTTGGACCCGTAGTCGGTGTGGCGACCTTCAAGGACGAGGCTGAAGCCCTGGCGATCGCCAACGACACCGAGTTCGGCCTGGGTGCCGGCGTCTGGACCCGCGACATCAACCGCGCTTACCGCATGGGTCGCGGCATCAAGGCCGGCCGTGTCTGGACCAACTGCTATCACCTGTACCCGGCGCATGCTGCGTTCGGTGGCTACAAGAAATCCGGCGTCGGTCGCGAAACCCACAAGATGATGCTCGACCACTACCAGCAGACCAAGAACCTGCTGATCAGCTACGACATCAATCCACTCGGATTCTTCTGATGAGGGCCCCGGCGCGTTAGCTCCAGCGCGCCGGCTTATTTTGCTATGCACGTCATGTGCAGGAATCTGCGCCGCTTCTGCTGTAATCCCCCTCGAACCGAGCGCAAGGTTCCTATCGCAACGCGGCTTCGGCCGCGTTTTTTTATGGCCGGCAGCAAACCAGCCATCGCGCTTATCGAACTACCGGTCACCGACACGCCTCCCATCAGCATGCCCCCAATATCGGCTGGATAAGGAGAGCACCATGTCGCAACTGTTCGAACCCTACACACTGAAGCATATGAGTCTGCGCAATCGTACAGTCGTTGCACCCATGACCCGGGTCAGCGCCGAAGCGGAGGGTGACGCCAACGAGTTGATGCGTGACTACTACGCATCATTCGCCAAGGGTGGTTTTGCTCTGATCATCAGCGAAGGCATCTATACCGATACGGCCTTCAGTCAGGGTTACTTCAACCAGCCGGGGCTCGCGACCGAGGCGCACCGGGACAGCTGGAGGATAGTCGTCGATGCCGTGCACGACGCTGGAGCCGCTTTCGTCGCTCAGCTCATGCATGGGGGCGCGCAGACCCAGGGCAATATCCATCATGCCCGCCACATTGCACCTTCGGCGGTGCAGCCCAGCGGGTCTCAGCTGACGTTCTACGGCGGCGAGGGTCCCTACGCGACTCCGGCCGAAATGAACGAGCAGGAGATTCAGGAGGCCATCCAGGGATTCGCCCAGGCCGCGCGTCACGCGCGTGAGGCCGGTTTCGACGGCGTCGAGCTGCATGGTGCCAATGGTTACCTGTTGCACGAATTCATCAGTGCCGAATTCAATCAGCGACTTGATCAGTGGGGCGGCGACTACCTGCAGCGCCTGAACATGCCTCTGGCGGTGATCCGCGCGGTACGCGCCGAAGTGGGTGATGACTTCGTGGTTGGTATGCGTCTGTCCCAAAGCATGGTTTGCGATAGCAAGATGAAATGGGAAGGTGGAGTGAACGAAGCCGGGCAGCGTTTTCGCGCGCTGGTCGATGCCGGTCTCGATTATCTGCACGTCACCGAACCGGATGCCGCTGCGCCGGCTTTCGGCAGCGGGCCGAGCTTTGCTGCGATCGCCAAGAGCTGCGTCACGATCCCGGTGATTGGTAACGGCGGCATCGTCACGGGCGAGCAGGCTGAAGGCTTACTCGTCGATGGTGACATGGACCTGGTCGCGATAGGCAAGGCTGCGCTGGCCAATAACGACTGGCCGCAGCGTATTCAGCAGGGATTGGAGCTCAGCAAGTTCGACGGCACGATGTTCGTCCCCATGGCGACCATTACCAACGAACTGGCCTGGCGAAACGCCAATGATCGGCCGGCGCTGGGCTCAAGTTGACAGCCTCTCGCCGCAGGCGTTAGCTGAATGAGTAACGGTGTAACAACGGACGGCCGTCTGTCGGGCACTACCAAGGCACGGCGCTGTCTCCTTCCAAAGTACCATTCTGCTTTAGGCAGAACAGGGGGCTTAATTGGGCTGTCGGAATCTTCCGGCACCATAAAAAGAGGACCGACCTATGTGGACTAAACCCGCCTTCACCGACATGCGTATTGGTTTCGAAGTCACCATGTACTTCGCAAACCGTTGATCGATCAGCCCCGGCTCCGGCCGGGGCTTTGCTTTGGGGGCTGTCCATGTTCATCCGAATTCTAGGTTCCGCTGCGGGCGGAGGTTTTCCGCAGTGGAACTGCAACTGCGCCAACTGCGCGGGGCTGCGTGCCGGCACGCTCAACGCCAAGGCGCGTACCCAGTCATCGATTGCCATAAGCGACAACGGCGTCGACTGGGTCCTGTGCAACGCTTCGCCCGATATCCGCGCGCAGCTGGAATCCTTCCCGGCGCTGCAGCCGGCCCGGGCGCCAAGAGATACCGCCATTGGCGCGATCGTTCTGCTGGACAGCCAGATAGATCACACCACCGGCCTGCTGACCTTGCGCGAAGGCTGCCCGCACGAAGTCTGGTGCACCGAGATGGTCCACCAGGACCTGACCACCGGCTTCCCCCTGTTCAACATGCTCGAGCACTGGAACGGCGGGCTGAAGTGGAACCGCATCGGCCTGACGGATAGCTTCAGCATCCCGTGCTGCCCGAACCTGCATATCACGCCGATCCCGCTGCGTAGCTCTGCGCCGCCGTATTCACCGCATCGCAACGATCCGCATCCCGGCGACAACATCGGCCTGCTGATCGAGGATCGTAAAAGCGGTGGCACGCTGTTCTATGCGCCGGGCCTGGGCAAGGTCAGCAATGAGTTGCTCGAAACCATGCGCCAGGCCGATTGCCTACTGGTCGACGGCACCCTTTGGCGTGACGATGAAATGCTCGTGCGCGAAGTCGGCACCAAGCTCGGCAGCGAAATGGGACACCTGCAGCAGAGCGGCCCGGGCGGCATGATCGAGGTGCTCGATGGCATGCCTGCGGTTCGCAAGATCCTCATCCACATCAACAACACCAATCCGATCCTCGACGAGGACTCCGTCGAGCGGGAAATCCTCGGCGAGCACGGAATCGAAGTCGCCTTCGACGGCATGAACATCGAGCTGTAGCGACGCGCTGCCAAGACGCGGCTACAGACCGTGAGGCAGCTCGAGTAAAGAACAACGGAACGAGAAGAAAAAGGAACGACACCGTCATGAACCTGCCAGCCATGAGTCCCGCCGAATTCGAACAGGCGTTGCGCGCCAAGGGCGAGTACTACCACATTCATCACCCGTTTCACCGGGCCATGTATGCCGGCCAGGCGACGCGCGAGCAGATTCAGGGCTGGGTCGCCAATCGCTTTTACTACCAGGTCTGTATCCCGGTAAAGGACGCGGCGATCATGGCCAACTGTCCGGACCGTGATACCCGCCGGGAGTGGATTCAGCGCATCATCGACCATGATGGTGCGCCAGGCGAAGAGGGCGGTATCGAGGCGTGGCTGCGGCTGGCCGAAGCCGTCGGGCTGGATCGCGAGCAGGTGCTGTCGCAGGAGCTGGTGCTGCCCGGTGTGCGTTTCGCGGTGGATGCCTACGTCAACTTCGCTCGCCGCGCCAGCTGGCAGGAAGCCGCGAGCAGCTCGCTGACCGAACTCTTTGCCCCGACCATCCATCAATCCCGTCTGGATAGTTGGCCGCAGCACTATCCGTGGATCGATGCCTCCGGTTACGACTACTTCCGCAAGCGGCTGAAGGAGGCGCGCCGCGACGTCGAGCACGGCCTGCGCATCACCTTGGACCACTACCGCACCCGTGATGCGCAGGAGCGTATGCTGGAGATCCTGCAGTTCAAACTCGACGTGCTGTGGAGCATGCTCGACGCCATGAGCATGGCCTACGAGCTGGATCGCCCGCCGTACCACACCGTGACGCGTGAACGGATCTGGCACAAAGGCATCAGCGTCTAGGAACGTGCGTCCACGGGTGGGCTTGAGCCCACCGCCAGCGAGCACAATTGATTTGGCCGGGCTGCCCGCCTGCCTACTGGCGAGACAACGACCATGAGCGATATCCAACTGACCCAGATTCCAGCCTTTCGCCGAGGCTACCGCTTCCAGTGGGAGCCGGCGCAGAACTGCCACGTACTGCTCTATCCGGAAGGCATGATCAAACTCAACGAGAGCGCCGCGGCAGTGCTGACCGAGGTGGATGGAACCCGCAGCGTCGGCGCAATCGTCGCCGACCTGCAGGTCCGCTATCCCGAGGCCGAAGGGATTCAAGAAGATATCGTCGCGTTTCTGGAGGTCGCCGTTGAACGGTTCTGGATCGAGCTTCGCTAAACCTGGCTACGAGCCTGGCCCGCCGCTCTGGCTGCTGGCGGAGCTGACCTATCGTTGCCCTCTGCAGTGCCCGTACTGCTCCAATCCGTTGGACTTCGCCCGCAGCCACGACGAGCTGAGCACCGCCGAGTGGATCGAAGTATTCCGCCAGGCACGCGAGATGGGCGCGGCCCAGCTTGGCTTCTCAGGCGGTGAGCCGCTGGTGCGCCAGGATCTGGTAGAGCTGATCGAAGCGGCACGCGGACTCGGCTATTACACCAACCTGATCACTTCTGGCATCGGCCTCACTGAAGAGAAGATCGCCAGTTTCGCCGAGGCCGGGCTGGACCATATTCAGATCAGCTTTCAGGCGGCCGACGAGGAGGTGAACAACCTGCTTGCCGGTTCGAAGAAGGCCTTCGCTCACAAGCTGGAAATGGCCCGTGCGGTGAAGAAGCACGGCTATCCGATGGTGCTCAACTTCGTCACGCATCGGCACAACATCGACAACATCGAGCAGATCATCCGCCTGTGCATCGAGCTCGAAGCCGACTTCGTCGAACTCGCTACCTGCCAGTTCTACGGCTGGGCCGAGTTGAACCGGGCCGGATTATTGCCGAGCAAGGAGCAGCTGGTACGTGCCGAGCGCATCACCAACGAGTGGCGCGACAAGCTCGCCGCGGAAAACCATCCGTGCAAGCTGATCTTCGTGACGCCCGATTACTACGAAGAACGGCCGAAGGCCTGCATGAACGGCTGGGGCAACCTGTTCCTCGACATCACCCCGGACGGCACGGCGCTGCCTTGCCACAGCGCGCGACAGCTGCCGGTGGAGTTCCCCAACGTACGCGAGCACAGCATCGAGCACATCTGGCGACACTCTTTCGGCTTCAACAAGTTCCGCGGCTACGACTGGATGCCCGAACCCTGCCGCAGTTGCGACGAGAAGGAACGCGACTTCGGCGGCTGCCGCTGCCAGGCTTTCATGCTCACCGGTGATGCCGCCAACGCCGACCCGGTGTGCAGCAAGTCGCTGCATCACGACAAGATCCTTGCCGCGCGGGCGCAGGCAGAGCATGGCGCCTTGAGCCTCGAGCAGCTGCAGCACCGCAACGAAAAGGCTTCCAAGCTGATCCTCAAGGTATGAGTTGCACCAATACCCGTCCGACTCCAGACAGCATTCCCTACGGTTTCTGGCCCAGCGATTGGAGCGCCGAAGCCGCGGCGGTGGCCAGCCGGGACTTTGCCGAGCTGCGTGCCGGACACGGTGGGCTGTACTGGATCGAATATGACCCGTCCCATGGGCGTTGCACGCTGTGGTTGTGGCGGGGCGGCAATGCGCATTGCCTGACACCCGAGCGATTCTCGGTCCGCAGCCGCGTTTACGAATACGGCGGCGGTGCGTTCTGTCTGACCTCGGAGGGGCTCGCCTTCGTCAACGAGGAGGATCAGCAGATCCATCTGCAGGCAACCGAGTCCACCGGCGGGGCAGCACATCCTGTGGCGCTGACTGATCGATCCGGCTGTCGATACGGCGATCTGCAGCATGACCAGCACGCTGAGGCGATTATCGCGCTGGAAGAATCCCACGGCGCCGAGGGCGTCGAGCATCGTCTGGTTTCCCTGACCATTGCCGATGGCGGGCGTGAGGTTCTCGTCGAAGGTGCTGATTTCTACTCGTCTCCAGTGCTCAGTCCGGACGGAACGCGACTGGCCTGGATCGAATGGGATAGGCCAGAGCAGCCCTGGACAGCGACGCGTCTGTGCGTCGCCACGCGCATGCCGGATGGGCGTTGGGGTGGCAGGCAGGTCCTGGCTGGCGCCGCGGGCGGCGAATCCCTGCAGCAGCCGCGCTTTGCCGCCGATGGTCGATTGCATTGTCTAAGCGACCGTTCCGGCTTCTGGCAGCCGTGGGTCGAGGCGGACGGAAAACTGGTGAGGCCTTCGAGCCTTGCGCAAGCGTGCGGGGATTACGATTGCGCCCCGGCGCCCTGGCAACTGGGCACCAGCAGCTATCTGCCGCTGCACGACGGCGCTCTGCTGTTGACCCATATGGTCGACGGCTATGGCTGGTTATTCGAACACGCTAACAACGGCGACCAGCGCCAGTTGGCCACGGAGTTCACCCGTTGCCGCCAGCTTTCCGCGAACGAAAGCCATGTGTTCTGCATCGCCGGCTCGCCGGAGCGAACTCCGGCTGTCCTGGCTATCGAGCGTGCCAGCGGTGCGCTGCAGATTCTGGCTGGTGGGGCGATGCCACTGGTGACCGATCAGTTGTCATGTCCGCAACCGCTGCGTTTTGCGACCGGAGGTGATGAAGTCGCCCATGCCTTCTTCTATCCGCCGCGCAATGCGCATTGCCATGGTCCGACCGCTACATTGCCGCCGCTGGTGGTGTTCGCCCACGGCGGCCCGACGTCGGCGAGCTATCCGGTATTCGATCCGCGCATCCAGTTCTGGACCCAGCGCGGTTTCGCCGTGGTCGACGTGAATTACCGCGGTAGCAGCGGCTTCGGTCGCGCCTATCGGCAACGTCTGCGCGAGCAATGGGGCGTGGTGGATGTGGAAGATGCCTGCCAGGCGGTTCGAGCACTCGTGGGGCAGGGGGAGATTGACTCGCAGCGAGTGTTCATCCGCGGTTCCAGCGCTGGCGGCTATACCGCGCTGAGCGCGCTGGCCGCCACTGATCTGTTCCGTGGTGGAGCCAGCCTGTATGGCGTCAGCGATCCGCTGGCCTTGCGTCGGGCGACGCACAAGTTCGAGGGTGACTATCTTGACTGGCTGATCGGCGATCCTCGGCTGGTGTCAGAGCGTTTTCGTGAGCGTGCGCCTTTGTATAACGCCGAGCGCATAAACGCCCCTGTGATCTTCCTGCAGGGCGGACAGGACGCCGTCGTGCTGCCCGAGCAGACCGAGTCGATGGTGGCGGCTCTGCGCAGCCGAGGAGTCACGGTCGACTACCGGCTGTATCCCGACGAGCGCCACGGCTTCCGCCAGGCTGCCAATCTTGCGGATGCGCTGGAGCGGGAATTGCGCTTCTATCAGTGCCTGCTGTAGGCCTTTCCGCCAGACGGGGGCAATCGCCCTCCATTCGGCGCATTGCATTGCCCGAGTAATGCAGTAGGCTTGCGCCAGTTGTTACAAAAAATAAAAAGGCCGCAGTGATGAGCCCGAATATCAGCCTTCAGCGCAAGTTTGTCTCCCCTGAAATCATCTTCGGTGCGGGTTGTCGGCATAGCGTCGGCAATTGCGCCGCCAATTTCGGCGCACGCAAGGTATTGCTGGTGTCTGACCCCGGCGTGGTTCATGCCGGGTGGGTAGCCGACGTGCAGGCCAGCCTTGAACGCCAGAACATCGGGCATTGCCTGTTCACCGGCGTATCCCCCAACCCGCGATGTGAAGAGGTGATGCTCGGCGCCGAGCTTTACCGTAGCGAAGGCTGCAACGTCATCGTTGCAGTTGGCGGCGGCAGTCCAATGGATTGCGCCAAGGGCATCGGTATCGTCGCAGCCCATGGCCGTCACATTTACGAGTTCGAAGGCGTGGACACGCTGCGCGTGCCCAGCCCGCCATTGATCCTGATTCCGACCACGGCCGGGACGTCGGCGGATGTCTCGCAGTTCGTGATCATTTCCAATCAACAGGAGCGGATGAAGTTCTCCATCGTCAGCAAGGCTGCCGTGCCGGATGTATCGCTGATCGATCCGGAAACCACCCTGAGCATGGACCCGTTTCTTTCGGCCTGTACCGGCATCGATGCGCTGGTGCATGCCATCGAGGCCTTCGTTTCGACTGGCCACGGCCCGCTGACCGACCCCCACGCCCTGGAAGCCATGCGGCTGATCAATGGCAATCTGGTGCAGATGATCGCCAATCCGGCCGATATCGCCCTGCGCGAGCAGATCATGCTCGGCAGCATGCAGGCCGGGCTGGCCTTCTCCAATGCGATTCTTGGCGCGGTACACGCCATGTCCCACAGCCTTGGCGGCTATCTCGACCTGCCACACGGAGTGTGCAATGCCGTCCTCGTCGAGCACGTGGTTGCGTTCAATTACGATGCCGCGCCGGATCGCTACCGCATGGTTGCCGAAACTCTGGGTATCGACTCCCGCGGGCTGAGCCACCGGCAGGTGCGTGAACGCCTGGTGCAGCACCTGATCGATCTCAAACAGCAGATCGGCTTCAGAGAGACCCTTGGCCTGCACGGCGTGAATCTTTCAGATATCCCGTTCCTCTCCCAGCACGCCATGCAGGATCCCTGCATTCTCACCAATCCACGCTCGTCGACGCAGCGGGACGTCGAGGTCGTCTATGCCGAAGCCCTCTGATGACCAGCATCAGGCGCTGACGCAGCTACTCGGTTTCGGTAGTCACTCCGCGCGCAAGAGCCACTATCCGGAGCTGGTGGCACGGCTGGAGGAGCTCGAAGCCGAGCGCAATCGCTACAAATGGCTGTTCGAGCACGCCGTGCACGGCATCTTCCAGGCCAGCCTGCAGGAAGGCATCCGAGCCGCCAACCCGGCGCTTGCGCGCATGCTTGGCTACGAAACCGCGGAAGACGCACTGTGGACCCTGACCGATCTGTCCCATCACCTGTTCATCGGCGGTGAGGAGGAATTGCGCCAGATTCGCCATACGTTGAGTCAGCAGAACGGGCTGTTCGGCTACGAGACGCGCCTACGCCGCAAGGATGGCAGTGCCATCTACGTGATCATGAACCTGCTGCTCAAGCCCGACGAAGACGGCCTGGTGGAGGGCTTCGTCGCCGATGTAACCGAGCGCAAGCTGGCGCAGTTGCGCCTGTTGCAGCTCAACGAAGAGCTGGAGCAGCGCGTCGCCGAGCGTACCTGCGAATTGCGCGAGGCTCGTGATGCGGCGGAAGCGGCCAATCTGAGCAAGGACAAATACCTCGCTGCTGCCAGCCACGACCTGCTGCAGCCGCTCAACGCGGCACGCCTGTTGATCTCGACCTTGCGTGAACGCCAGCTGCCGCAGAGTGAGCTGCATCTGGTGGAGCGGGCGCATCTGGCGCTGGAGGGCGCCGAGGATCTGCTTACCGATCTGCTCGATATTTCCAAGCTTGATCAGGCCGCCATCAAACCCGACATCGATGCCTATTCGCTTGACGACATCCTGCTGCCGCTGATCTCCGAGTTCCAGCCGGTCGCTGCGGCGAAGGGCCTGCAGCTGTCGCATTACCTGCCGCGTTGCGCCATCAGCTGCGATTTCCGCTTGCTGACGCGGATTCTGCGCAACCTGCTGAGCAATGCCTGCCGCTATACCGATGCCGGTGGCGTGCTGCTGGGCGCGCGCAAGCGTGGCGACATGTTGCGTATCGAGGTGTGGGACACCGGCCGTGGCATTCCGGAAGAGGACCTGCATTCGATCTTCCTCGAATTCAACCAGCTTGGTGTCAGCCGCGCGGCAGAACGCAGCGGCGTCGGTTTAGGACTGGCAATCGTCGACCGTATCGCCAACATGCTGGACTACCGCGTGCTGGTGCGCTCCCGCCCTGGGCGCGGCTCGGTGTTCAGTATCGATGTACCCATGGCCGCGACAGTACCGCCACGCAGCGCCGTCACACCGGTGATCGCCCCTCAGCTCGGTGACCCCTTGCCCGGCCGGCGCCTTTTGGTGATTGATAACGAAACCAGCATTCTGCACAGCATGGCGGCGCTGCTCGAACAGTGGGGCTGTACGGTGGTGACTGCGACCGACGAGCAAACCGCGATTGCGGCGCTGGGGGGCGTCGCTCCGGATGCGATTCTTGCGGACTATCACCTTGACCATGGCAGCACTGGCTGGGACGTCGTGCTGGCACTGCGAGCACGTTTTTCCACGCGACTGCCGGTGGTGATGATCACCGCCGATCGCAGCGATCAATGCCGGCGCCAATTGCAAGGCGTTGGCGTGCCGGTGCTGAACAAGCCGGTCAAACCTGGAAAGATGCGTTCTGTGCTCAGTCATCTGCTGAGCGGCGACGGAACGGATGGGTCGAATGAGGTCTGAGACGATCTGGATCAAGTTTCCGAAGACACCAGGCGGTTAGACTGCTCTCCATGAAAGCCTATCTGCGTCTGTTTCTCGTCCTGCTGATCAGCGTTGCGCTTCCCGTTACCGGGATGGCGGCACTGGAGCTGAGCGCGGAGCCGTGCCAGATGCAGGATGATTCGCAGGTGTCCGAGCACGCTGGGCATTTGCTCGTGACGCAGGATGACGACGAACATACGCACGATGGAAACCCCTCGTGTGAAAGCGGCCATCAGTGCAAGTCCGGCAGCATGCTGCAGTCCACCGTACTCAAGCCGGGTCTTGGCGCTTCGGTGCCATTGCTCGTCGTGAGCCATTCCGAGTTTTTTCCTACCCGTTCCGGCGCCGATGTCTGGCGCCCACCGCGTCACTGATTCCTTCGCTGACCTGACTCGCCCCGCATCCGTGCGTGAGGCGCTGTAAGCATGCCGTTGCGGCATGCAGGAATATCGAGGAATCCAATCCATGAACTTCCAACTCATAGGGAAGTATCGGCCCGTCGCTGCCTTGGCGTGCATTTGCGCATTCGCCTGGCCAGTCGCCGCTACGGGCCTGACCTTCGACGACGCCCTCAACCTTGCACAGCTGCAAGCACCATCTTTGCGTGCCGAGGCATCCAGGTTGAGCGCAGCGCGCAGCGAAGCCGTTGCGGCAGGTGAGCTACCGGACCCGAAGCTGCTGCTCGGCGTGCAGAACCTGCCCATCGAGGGTGCTGAGCGCTGGAGCCTCACCGACGATGGCATGACCATGCGCATGGTTGGCCTGATGCAAGAAGTACCGAATCGCGACAAGCGCAAGGCGCGTACCGATGTAGCCCACGCCGCTATCGGACGCGCCGATGCGGCGCGCGAAGTCGAAATGCTCAGGGTGCATCTGGCGGCGGCCCAGGCGTGGATCGCTACCCACTCCGTGGAGCGCAAGATTCAGCTCTTCGACGAGCTGTTCGAGGAAAACCGCCTGCTCGGCGAAGCGATTCGGGCACGTATCGCCGGCGGGAGAGGGCAACTGACCGACAGTGTCACCGCAAGGCAGCAAGCAGCGCTTCTGGCGGAGCGCCAGGACGAACTGCACCAGCAATATCGTCAGGCCCGCGCGGCGCTGGTGCGCTGGGTTGGCGAGGATGGTAACCAGCCGCTGCGCGGTGAGCCGCCACGGTGGACGATCGAGCACGATCAATTGAACCGCCGCGTCGTCAGCCATCCTCAGCTGAGCGCCTATGCACCGATGACCGAAGAGGCCCGCGCACGCATTCGCGAGGCGACCGCCGAGAAGCAGATCGACTGGAGCTGGGAGGTCAGCTACCTCAAGCGCGGTCGCGAGTACGGCGATATGGTCAATCTTCAATTCAGCTTCGATCTGCCAGTGTTCCAGCGGTCGCGGCAGAACCCGCGGATCGCGGCGCGCTATGCGGAGCTCGACCAGCTGGAGGCCGAGCGAGAAGCCATGGTGCGTGAATTCGCCGAGCAGCTCGACGTGGAGCTGGCTGAACTGGATCGCCTGCAGCGCGCCCAGCAGCGAAACGAAGAAGTGCTGCTGCCTCTTGCGCGAGAAAAGACCGAACTGGCCATGGCTGGCTACCGGGCCGGCAGCAATGACCTGGAGGCGGTACTCGGCGCACGCAATGAGCTGATTGAAACCCGCCTGAAACAGATCGACCTGCAGGGATTGGTGGCCATCGCCGCATCTCGGCTGCACCTCGCCTACGGAGAAGCCAAATGAGCCGGAATACGTTCGCAAACCTCAGCTTGGCCGCCCTGACAGCGCTGCTCGGTGGCGCTGCCGGCTACTGGCTTGCCAGTCAGAATGAGCACGGCGCAGAGCATCTGGAGCCAGCCGTCGCAAGCCAGGCCCAGGTGTTGTACTGGTACGATCCGATGGTGCCGCAGCATCGCTTCGATAAACCGGGCAAATCGCCATTCATGGATATGGATCTGGTGCCACGTTACGCCGGCGAGGATGGCGACGCGGCAGCCATCAACATCGATGCAGGCATCACGCAGAACCTTGGCGTGCGCCTGGCATCAGTGACGCGCGGGCAATTGGCCAGCCAGATCGAAGCGGTTGGCGTACTCGAATACAACGCGCGCGACGTGGCAGTGGTTCAGGTCCGGGCGGGTGGCTTCGTCGAGCGCGTCTACCATCATGCGCCGGGTGATCTGCTCGACAAGGGCACCCCGCTGGCCGATCTGCTGATTCCCGAGTGGTCGGCCGCCCAGGAGGAATATCTGGCGCTGCGCCGTATTGGCGAACCGGCACTGCTGGAGGCCGCCCGCCAGCGGCTGCGCCTGGCCGGAATGCCAGCCGCGACCATCAGCCAGCTTGAACGCACTGGAAAGGTCAGTGCTTCGATCACCATCTCCACACCCATTGCCGGCGTGCTGCAGGAGCTGGACGTGCGTGAGGGCATGAGCCTTGCGGCCGGCGCGCCGCTGGCGCGGATCAATGGTCTGGACAGCGTCTGGCTGGAAGTCGCCGTGCCGGAGGCGCAGAGCACAGGGATACGCGTAGGGCAACGAGCTACAGCGCGCCTGCCGGCCATGCCTGGAGAGCGCATCGAAGGCACCATCACTGCCGTGCTGCCGGAGGCCAATGCCGCCAGCCGTACCCTGCGCGTGCGCGTGCAGCTGCCCAATCCGCAAGGCCTGCTGAGGCCCGGGCTGACGGCGCAGGCAACCTTGAAGGGCGCAGACGACACTTCGGTTCTGCTGATTCCCAGCGAGGCCGTGATCCGAACCGGCCGGCGCAGCCTGGTAATGCTCGCCGAGGCGGGCGGGCGTTACCGGCCGGTAGAGGTCGAAACGGGCCGCGACAGCGGAAATCAGACCGCCATCGTCGCAGGCCTCGAAGAGGGGCAACAGGTAGTGGCCTCCGGGCAGTTCCTGCTGGATTCGGAAGCCAGCCTGCGTGGAATCGTGGCGTCACCGGCTACCGGCGATACGGGGCATGCGCACGATCATGCGCAGATAGCACCGGCGCTGCATGAATCCGAAGGCCGCGTTCTTGCGCTGAGCGAAAACCGGCTGAAGATCGCCCACGGGCCATTCCATACGCTGGGGATGCCGGGCATGACGATGAGCTTCGCGGTGGCCGACTCGGAGTTGCTGCGCGGTGTTCAGGCGCAGGACCGGATTCGTTTTGCCGTGCGGGAAACCGATCAGGGCTTGTTGATCGAGCGCGTTCAGCTCATGGAGAAGCAGCCATGATTGCCGCGTTGATCCGCTGGTCCGTGCTGAACCGCTTTCTCGTGCTGCTGGCGACCCTGCTGATGACTGCCGTTGGGGTCTGGGCGATACGAACCACGCCAATCGATGCGCTGCCAGACCTCTCCGATGTGCAGGTCATCATTCGCACGCCCTATCCGGGGCAGGCACCGCAGATCGTCGAGAACCAGGTGACCTACCCGCTGACCACGACGATGCTCTCGGTGCCCGGCGCGAAGACCGTGCGAGGCTATTCGTTCTTCGGCGACAGCTTCGTCTATGTACTTTTCGAGGACGGCACCGACCTCTACTGGGCGCGCTCGCGGGTGCTGGAGTATCTGAGCCAGGTCCAGAGTCGCCTGCCGGCCAGCGCCAAGCCATCACTCGGGCCCGATGCCACCGGGGTCGGCTGGATCTTTCAGTACGCGCTGGTCGACCGCAGCGGCCGGCACGATCTGGCGCAACTGCGCAGCCTGCAGGACTGGTTTCTCAAGTACGAACTGATCACGCTGCCAAACGTGGCTGAAGTGGCGACCATCGGTGGCATGGTCAAGCAGTACCAGGTCGTGCTCGATCCATTGAAGATGGCCAGCCTTGCAGTAACCCAGGCTCAGGTGATCGAGGCCATCGGCATGGCCAACCAGGAAACCGGCGGTGCCGTGCTGGAGCTGGCTGAGACTGAATACATGGTGCGCGCCTCGGGTTACCTGCAGACCCTTGATGATTTCCGGCAGATTCCTCTGCAGCTCAGCGCCAAGGGCGTGCCGATCACGCTTGGTGATGTCGCGCATGTGCAGCTTGGTCCGGAAATGCGTCGGGGTATCGCCGAACTCGATGGGGAGGGGGAAACCGTTGGCGGCGTGGTCATCCTGCGAAGCGGCAAGAATGCACGGGAAACGCTTGCCGCCGTGCACGGCAAGCTCGAGGAGCTGAAGCGCAGCCTGCCGAAGGGGGTCGAGATCGTCACCACCTACGACCGCAGCCAGCTGATCGATCGCGCGGTGGAGAACCTCAGCTTCAAGCTGCTGGAGGAATTTATCGTCGTCGCGCTGGTGTGCGGCATCTTCCTCTGGCACCTGCGTTCATCGCTGGTGGCCATCGTCTCGCTGCCCATCGGGATTCTGATCGCCTTCGCCGTGATGCGTTACCAGGGCATCAACGCCAACATCATGTCGCTCGGCGGGATCGCCATCGCCATTGGCGCGATGGTTGATGCCGCGGTGGTGATGATCGAGAACGCGCACAAGAAGGCTGAGGCCTGGCGCCACGCCAATCCCGGCAGGGCGCTGGCAGGCGATGAGCACTGGCGAGTGATGACCAGCGCAGCAGAGGAGGTCGGTCCTGCGCTGTTCTTCTGCCTGCTGATCATCACGCTGTCGTTCATCCCGGTATTCACCCTCGAGGCACAAGAAGGGCGTCTGTTCGGACCGCTGGCGTTTACCAAGACTTACGCAATGGCGGCCGCGGCCGGGCTTTCGGTGACGCTGGTGCCGGTATTGATGGGCTACTGGATTCGCGGCAAGTTGCCGGACGAGGCGCGTAATCCACTCAATCGCGGGCTGATCCGGGTCTATCGCCCCGCATTGAACACCGTTCTCGACCACCCGAAGACCACCATTGCGGTAGCCGTGCTGGTCCTGGCTACCACGCTGTGGCCGATGTCGCGCCTCGGAGGTGAGTTTCTTCCGCCCATGGACGAGGGCGATCTGCTCTACATGCCTTCGGCGCTGCCGGGCCTGTCGGCACAGAAGGCAGCCCAGCTGCTGCAGCAGACCGACCGGATGATCCGCACGGTACCGGAAGTCGAAACGGTGTTCGGCAAGGCGGGGCGTGCCGAGTCGGCCACTGACCCGGCGCCGCTGGAAATGTTCGAGACCACCATCCGTTTCAAGCCGCGCGAGCAATGGCGCGCCGGCATGACGCCGGAGAAGCTGGTCGATGAGCTGGACAGGGCTGTGCAGGTCCCGGGCCTGACCAATATCTGGATACCGCCGATTCGCAACCGTATCGACATGCTTGCCACCGGCATCAAGAGCCCGATCGGGGTGAAGGTTGCCGGCGCCAACCTGGAAGAGATCGACCGTGTCAGTCAGCAGGTGGAAGCGGTTGCCAAGCGCGTTCCGGGTGTCAGCTCGGCGCTGGCCGAGCGCCTGGTCGGCGGGCGCTACATCGATATCGATATCGACCGCCGAGATGCGGCGCGCTATGGCCTCAATATCGCCGATGTGCAATCCATCGTCTCCAGCGCCATCGGCGGCGAAACCGTCGGTGAAACCGTCGAGGGGCTGGCGCGCTACCCCATCAGTGTGCGCTATCCGCGAGAATGGCGGGACACGCCCCAGGCGCTGGAGGAGTTGCCCATTCTGACGCCGCAAGGCAGCCAGATCACCCTGGGCAGTGTGGCACGGGTACGGGTCAGCGACGGCCCGCCAATGCTGCGTAGCGAAAACGCTCGGTTGGCCGGGTGGGTATACGTGGACGTCCGCGGTCGCGACATCGCTTCGGTCGTCGCCGACCTGCGGGGGGCGATCAGCGCCGATGTCGCCTTGCCTCCCGGCATGAGCCTGAGCTATTCGGGGCAATTCGAATTTCTCGAACGTGCCAACGAGCGACTCAAGCTGGTCGTGCCGGCCACCTTGCTGATCATCTTCGTACTGCTGTACCTGACCTTCAGTCGCCTCGACGAGGCCGTGCTGATCATGCTCACGCTGCCTTTCGCGCTGACGGGTGGCGTCTGGTTCCTTTACCTGATGGGCTACAACCTGTCGGTGGCCACTGGCGTTGGCTTTATTGCGCTGGCCGGCGTCGCCGCGGAGTTTGGCGTAATCATGCTGTTGTATCTGAAGAATGCCTGGGCCGAACGGCAGCGCGACGGGCTGCACGATGAGGCAGCACTGTGCGATGCCATCCGAGAAGGTGCGGTGCAGCGTGTGCGTCCCAAGGCCATGACTGTCGCAGTGATCGTCGCCGGGTTGTTGCCGATCCTGCTGGGTGCCGGTACCGGTAGCGAGGTGATGAGTCGTATTGCTGCGCCCATGGTCGGCGGAATGCTGAGTGCGCCACTGCTCTCGCTCTTCGTGATCCCGGCTGTCTATCGGCTGATGCGCAAACCGAGGGGCTGAACTGCAGGCAACGCTGCGCTGTGTTGTAAGTTCTGCTCGCCGCTATGATGAGGCGCATTGTTACAGTGCCTTGGTCGAGCAGGCTCGGCGTGGCGGCAGCAGGGGAAGGGTAGATGAGTTGCGCTGATCAGGATTGCGGCTGCGGGTCGGCCGCTGCGAGCAACCCAGCAGGCGAGCTGGAATCCGGTGCTGCACGCTGGATCAGCGTGTATCGCGTGCCGAAAATGGATTGCCCCGCTGAAGAGCGGATGATTCGCATGGCGCTCGCCAGCTGCGAGGGCATCCGTCATCTGGCTTTCGATCTACCCAACAGGACGTTGACCGTAGCCCATGATTGCAGTGTCGATCCGCTCAGTGAACGACTGGAGGCCCTGGGCCTGGGTGCCGGGCTGACACGGACCCATGCAGCCGAAGGCGCGCCTGACGTACTTGCCGGCGACACCCAGGAGCAGGAAGCAGCCACGCTGAAAATCCTTCTGGCGATCAACGCCATCATGTTCATCTTCGAACTGGTGGCCGGGCTGGTCGCTCAGTCGACCGGGTTGATCGGCGATTCGCTGGACATGTTTGCCGACGCCGCCGTTTACGGGGTCGCGCTCTATGCAGTCGGCCGGGCTGCACGCTTCCAGTTGCGTGCGGCACAGCTGGCCGGCTGGCTGCAGGGGCTGTTGGCGCTTGGCCTGCTGGTCGAGGTCGGCCGGCGCTTTTTCTTCGGCAGCGAGCCGCAGTCGCTGACGATCATGGTTGTGGCGTGCGTAGCGCTGATCGCCAATGTCGCCTGTCTCCTGCTCATTACCAAGCACCGCGACGGTGGTGTTCACATGCAGGCCAGCTATATCTTTTCCGCCAATGACGTACTCATCAATGTCGGCGTGATCGTAGCTGGCGCCCTGGTCGCATGGAGCGGGTCGAACTACCCGGACCTGTTCATTGGTGGTTTGATCGGCTTGATTGTCCTACTCGGTGCGAGACGTATTCTGGCGCTGCGCGCGTAGGTGATTCATCACAGCATCAATAGCAGCAGTGAGTAGCCAAGCGAGCCGAGCAGGAACGCGCCGAATCGACTGTTGCGCTCGGTGGGTAGCTCTTCTTTGAGCACGTTGAGGATGATCGCACCGGCGATGAACGCAGTGACGGCCGAGACTGCCAGTTCTGACAGCTCGATGGTCGCACCGAAGGCCCAACCGACCAGCGTCGCGCTTGCCAGAATCCAACGCCCGCGATGGGCAAACAGCCCCTGATGGTCGTGTTGCAGTGCTACGTCATTGACCATGAAATGCAGCGCCATGGCCACGGTGTACCAGACCAGTTCAAGCGTCTGGCCCGCGTCGCGGTTGGCCAGGATATAGCCGATCAGCGCGTTGTAGCCGGCGAATGCGCCAACGTGCAGCCAGAACACGCTGGCGTGCGATGGTTCGTCGTCCGCGCGCACGCTACGGTGCTGTTTTATAAGCCGTTCCAGGCCGTAGAAACAGGCCAGACCAAGCAGGGCCAGCAGATAGGCGTGGTGTTCCAGATAGCGCAGCGGATGGAACCCGCTATCCTCCATCACCTGCTGTCCTTGAGCCAGTTCAGGGAGCAGGTGAACGAACACATAGGCGACGGCGACGCCACCGGCGGCGGAAAGCCAGCGGCTACGTGGCAACTGGTGCAGCTCGCTTAGCCTTCCGGCCAGCACGTGGGTAGCCGTCAGCGCCAATGCGGCGATAAACGTGAGCATGGTAAACCCTAGCAGCGGTCACCCGCTTCTGACTTTGGCTGTCCAGCGGTGTTCAGTGTGCAGTTCGTCGGCCGGTCGATGTGGACTAATGATCTCGATCAGTTCACTGCGTCTTGATCGGCCAGGCCGATGATTTTTTTGATAGAGTTCGCTCCTGAAAAGCGAGCAGCCAGCCAGCTTTTAATACGGTCAATGAGGTGTCTGCTTGATTAGGGTGCTGGTGGTCGATGACCACGATCTGGTTCGCACGGGCATCAGTCGTATGCTGGCGGACATCTCCGGACTACAGGTAATAGGTCAGGCTGACTCCGGCGAGGACGCGATCCGCAAGGCTCGGGAGCTCAAGCCTGACGTCGTGCTGATGGACGTCAAGATGCCGGGTATCGGCGGCCTGGAGGCGACCCGCAAGCTGTTGCGCAGCTATCCGGATCTCAAGGTCATTGCCGTGACGATCTGTGAAGAAGACCCGTTTCCGACGCGTCTCCTGCAGGCCGGTGCGGCGGGATACCTGACCAAGGGTGCAGGCCTTGAAGAGATGGTCCAGGCCATTCGCATGGTGTTTGGCGGTCAGCGTTACATCAGTCCGCAGATCGCCCAGCAGCTGGCGCTCAAATCGTTCCAGCCGCAGCTCAGCGAGTCGCCGTTCGATCTGCTTTCCGAGCGGGAAATCCAGATCGCGTTGATGATCGCCAACTGCCAGAAAGTGCAGAGCATCTCCGACAAGCTCTGCCTCTCGCCGAAAACGGTCAATACCTACCGTTATCGCATCTTCGAAAAGCTGTCGATTACCAGTGATGTCGAGCTTGCCCTGCTGGCGGTTCGTCACGGGATGGTCGACACCGTCAACTGATGACAGAAACCTTCGACTCATCGGCGTTCCTGGCGGCTTGCAGCGGCCGTCCGGGCGTTTATCGCATGTTCGATGCGCAGGCCAAGCTGCTGTATGTCGGCAAGGCCAAGAACCTCAAGAAGCGCCTGGCCAGCTACTTCCGCAAGACGGGGCAGGCGCCAAAGACCGCAGCCTTGGTGGCGAAGATCGCACAGGTCGAGACCACCATCACCGCCAACGAAACCGAGGCGCTGCTGCTCGAGCAGACGCTGATCAAGCAATGGCGGCCGCCTTATAACATCCTGCTGCGTGACGATAAGTCCTATCCCTACGTATTCCTCTCAGCCGGCGAATTCCCGCGACTGAGCATTCACCGTGGCGCGAAGAAAGAGCCAGGGCGTTACTTCGGACCTTATCCCAGCGCGGGAGCGATCCGCGAAAGCCTGAGCCTGCTGCAAAAAGCCTTTTTCGTGCGCCAATGCGAAGACAGTTACTACCGAAACCGCACACGGCCTTGCCTGCAGTACCAGATCAAGCGCTGCAAGGCGCCGTGTGTGAACCTGGTCGAGCCAGCGGAATACGCCGAAGACGTACGCCATTCGGTGATGTTTCTCGAAGGGCGCAGCAATGCGCTGGCCGAAGAACTGTCGCGCAACATGGAAAAGGCGGCGATGAGTCTGGACTTCGAGCGTGCCGCGGAAATTCGCGATCAGATCGGCATTCTGCGCCGGGTGCAGGATCAGCAAAGCATGGAAGGCGGCACTGGCGACGTAGATATCGTCGCCGCCGTGGTGAGCCCGGGCGGCGCCTGTGTGCATCTGATCACCGTGCGCGGCGGTCGCGTGCTGGGCAGCAAGAACTTCTTCCCGCAGGTAGCCATCGAGGAAAGCGTCAGCGAAGTGCTACAGGCGTTCCTGGAGCAGTACTACCTGGGCGCTGCCGAACGCGATCTGCCGGCAGAATTGATCGTCAATGCGGTACACGAAGACTTTGCGACGCTCATCGACGCTATTTCCGAGCTGCGCGGCGTAGAGCTGACCATCACCCACCGCGTCCGTGGCACGCGAGCCCGCTGGCAGCAGCTGGCGTTGACCAATGCCGAGCAGGCGATGGGCGCGCGCCTGGCCAACCGTCAGCACCTGTCGGCTCGCTTCGAAGCATTGGCCGAGGCGCTGGAACTCGACGAGCCGCCACAACGTCTGGAGTGCTTCGATATCAGCCATTCCAGCGGTGAGGCGACGGTGGCCTCCTGCGTGGTGTTCGGTCCGGAAGGTCCACTCAAGTCCGACTACCGCCGCTACAACATCGAAGGCGTTACCGCGGGCGATGACTATGCAGCGATGCATCAGGCGCTGTCCCGGCGTTTTCGCAAGGCGGCGGAAGGCGAGGGCAAGTTGCCGGATATCCTGCTGGTCGACGGTGGCAAGGGCCAGCTCAATATGGCGCGCGAGGTGCTCGAAGAGTTGGCAGTGCCGGAGTTGATCCTGCTCGGCGTGGCCAAGGGCGTGACCCGCAAGCCCGGCCTGGAAACGCTCTACCTCAACGACGCGGCTCACGAATTCACCCTCCCGGCCGACTCACCGGCACTGCACCTGATCCAGCAGGTGCGCGACGAGGCCCACCGTTTCGCCATAACCGGTCACCGTGCCAGACGTGGGAAAGCGCGGCGGACGTCGACCCTGGAGGAGGTTCCCGGCATCGGCCCGAAGCGCCGTCGCGAACTGCTTACGCATTTTGGCGGTCTTCAGGAACTGTGTAGAGCGAGCCTCGACGAGATCGCCAAAGCGCCCGGTATCAGCAAAAAGCTCGCCGAGTCGATTTATGCAGCTCTGCACAGTGAGTAAACTGTTCCCCGAATTCCGCCGATCAGTGGTACCGATGAATATCCCGAACCTGCTCACCGTTCTACGCGTGCTGCTGATACCCATCTTTATTTTGCTGTTCTATCTCCCGTTCTACTGGAGTTACCTGGCTGCAAGTGCCGTGTTCACCGTAGCGGCGCTGACAGACTGGCTCGACGGCTACCTGGCGCGTCGGCTTGAGCAGAGCACGCCGTTCGGTGCCTTTCTCGATCCGGTCGCGGACAAGCTCATGGTGGCGGTGGCCCTGGTGCTGCTGGTCGAAGAGCACGCCAACCTCTGGTTGACGTTGCCTGCCGCGATCATCATCGGTCGGGAGATCGTTGTCTCGGCATTACGTGAGTGGATGGCCGAACTGGGCGCCCGCGCTCAGGTTGCAGTGTCAAACCTGGGCAAATGGAAGACTGCCGCGCAGATGGCGGCCTTGGTTATCCTGCTGGCCAATCCGCCGCAGCCGACAATCTGGGTGGGCCTGGGCTACGCGCTGTTGATCGTGGCGGCTGGACTGACGCTGTGGTCGATGATCAATTACCTGATGGCTGCCTGGCCGCACCTGAGCACCACCGAAAAGAAATAAAAACTTTTTTAATCAAAGGGTTGACGGCAGCCTTCGATCGTATAGAATGGCGCCCGTCACCAAGACAACGCGGGAATAGCTCAGTTGGTAGAGCACGACCTTGCCAAGGTCGGGGTCGCGAGTTCGAGTCTCGTTTCCCGCTCCAGTTTGTAAGATCGCGCCGCAGTAATCATGCGGCGCCTTCGTTTTGAGGCCGGTTGGCAGAGTGGTTATGCAGCGGATTGCAAATCCGTGTACGCCGGTTCGATTCCGACATCGGCCTCCATATTGAAAAGCCCCAAGCAATTCGTTGCTTGGGGCTTTTTCTTTTGCGCGACAGAATTTCGGGTGCTTCGCACTCAGCAGTGAGTTCGACGGCGGGCGGTTCCGCAAAGGCTATCTATACTTTGTCAGCGCCTTTTGCGCGGGAGAATAGCCATGCGCCGCCTCACAGCTTTTGCTTTTGCCATCCTCTTCAGCTCGCCGCTGCTGGCGATGCACTGCCCCATGGATATGGCCAAGATCGACGAGCAGCTCAAGACCAATCCGCCCAAGGATGCCGCTACGCTGCAGCAGGTTCGTGAGTTGCGCGCCGAGGGCGAACAGTTGCATCAGGCCGGCAAGCACGCCGATTCGGTGAGAGTGCTCGGCAGGGCTCTGTATCTGCTTGGCCTGAAGCCCTGATCAGCGGGCGCGGCGCAAGCCGACCAGCAGCCAGAACAGCAGTCCCAGGACCGGAAAGACAGCGATGCCGATCGCCCAGAGCGCTTTTGCGCCTACGGTTCGGTCACTTTTGAATACGCTGATGATCGCGAGCAGATTCAGGGCTATCAGGGCTACCGCGGCAGCGATGGCCAGATACGTCATCGAATCGGACACTTCTCATTCTCCTGGTAGTTCACCTTATATGAGGCCGTGAACTACGCAGTGCGGTTCCGTTCGGCAAGCCCCGCCGTGCCGCTGGTGCGGCACGATCGAGGCACCGCATCACTCAGCCAAGCAGTTGCTGGAGTTCATCGCTGCTAGGCACCTTGCCTTCCACAACGATTTCTTCGTCTATTGCCAGTGCCGGGGTGCGCATGACGCCCGCGTCGATGATGGCGTTTACATCGGTGACCTTTTCGACCTCGAAATCGAGCCCAAGACGCCGCGCTGCTGCTTCTGCGTTGGCAGTGAGTTGCTGGCACTTGGCGCAGCCGGATCCATAGATAGTCAGTTTCATCGTCGTTCTCACATCAGTTGGCCATAGAGATAACCGCTGAGCGTGGCCATCACCACGACCAGCGAGCAGTACACGATCGTTTTCTGCGTGCCGAGCACGGTACGGATGACCAGCATGTTCGGCAATGACAGGGCGGGACCTGCCAGAAGAATCGCCAGCGCCGGCCCCTTGCCCATTCCGGCCCCCAAAAGACCCTCCACAATCGGCACTTCGGTCAGTGTGGAAAAGTACATGAATGCACCGAGGACCGAGGCGAGGAGGGTGGAGGTGAAGCTGTTGTCGCCCACAGCCCAGACGACCCATTCGCTGGGAATCAGCCCTTCGTGGCCGGGGCGGCCGAGCAGCATGCCGGCGATCAGCACCCCGCCAAGCAGTAACGGCATGATCTGTTTGGTGAAGTCCCAGCTCTGACCGACCCATTCCTGGCTTGCTGCGTTCTGGCGACTGGCCTGTAGCATCAATCCCGCGATGCCTATGACCATGGCAAGCTCCGGCCACTGAGGCGCAAGCAGAGCGCTCGCAGCGACCAGCGCGCCAATCATGAGCAACGGTCGTACCGACCAGTTCCAGCGACGCACCAGTAATGACGCCAGCAAGATGGCGAGGGTTGCGGTGATCGGCCACTTCCAGGCATGCACGGCCATCCAGGCCGAGTTCTCCGCGCTGGCCCAGTTGGCGAATACCAGAATGCCGATCATCAAGCTGAACAAGGCGACGATGTCGCCGAGCGGGTGCCCGTCGTCGTCGCCGGCGAAACCGCGGGCACTTTTGGCCGCGCGTGCAGCCTCCTCGCGGCGGTAGAGCAGGTGCATGATGGCGCCGATTACCAAGGCGAACACGATGGCACCAACGGCTCGAGCGATCCCGAGCTCGGCGCCAAGCACCTTGGCGGTGACTACGATGGCCATGACGTTGATCGCCGGCCCCGAATAGAGAAAGGCGATTGCTGCACCCAGGCCGGCACCGCGCCTGTAGATGCCGCCAAACAGCGGCAATACGGTGCAGGAGCACACCGCCAGCAGCGTGCCGGCGATGGATGCCACACCGAACGCCACGGGCTTCGGCGAAGCCGGACCAAGGTGCTTCATCACGGCGCCCTGGCTGATGTAGACGGCCATTGCGCCCGCGATGACGAAGGCTGGCAGCAGGCAGAGAATCACATGTTCACGGGCGTACCACTGCGTCAGGCGCAGGCCTTCCAGTACCGCGTTTTCGAAACGGGGCTGGCCCATCGGCAGGAAGAAGATCAGCAGGAACGCCGCGCACATTCCGAGCAGCACTTTGGCTTCGGTGGGATGGCCCCGCCAGAAGTTAGCCAAGTGCGCTCTCAGCGAAAGTGGTGTGTCACTGGTCGAGGCAGGCTGCTCTTGTGCGGGGCCGTCCATGTCTGTGGTCCTCTCAGGCGTCTGCATCGATGGTAGTCAGCCTGCGCGCCGCCCTGCTGATCAGGGTCAAGCGAAGGTGAGTGGATCCAGCTCAATCAGCCGGCAACGCCCGGTTGTACCAGTCACGGCTGCGGTTGATGCTGCGCACCAGCCAGAGCATGACCGGCACCTCGATCAATACGCCAACTACGGTCGCAAGGGCCGCGCCTGAATTGAAACCATAGAGCACGATTGCAACGGCAACCGCCAGTTCGAAGAAGTTCGAAGCACCGATCATCGCTGAAGGGCCGGCAACATCATGGTGAACCAGGAAGCGACGGTTGAGCCAGTAGCCCAGTCCGGCGATGAATAGTGTTTGCAGCAGGATCGGTATCGCGAGCATGGCGATGATCAACGGCTGGGCCACGATCGCTTCGCCCTGGAAGGAGAACAGCAGGACGAGGGTCGCCAGCAACGCCACGATGGAAAATGGCTGCACCTTCGCCAGTGCCGCCTGAAAGGCCGGCTCACCGCGCTTCATCAGCCGGCCGCGAATGAACTGGGCGATGGCCAGCGGAATGACGATGTACATCACTACCGAGAGCAACAGGGTATCCCAGGGCACTGGAATCGACGACACGCCGAGCAGCAGGGCGACGATTGGCGCAAAGGCAAACACCATTACCACGTCGTTCAGCGCCACCTGGGTCAGGGTGAAATTGGCGTTGCCGTTGCAGAGATTGCTCCAGACGAAAACCATCGCCGTGCAGGGTGCGGCGCCTAGGAGGATCAGGCCAGCCATGTAGCTATCGAGCTCGGAAGCCGGGAGCCACGGCGCGAAGACATGCTTTATGAATACCCAGCCGAGCAGGGCCATGGTGAATGGCTTGACCGCCCAGTTGACGAACAGCGTGATGCCCATGCTCGCCCGTTGTGCATAAACCTCCCGCAGCGCCGAGAAATCGATCTTCATCAGCATCGGGATGATCATCACCCAGATCAGCAGGCCGACCGGAATGTTCACATGGGCGATTTCCAGCGCGCCGACCGCTTGTGCGGCAGCGGGCAGTCCCAGACCGAGGAGGGTGCCGGCAACGATGCAGAGAAAGACCCAGAGCGTCAGATAACGCTCGAAGAATCCGAGCGGGACGCCGGCCGCTTTCTTCCCGGCCACTTCACATTGACTGGACATCGTTAATTACACCTTTTCGCGTGATGATCGGGATTGCATCGGTGGTTGCTAGGGGCGCTGCAGGGACGTTGCGGCAAGTGCCTGAACGAGCTCATCGACGGTACTTCGCGCCGTGCGGGTGACGCCGATCAGCGTGGCAGATGCCATGCCGGTCCAGTCGCCGTAGCCCACCAGCCAGAGATTGGGTTGCTTCACGACACGGGTGCCTTCTACCTGTACTTTGCCATCGGCCTCGATGATGCCGAGTTCACGAAGATGATCCAGTGCCGGGCGGAAACCTGTGCACCAGATCACCGCGTCCAGGTCCTCACGACGCCCATCCGCCCACTCGACTCCCGTTTCGGTGAAGCGCGCGAAGGGGCGCTCGGCCCCCAGAACGCCACGCTCGCGGGCTTTGCGCACCGGCGGCACCATGACGATGTCACCGAAGCCGCCGGCCGGCTCGTCGATGCTGCGTCCCTCCTGCTGCGCCTTCCAGCGCGCGGTGGCGCGCTCGAACAGCACGCGGCCGTCGACATCGTCGGGCAGAAACGCAGGTGGCTCCTGAGTGACCCAGCGTGTCTCGCTGACTCTGGATAGCTCGGCGAGGACCTGCGCGCCGGAGTTTCCACCGCCTACCACCATCACCCGTTTACCTGCGAAGGGGCCAGGGTCACGGTAGTGAGCCGAGTGAATCTGCGCACCCTGAAAAAGCTCGCGCCCTTCATAAGGCGGAATGAAAGGCTTGCTCCAGGTGCCCGTCGCACTGATGACTGCGCGAGCCAGCCAATGCTGATCGCCTGCTTGCACAAGCCAGAGATCGTCGAGGCGGCTGATCGTATCGACTCGAACCGATCGCTGAATGGGAAACCGGTAGCGATCTTCGTAACGTCGCAAATAATCGATAACATCGCTGCGCGTTGGATTGCCCGGCTCGACCGGAGCAGGCATCGGCCAGCCGGCAATCGAGCTCCAGGCGGCGGGTGAGAACAGTCTCAGCGACTCCCAGGCGTGCAGCCATGCGCCGCCGGGACTGGGCTGTTCATCCAACAGCAGATAGGACAGCGACGTGCGGCGCAGAAAGTACGCAGTCGTCAGGGCGGACTGTCCTGCGCCAATGATGATGACATCGAGAACATTGGGTGCTGTCATCAAGCGGCTCCCGTGAAGGCGGATATTCGTTCGAATAAATATATGCGATGCGGAATATACGCCTCTTGTTCCGGCGCAACAAACTCGCCTTCGACAGCGCCCAGTAAATAGCCAGCCTAGCTCGAGAGAGAGAGCTTTACTTGCTTATGCGCTAAGCAATATATTCGCCCAAGCATATCTTATGGGGAACGGCTTCATGGCCTACAAATCGCGTGTCCTGTTCGTCTGCGTCGCCAACTCGGCACGCTCCCAGCTCGCCGAGGCGTTGCTGCGGCATACCGATTCGGAGCACTTCGAGGTGTTCAGTGCAGGCACCGCTCCCACCCAGGTCGATCTACGAGCGTTGGCAGCGCTCGAGCAGCTTGGCGTTGCGACAGTGGGATTGCACAGCAAATCGCTGGAGGAAGTGGAAGGGCAACCGTTCGATTTCGTGATCACGCTGTGTGATAAGTCGTCATTGGAATGCCTTGCACTGCCTGGTGCGGGCGAGTACATCGCCTGGAACTTCGAAGACCCTGCCACTAGCGACCAGCCGGATGCCTACCGGCATACGCTTCACGAGATACATGAGCGGATCAAGATGTTCGTGTTGGTCAAGAACAAGCGCTGAGAAGATATCAATGGTCGAGCACCTGACACCTACCACTGTATTCAAATGCCTGGCAGACGAGACTCGCGTGCGGATCGCGTTGCTTGTCGCCCGTGAAGGCGAATTGTGTGTCTGCGAGCTGACCTGTGCGCTGGATGAAAGCCAGCCAAAGATCTCGCGGCATCTGGCGCTGCTGCGCGGATGCGGAATTCTGGAAGACCGCCGCCAGGGCCAGTGGGTTTACTACCGACTCCACCCGCACCTGCCTGACTGGGTGACCGACATGCTGCAGCCGATCCTGGCCGCCAACAAGAATTGGCTGGGCGATAACGTGCAGCGCCTCGAAAGTATGCGCAACCGCCCAGAACGCGCCAGCTCATGCGCCTGAATCAAGAACGACCATGAAGATTCTCTTTCTCTGCACCGCCAACAGCTGCCGCAGCATTCTGGCCGTGGCGCTGTTTAACCAACTCGCGCCGGCCGGCATGCGCGCGTTCAGCGCCGGCAGCGAGCCAAGAGGCGAAATCAATCCACTGACGCTTGAGGCGCTGGCGCGGGCCGGCATTGCGGCTGATGGCTTGTATAGCAAGAGCAGCGATGCGCATCAGGCGCTGAATCCCGACTTCGTCATTACCGTCTGCGACAAGGCCGCTGGCGAAGCGTGCCCGGTGCATTTCGGGCCAGCCACCAAGGCGCACTGGGGGCTTGCCGATCCTTCCGAGAGCGTCGGTAGTCCCGAGGAAATAAAAGCGGCGTTCGATGCCACGCTGGTCAGGCTCAAGCTACGTTTCACCGCGTTTCACCGCGTTTCTCGCGCTACCGCTCGCTCAGCTGGATGCCGCTACGCTGAGAACCGAGCTGGCGCGCATCGGCACACTTTGAACCTAGCAGGACATGCCTAATGAACGACGATCTGCCCAATATCGACCCAGGTCTGCTGGATATGCCTGACCTGGACAAGCTTGCTCTGCCGGCAGGTCCAGAACACAGGCCACGCATCCTGCTGCTCTATGGCTCTAACCGGGAGCGCTCCTACAGTCGTCTGCTGGTGCAGGAAGCTGCGCGCCTGCTCGAGCGTTTCGGTGCCGAGACGCGCATCTTCAATCCGTCCGGATTGCCGCTGCCGGACGATGCACCGGACAGCCATCCGAAGGTGCAGGAGCTGCGCGAGCTGATGCAGTGGTCGGAAGGTCAGGTGTGGTGTTCGCCGGAGCGTCACGGCTCGATGAGCGCGGTGTTCAAGGCGCAGATCGACTGGGTGCCGCTGGCCATGGGCGCGGTGCGGCCGACACAGGGCAAGACGTTGGCGATCATGCAGGTCAGTGGCGGCTCTCAGTCGTTCAACGCGCTGAACCAGATGCGCGTGCTGGGCCGCTGGATGCGCATGATCACCATCCCGAACCAGTCCTCGGTGGCCAAAGCCTTTCTCGAATTCGACGACGCCGGCCGGATGAAGCCCTCGGCCTACTACGACCGCGTGGTGGATGTGATGGAGGAGCTGATCAAGTTCACCCTGCTGGTACGCTGCCGGGCCGACTACCTGGTCGATCGCTATTCGGAACGCAAGGAGTCGGCCGAAGCGCTGTCCCGTCGCGTCAATCAACGCTCCATCTGACTTTCAGGAATCGCCCGCGTGTCCCATCCCTACAACATCCTCGATGTACCCGGCAGCGCCGGTCAGCTGATCTTCACACCGTGCCCCGGCAGCAAGGGCACCAGCGTCGATGAGGCGCTGGCTACCCTGCAAGCGGCCGGCGCTGACGCGCTGATCACCCTGATGCCTGCTGAAGAGCTGGCGCGCAACGAAGCGACGCAGCTGGCGCAGCTCTGCGTCGAGCGCGGCCTCGAGTGGTTTCACCTGCCGGTGGCTGACGAACAGGTGCCGCTGGCGGACTTCGACCAGGCTTGGGAACAGTCGGCGGATCGGATCAATGAGCTGCTGGATGCCGGCAAGCGCATCGCCATTCACTGCAAGGGCGGCTCCGGTCGTACGGGCCTGATCGCAGCGCGCATCCTGATAGACCGCGACGTGCCGCGCGCAACCGCCATCGCCAGCGTCCAGGCGTTGCGCCCCAAGGCTATCCAGCATCCGGCCCATGTCGGCTGGATCGAACGCTTCGGCGCATGACGGGCTTCGCATGCTGAATACGCTTGGCCTGTTCGTCATTACCGCGATAGCGGAGATCGTTGGCTGCTATCTGCCATACCTCTGGCTGAAACAGGGCAAGAGTATCTGGTTGCTGTTGCCGGCTGCGCTTTCCCTCGCGCTGTTCGCCTGGCTGCTGTCGCTGCATCCCACCGCCGCCGGGCGCGTGTATGCGGCGTACGGTGGCGTGTATGTCGGCGTGGCGCTGGTCTGGCTGTGGCTGGTCGATGGCGTTCGCCCGACCTGGTGGGACCTGCTTGGCTGCGCCGTGGCGATGCTGGGCATGGCGATCATCATGTTTGCGCCACGAACTTCCTGATTCACCTTTCAAAAGCGAGTCATCCATGAGCATCAAAGTTGGCATCAACGGCTTCGGCCGCATCGGACGTCTGGCACTGCGCGCAGCGTGGGACTGGCCGGAGCTGGACTTCGTGCAGATCAACGATCCCGCTGGCGACGCGGCGACCCATGCGCATCTGCTGAACTTCGACTCCATTCACGGTCGCTGGAAACACGAAGCGGGATCCGATGGCGACTGCCTGGTGATCGACGGTCAGCGGGTAAAGGTCAGCGCCAACAAGGCGATCAGCGACACCGACTGGTCGGGCTGCGATCTGGTCATTGAGGCCAGCGGCAAGATGAAGACCGTGGCGGTGCTGCAGCAGTATCTGGAGCAGGGCGTCAAACGCGTGGTGGTCAGCGCGCCGGTGAAGGAGTCGGGTGCACTGAACATCGTCATGGGCGTCAACGATAGTCTGTTCGATCCGGCGCAGCATCGCATCGTCACCGCGGCATCCTGCACCACCAACTGCCTGGCGCCGGTGGTCAAGGTGATCCATGAGCAGCTCGGCATCCGCCACGGTTCGATCACCACCATCCATGACCTGACCAATACCCAGAGCATTCTCGATCAGCCCCATAAGGACCTGCGCCGCGCTCGGGCCTCGGGCATGAGCCTGATTCCCACGACTACCGGCTCGGCCACGGCGATCGCTGAAATCTTCCCGGAGCTGCGCGGCAAGCTGAACGGCCATGCCGTGCGCGTGCCGCTGGCCAATGCCTCACTGACCGATTGCGTGTTCGAAGTGGAGCGCGCTACCGATGCCGCTGAGGTGAACCGGCTGCTCAAGGCCGCGGCAGAGGGCGAGCTGAAGGGCATCCTCGGGTATGAGGAGCGGCCGCTGGTTTCCATCGATTACCGCACCGACCCGCGCTCGTCGATCATCGATGCGCTGTCGACCATGGTGGTCAACGGCACTCAGGTGAAGATCTACGCCTGGTACGACAACGAATGGGGCTACGCCAACCGCACTGTAGAACTGGCGCGCAATGTCGGGCTGGCGGGGTGAGGCGGTCCTGATCAGAGTTTCCCGCCACTGAGCGCGGCGTGCATTGGGGTTAGGCGTTCTTTTCGACCATGGCCAAGCCCTTTGCCGTCGCCAGCTCAACCTGACCACGCAATACCCGCAGATCAATCAAACCGGAACCCCGCATGCAAGCCCTAGCCCGACTGTCTCCCGAGGTGCGCCAGTACCTGATCGTCACCGGTAATTACTGGGCCTTCACGCTCACCGATGGCGCGTTGCGCATGCTGGTGGTGCTGCACTTCCATGCGCTGGGTTACTCGCCGCTGCAGATCGCCGCGCTGTTTCTGTTCTACGAGGTGTTCGGGGTCATCACCAACCTGGTGGGTGGTTATCTCGGTGCGCGCCTCGGTCTGAATCGGACGATGAACCTTGGGCTGGCGATGCAGGTGGTGGCGCTGCTGATGCTCACCGTGCCGGCGGCGTGGTTGACCGTGCCCTGGGTGATGGGTGCGCAGGCACTGTCCGGTATCGCCAAGGACCTGAACAAGATGTCGGCCAAGAGCTCGATCAAGCTCCTTGTATCCGACAGCCAGCAGGGCACGCTGTACAAGTGGATCGCCATCCTCACCGGCTCGAAGAATGCGCTCAAGGGCGTGGGTTTCTTCCTCGGCGGCGCACTACTGACGCTGCTGGGATTCGCCGGTGCGGTCCTGACGATGGCTGCGGTACTGGCCGTGATCTGGATCGGCAGTCTGGTGCTGTTGAAAAAGGATCTTGGCAAGGCGAAGGCCAAGCCGAAGTTCAAGGACATCCTCTCCAAGAGTCCGGCGATCAACGTGCTGTCCGCGGCGCGGCTATTCCTGTTCGGTGCGCGGGACGTGTGGTTCGTCATCGCGCTACCGGTGTACCTGAGCACTGTCTTTGGGTGGGATTTCTGGAAGGTCGGCGGCTTTCTGGCGTGCTGGATCATCGGCTATGGCATCGTTCAGTCGATGGCGCCGGCCATTACCGGCAAGCGCAGCGGGCAGGTTCCGGATGGGCGCGCAGCCTTCATCTGGGCGGCGTTGCTGGCGGCGCTACCGGCGGCGATCGCTGCGGGCCTGGCAACCGGTGCGTCGCCGCAATGGGTGCTGATCGGCGGGCTGCTGCTATTTGGTGGGCTGTTCGCGGTGAACTCCTCGCTGCATAGCTACCTGATCGTCAGCTACGCCAAGGAAGATGGTGTCTCGCTGGATGTGGGTTTCTATTACATGTCCAATGCGATGGGTCGGCTGATCGGAACCTTGCTCTCCGGCTGGGTGTTCCAGGCCTACGGCCTGCAGGCCTGCCTGTGGGTTTCGTCACTCTTCGTGCTGCTCGCAGCGCTCATCTCGCTGCGGCTGCCTCGTCACGTGCGCTAGTCGGTCGGGCGCGAACGCCCGACCTGCACCCGCTCAATAGGTGTACTGCAGCTGTGCCCAGAGTTTATCGGTGTCCACCGAATAGTCGTCCGCGTCATAGGCGGCGTACTTGACCGTTGCGACCAGCCCTTTGACCAGCGGGATGGCGCGGCTGTAACCGATGTTGATCTCTTCCCCGTACTGCTCGCTGCCGCGCTCGGCGCGGAAGTCGTGGTACCAGGCCTGCAGCGTGCCGCCGAACAGCGGCAGGGTGCCGCCAAGATAGACATCCTGAACGCCGTCTGCCGGCGTCAGCAGGAAGGTATCCGCCCAGCCCTGAAAGGCGTGCTTGGTGGCCAGCGGCGTCTGGAATGCGCGATTGCCCGGCCCCGAGTCGCCGCCCAGTACTTCCACGCCCGCTTTCAGAGTCGCACCCTTGAGGGCATAGCCCAGCTCGGCCAGGTAGTACTCGCTGCTCAGTTCCTGTGGATTGCCTGCGTAGTCCTGCTGGCGTGCATATTCAAGCGCGTAGCTTAGGTTCTGGATGGCGCCGTTCAGACGCAGGCCTGTGGTCTTGCTGGACAGGGTGCCGAGCGCGGCGGCGGGTGCAGTGGCAATGTTGTCCAGCCCCAGCAGATAGCTGTAAGCGGTGGCCGTCAGCTCCGGTGAATACGCGTAGCGGGCGTTGAACAGATGACTGTGGCCTTCGATGTTGGCCGGGTTGGTGCGATTGTCGAAACGGTTGTCGCCCGGGCCAAAGATCGTGTTGATGTTGTCGATGTAGGCGTAGGTCAGCGTCAGCTTGTCGAGCGGTTGCAGTTGGCCCAGCACACCGTCGTAGGTCTGCTCGTTCTGCCGCCAACCAACCCCACCGACGAAGCGCTGATTGTCGAGATTTATCCGCTGACGGCCGCCGATGGCGCTGCCGAACGCATGCTCGTAGCGCAACAGCGCCTGGTTGATTTCGCTGCCGTCGGGATCGGGTACTGCCGAGTAGTCGGTCTGCCCGTTGCGAGTGCTGTTGTAGGCGGCGTCACCCAATCGGCTTACGTTGTCTGCTTCGACCAGCGCCGACAAGCCGTACCACTTGCCAGTCTGAACGCCGACACGGGTGCGCAGCGTCTGAGCGTTGGCGTGCTTCAGCGCGTTGTCCTGGTCGACGTGCTCATAGCGATAGCGCAGATCCAGAATCGGCTTCGCGTCGGTGAACAGACTGCTGAAGGTTTCCTGAGCGAAGACGGCTGGGCTGCATAACAGTCCAGCGCTCAGCAGGTAGGGAGTCAGGTGATGTGAGTGCAGGTTCTTCATGTGCCGCTCCGTTGTGGATATCGGAGCGAACGATAGGCTGCTTGCTATTTTTGCCATTGACAGCAATCAAGGGCGGCAAAAGGCTCTGGGACGGCCTATCGACGCATCCCGGTAGCTTTTCCGCACTGAATATCTAGTGGGGCAGGACGGCCCTCAGCATGCCGATATCGTGGGTAGCGCGCTGAATCAGCGCAGCGGCATTCGGCCCTGACTTGTCCTGGGCGTTGCGCCGGCCGCGACGCCAATGCGTCATAGGCTGCAGTGCGCTGATATCCGATCGGGTGACAAGTTCTTCGAGTGATCGCTTGCTCATGTTCGCGGCCTCACGTCGTGAGTTCGGTGGAGCGTCCGTGCGCCATGGGGGAGTCCATGAGCAGAGAATGCGCGCGGTTTGTTACAGCGGTTTGGCAGCGCCGGGCAGGCGGATGAACGGCGGCGCAGGCTGCGCTTCAGACCTCGCCGATCGCGCTGACGCTGGTGATGCCGGCGTTCCAGATCATCTCGTAGTGGGCGGTCTGGACGATGGAGAGGACGCACCGCGGCGTCATCAGCGCCCAGCAATGCTGGCCCGGTTTGCGCACGGAGTGATAGCGCAAACCCGGAAAGCCATCCTCCCGCAACCGGCGACCGAACTGCCGCGCTGCGGAATAGTCATTCGCAGCGTAGATTGGGTCAGTCGGTGTGATGGTCGTGGCGTCCAGCAGTCCTGCTTCATTGAACTGGCATGAGAGTCCGCGGAAAACGAAACGCTCGAAGTTCAGCCCCACGACGTTGGACCAATACAGCTCCTGATGATGGCGTACCTCGGCCAGCGCCGTTTCCATGCTGTCAGCCAGATAGAGCACGCCGTAGCTGCCATCGCTGAAGCGTGAGCCGGCGGGATTCACATGGGTGAAGGGAGCGGTGGCGTAGGAACAGCCGGGTACGCCGAACGGAATTTCCGAGCGGGGGATCAGTTCAAGGCGGCCCGTCTCGTTGTGCAGGCGCGGGTTGGTCAAAGCCTGCAGCTGGTAGAGCATTTCAAATTCATCGGCGTCGGCCACGTCATCGAACAGATCGATGGGCGGGAACTTCGAATTGACCAGCCGGTACGCCTGGAGTCGGCCTTCTGGCCGGACTGGCAGCCGTTGCGGCACTACCACTGCGCGCCCCGCATGCTGTCGATCCGCCGGAACGACTCGTACAGCGAAATCATGTCGCCCTGCGCCATGACCTCCAGCGGCGAGCGCCCATTGAAGAACTCGTTGTGGTTGGGCATGCCGGGAAAGCCGTAGGTATTGTCCGGGTTATCGAAGATCAGCCGCAGGGCTGCATGAATATTCAGAATGAAGCTCACCCGCTGCATCTGATCCGGATCCAGGCTGACCGACCAATCCGGATTGCGCAGCTTGGCCCGCGCATGGGTGCTGCGAGAAATGCGCAGAATCCGACAAGCCTGCTCGGTAGTTGCCTGCCATTTATCAAGAATGTTCACTGCGGCTCGTAGGCCGGTAGCGCACTGATCCTTGGTAAAGGTGACAGCTTGCTGAAGAGTCGCGCTCATAAATAATCGCCTCTTTTGAGTCTATGGATACACAATAGCACTATTTGTATCTGCAGATAAAAGAGTGATTAAAAGAACTCTCATCAACGAGCTCAGGCAGTCTTTGAGGTAAGTAAGACGAAGCGAAATTTCGTGTCGGTTAACCCGGAGCCAAACAGGTGTCTTAGCGCTGAACGTGTCTGGAAGCTTTGGCGTTAGTTGCGGAAACTGGAGTTTTACGGAATGCCGAATGGCAGCTAGCAAGGATAGCCAGCGAGAAGTGGTGCCCGGAGCGGGGGTCGAACCCGCATACCCTTTCGGATGAGGGATTTTAAGTCCCTTGCGTATACCAATTTCGCCATCCGGGCGGAGACTGCATTGCAGTGCGCCGATGGGGAATCGGCGGCGCAGGACTATAGCGAGCCTCCGAAGCCCACGCAACCAGAACGACCTGCGTTCAGCCACTGGAATTTCCCGATAAGGCCCACCAGCTGGGCAACAGGCGACGGACCTGCGAACGGCTGAAGCGGTCATCGATCAGGTGCACGACGCCCTCGTCCTGCTGTGTGCGGATCACTCGTCCGGCGGCCTGCACGACTTTCTGCAGGCCGGGGTAGAGATAGGTGTAGTCATAGCCGTGACCGCGTCCGAATAGCTCGTCGAGCCGTGTCTTGAACTGCTCGTTGACGGGATTGACCTGCGGCAGGCCAAGCGTTGCGACAAATGCGCCAATCAAACGCTGGCCGGGCAGGTCGATGCCTTCGGCGAAAGCGCCGCCAAGTACGGCGAAGCCGATCCCCTCGCTGTGTTCGGTAAAACGCTCGAGAAAGGCATTGCGCGCCGCTTCCTGCATGCCGCGAGTCTGTTCCCAGAAGGGGACATCAGGGTAGTGCTCGCGCAGCAGCGCGGTGACCTGCTGCAGATAATCGAAGCTGCTGAAGAAGGCCAGATAGTTGCCGGGGCGCTCGAGGTACTGGCGGGCAACCAGTTCGACCACAGCGCCCAGCGAGGCCTGCCGATCCTGGTAGCGGGTCGAGACATGCCCGGCCAGGCAGACCCGCAGCTGCCGGCTCTGGAACGGCGATTCGACGTCGATCCAGGCGCTGGCGGCAGGCAGGCCCAGCATGTCGGCATGGAACCTGCGCGGGCTCAGCGTGGCGGAGAACAGCACACTGGAGCGCGCCTGCGCCAGGCGGGGGGCGAGAAAAGGGGCGGGCACCACGTTGCGCAGACAAAGGATCGAACGACGGGCCTTGCTGCGAGCAGTCGCCGGCAGCAGGCTGACATCGAACAGCGAATGCGCGCCGAACAGCTCGGCGACCCGACAGAAATGCATGGCGTCGAAATAGGCCCGCTGCAGATCCGCATCCAGCCCTGTAGGCTGCTCGCCCAGATAGTCGGTGATGGCGCTGACGGCCTGCTGCAATGCACCCAGCAGCTTGAGCGGCAGCTCGGCCTGCACTTGGTAGGTCGCCACCTGCTCGCGATGCAGCTCGTTCCAGCAGCGCTGAACGCGGCTCAGCGGGCGCTTCAGCGGCGCGGGTGCCTTGCTGCTGAGACCGACGAAGGTGCGCTGGTCGAGTTCCGCGCTGTACATGCCGCGCGCTCGTTCGAGCAGGTTGTGTGCCTCGTCCACCAGCACGCATGCTCGCCAGTCGTTGCTCTGGGTCAGGCCGTAGAGCAGGGCGCTGATGTCGAAGTAGTAGTTGTAGTCACCCACCACAACGTCCGCCCAGCGCGCCAGTTCTTGGCTCAGGTAATACGGGCAGACCTCATGTTCGAGCGCAACGCCTCGCAGCGTCGCCTGATCGAGCATGCAATGTTGCAGCGCTGCGGCGCGAGCGGCAGGCAGACGATCATAGAAACCTCTGGCCAGTGGGCAGGATTCGCCGTGACAGGCCTTGTCCGGGTGCTCGCAGGCCTTGTCCCGCGCGATCAGTTCGAGCACACGCAACTCGCCCGCGCCACTGCGCCGTAGCGTGTGCAGTGCATCCAGTGCCAGCTTGCGGCCGGAGGTTTTCGCCGCGAGAAAGAACAGCTTGTCGAGCTGCTGGCCGGGAAACGCCTTGAGTTGCGGAAACAGCGTGGCAAGGGTCTTGCCGATACCGGTCGGCGCCTGCGCCATCAGCGTGGTGCCGGTGCAGGCCGCCTTGTAGACCGCCTCGGCCAGCTGCCGCTGGCCGGCACGAAAATCGTCGTGGGGAAAGCGCAGATTGGAAAGTGCCTGGTCGCGCGCGGCGCGGTGGGCCATTTCCTGTTCGGCCCAGGCGATGAACGCCTGGCACTGGGTCTCGAAGAACGCACGCAGCGCCGCTGCGGCGTGGCGTTCGACGAACAGCGTTTCCTTGTGGCTGGTGACGTCGAAATAGACCAGTGCCAGTTCGAGTTCATCGAGCCCACGCGTCTGGCACAGCAGCCAGCCGTAGAGCTTTGCTTGCGCCCAGTGCAGCTGGCGGTGGTTGGCCGGCTGGCGTTCCAGGTCGCCGCGAAAGGTCTTGATCTCTTCCAGGCGATTGCGCGCCGGGTCGTAGCCATCGGCGCGGCCGCGCACGCTCAGCTGCCCGTATTGCCCCTCCAGGGTGATCTCGCGCTCGTAGCCGTCGCCGCGCCTGGCGGTGACCTGGGCGTGCCCGGCGATGCCTTCCAACGCGGTGGGCGAGGGCGTGAAGCGCAGATCCAGATCGCCGACCTTGGCGGTGAATTCGCAGAGCGCGCGCACCGCGACCCGATAGCTCACGCCATGACCTCGGCCCACTGCACATGGCAGACCGCAATGGGCAGACCGTGCTGATGGGCATAGTCGATCCAGCGCTTCTGGTTGTCCTGCAGGCGATCGCCTGGGCCCTTCACCTCGATCATGCGATAGCGGCGCTCTTCCGGCCACAGCTGGATCAGGTCCGGCAGGCCGGTGCGATTGCCAGTGACGTCCACCAGGATGCGCTGGAACAGCAGCTTCAGGTGCGCGGCGGGAATGCAGTCCAGCGCCTGCGCCAACAGTTGTTCGTCGAGCAGGCCCCAGGCGACGAACGCGTTATGGATGCCGAGCTTCGCCTGGAAGGTGCGCCAGATGCAGTCACGGTAGTCATCGCTGTCGAGGCAGGCCAGGCAGGCGGCGAACAGATCAGCGCGGCGCTGGTGGAAGTCTGCGCGGTTCAGGTCGGCCGGCGCCCAGTGGAATGGGTGAAAGAACGCACCGGGCAACGGCGCGAAGATCGCGTCCCAGCAGAGCAGGCCGAACAGCGAGCCGACCAGGGCGTTTTCCACGTAATACACTGGAGCGTCCGGCGTCGTCAGATGCTCGCGCACCGCCTGTTCGACGCTGCAGGTGGGCCTTGGCAGGACCAGATCGAGCTGTTCCGGCTTGCGGCTGCGTGCTCGTTCGGTCGGGATGCCCAGGTTGCGTTGCAGTCGGGGCAGGATGCGCTGCAGCTGCTGCGCTTCATGTTCGCTTTCCGGCACAGCCCGGGCCTGAAGCAACAGATCCATCGCTGCCGCTGGCTGGCCGCAGCGCTCCAGTACCCGAATCGCCCGCTCACGCGCACCGGGATAGTGATTGGACGCGTGCACGCGCAAGGCCTCGTCCAACTCGCCGAGTCGCTCGAACTGCTGGCCGATACGCAGCAGCAGCTTGCCGCGGCGACTTTCCAGCCAGGCATTGCCGAACGGCGCAGCCGGTACTGCTGCCAGGATTTCCGCCAGTGGCTCACCGGCATCGAAGCGCTCGCGACAGCGATGCAGATGCAGATAGGCATCCAGCTCGGCACGCGAGCTGAACGCCCGCGAGGCGGGGGAAAAGGGCACCTGCTCATAGCGATAGACGCCCAGATCGGCCAGGACGAACTCCGACCAGTCCTGATGGATATTGCCGAAGAACAGCAGGCGCAACCGCTCGCAGAGTTCGTCGATGCACAGGGCGAACACTGCGTCCTCGGAACCCGCCCACCATGCCCCGAAGGGCTTGGCCAGGTCATGGACGGCATGCAGCCGTTCGAGCAGCTCGGCCTTGCGCAGTCCGGCCGCGTTCGCCGCGCCGAACAGCTGTAGCAGCTCGCTCTTGGTCAGTAGGCTGAACAGCTGTTCCAGGGTCAGCTCACGCCCGGCATCGATCCAGCCGTGCTCTATCAATGGCGCGGCCGCCTGACGCGGACAGCCGATCTCCCCGTAGCGCAGCTTGCTGGCCCGAAACAGCGCGCCCTTGCGCATCACCATACGCACCAGCAGCGCCTGGGACGGCTGTGGTAGTACGGCGAAACGCTCGATGAAGACGCGCTCTGTTTCGTCCAGCAGGTCGCCATGATGCCGGCCTACCCAGGCCAGAACCTGCTGGAAGTTGTCGAGATAGTAGAAGGGGTTTTCCAGGGCCTGGCGCATCGCACATCCGATAAAGCTGGGGCGCGGGCGGCCCGCTCGAAAGCTGGCTATTTATACAGTTCGAGCGATGTTTGGCAATGGCCGGTGATCAGCGGAAGCGGCGGGGCGGCTGGATGCCGCCCCTGAAGCGATGGAACGATCAGACCGTGCGCGAGAAGCGTCCGCGCTGTTCGCCACCGAGATAGGCATCGAAGGCCATGGCGACGTTGCGCATCATCAATTGCCCCTGCGGCAGGAGAATCAGCGCGTCGTCGCGCAGCTCCACCAAGCCATCGGCAACCGGCTCAGCCACTTTGGCCAGCGAATCGGCGAAATAGCTGCGGAAGTCGATGCCGTGCTTCTGCTCGATCTGCCGGTAATCGATGCGCCCATGGCACATCAGCGAGACGATCACGTCGCGGCGCAGGCGGTCGTCGTCGCTCAGCTTGTAGCCGCGGTGCACCGGCAGCATGCCCTCGTTGAGGCGCGCGTAGTACTGCGAGAGCTCCTTGACGTTCTGGCTGTAGCTGTCGGCGACCTTGCCGATGGAGGAAATGCCCAGGCCGATCAGGTCGCAATCGGCGTGCGTTGAATAGCCTTGGAAGTTGCGTTGCAGCGTGCCGTTGGCGCGCGCCAGGGCCAGTTCATCTTCCGGCAGGGAGAAGTGATCCATGCCGATATAGATGTAGCCGGCGGCGGTAAGGCGCTTGATGGTCAGCTCCAGCAGCTCCAGTTTGCGCTCGGGCGGTGGCATGTCCTCGGGACGAATCAGCTTCTGCGCCCGTACCAGCTCCGGCAGGTGGGCGTAGCTGTAGGCGGCGATGCGATCCGGGCGGATATCGATGATCTTGTCCAGGGTCGTGTCGAAGCTGGCCACCGTCTGCAGCGGCAGGCCATAGATCAGGTCGACGCTGATCGACTTGAACTGCGCATCCCGGGCAGCCTGGACCAGCTCGCGGGTCTGCTCTTCGGTCTGGATGCGATTGACGGCGATCTGCACCTGCTCGTCGAAGTCCTGCACACCGAAGCTCAGGCGATTGAAGCCCAGCTTGCGCAGGCCGTGGATCTGCTCGGGCGTGACGGTGCGCGGATCGACTTCCAGAGAGAACTCGTGGTTGTCGCTGTCATCCATGTTGAACGCCTGATGCAGACTGGCCATCAGGTCAGCCAGCTGCTCGCTGGTGAAGTAGGTCGGCGTGCCACCCCCCAGGTGCAGCTGCGTCAGTTTGCGTGAGCGATCGAACAGCTCGCCCTGCATGGCGATTTCACGCTTGAGGTACTCGAGATACTCGACCGCGCGATCGGTCTTGTGGGTGATGATCTTGTTGCATGCGCAGTAGTAACAAAGGCTCTTGCAGAAGGGGATATGGATGTATACCGACAGCGGCTTGGGCGGTTGCGCCTGATTGCTGCGTGCAGCCGCGGCGCGGTAGTCGTCCTGGGCGAAGGCCTGATGAAACTGCGGAGCAGTCGGGTAGGAGGTGTAGCGCGGACCGGGACGGTCGTATTTCTCGACCAGGGCCCGGTTGAAGCTCGGCAGTTGGTCCATGTTCGTTTTCACCTAAGGGTTGAATTCGGAGTCAGGCGCGGAACGCGGTCTCACCCTCGGGTGTGTCCGGCTCAGGCTGGTCGTGGGCGCGGATTATGGACGATTCGGTCCGGCGCGCCGACTGTCTCAGATCAAGAATAGCGCCCCGATGGCACCCCGAGCCGCACCGTTGGGCGATTCGGGGTCTGGATCGGGCCCCGCGGAAGCAGGGCGAGCAGCGGCCTCGCCACTGCGATCAGAGCTTGAACTGGCCGACCAGGCGGTTCAGTTCGGTTGCCAGGCGCACCAGCTCATCGCTGATCTCGGAGGTCTGAGTCGCGTCAGTCGAGGTGGTGTCAGCAATGCGGCTGATGGTCGAAATGTTGCGATTGATCTCTTCGGCAACCGCGCTTTGCTGTTCGGCGGCCGTGGCGATCTGCGTGTTCATTTCATTGATGGTGCCGACTTCGGTGGCTATCAAGCCGAGGCTCTGTGCGGCCTTTTCGACGCACTGCGACCCCGAGCGCGCACGCAGTTGTGCTTCTTTCATCGCTTGCACCGCATTGCGTACGCCGCTTTGTAGCTGTTCGATCATCGCCTGAATTTCTTCGGTGGATTTCTGCGTACGCGAGGCGAGGGTGCGCACCTCATCGGCCACCACGGCAAAGCCACGGCCTTGCTCGCCGGCGCGTGCCGCTTCGATGGCGGCGTTAAGGGCGAGCAGGTTGGTCTGTTCGGCAATGCCGTTGATCACACCGAGCACCATGTCGATGCTGGCACTGTCGCTTTCGACGCGCTGAATGACTTGCGCTGCTTTCTCGATTTCGGCGATCAGCACCTCAATGCCATCGAGCGCTTCGGTCGCCACCTTCACACCGGCCTTGGACTCGGTATCGGCTCCGGCGGATGCGGTAGCGGTCTGGTTGGCGTTGCGTGCCACTTCCTGCACCGTTGCACTCATCTCGTTCATCGCCGAGGCGACCATATCGGTCTCGCTGCGCTGCTCGTTGACTGCCGCCAGGGTCTTCTCCGCCACATGGGATACGCGCTCGGAGACATCGGTCAACTGATGGGTGACGCCGGCAACGGCTTCCAGGCTGTGACGGAACTTGCCGATCATCCGGTTGAACGCATCGCCCATGGCACCGATCTCGTCCTTGGCGCCGATTGCCACGCTGCGGCTCAGATCTTCATCTTCGGCCATCGCGTTCATGGTATGCCGCATGGCGTTGATGCGACGGATGATCACGTGGCGCACCGTCATGCACATAACCACCACGCCAATGACCAGCAGCAGCAACTGGATGGCGCCACTGATCATGATGTTGCGGTCGACCTCCTGATCCAGCGCCTTGAGGTCATAGCTGATGCGCACCGCACCCATCACCGCGTTCTCCGCGACCTGGTGACAGGTCAGGCAGTTGGTGCCACGGTAGTCCGCGTGGGCAAGGATCGGATTGATGACGGTCAGCACGCGGCCGCCGCTCTGCTTGTTGACTTCGATGATGCCTTCGCCGCTCAGTGCCCGGCGGTCCAGGGCGTCGACAGGGGACTGATGGTCGAAGCCCGGACCGAACACCTTGGTGACCTCGTCGCTGCGGATGATGCGGGCGTCGATTACACCTGGGCGGGCGAGAATCTTTTTTCGCAAGACCTCACGTTGCGCCATGGTGCCGGTGAGCATCATGGTGTTGATGCTGTCGAAATAGGAGTCAGCGGCATCCTTGGTCTGTTGCTCCACTACCTGCAATACCAAGCGCTTTTCCGTACTGGCGGCAATGAACAGCGAGGCGGACATGATCGCCACCAGCACCAGTACCAGGGCCAGATTGATTTTGGTCTGCACGGACATTTGTCGAGAGGCGGAGCTGTTCATGTTTTTCCTTAGGACTACTGCCACCGGAGTAGCTGCCATTGCGCACTATTGTTCTGTTTTCCCACGACGCCGCGATGGGTTAGCAATCTGAATCCCCTATCGGCGACTTGCCGGATTTCTTGAAGATCGCTGCGAATGCTAGCCATGCGCCATTACTGGGCGCGCTATGGTATTGCGTTCCGCTCTATATGGAGCGCATCGAGAGATCAACGGAATGTGCAAATACAGCTTTCAATGACCCAGATCAGTGGGGTGGCCCGTTCGTATGGGGGCAATCTGGTCATGCGCCTGTAACGACAGGCAGATGAAGATGCGGTTAATGCAATGCTCCATATGGGTGCAAATGAAAAGAGAGCAGTGACCTGCTTTACAGAATGGCAAAGCGATATTAGCGTTGCCGACCCGTCTGGATCGCGAGCGTAGAACCGCTCCGGGTGGCGGGCATATTTTCTGCATCTACCCATTGCGCTCGCTGCGAACCCCTATGGAAAACGATGGTCGTAGGCTCTACGCCGGCAAGACCGGGCAACACCGCAAGGCAGCTGCTGAATCGACAAGCAGTGCATCGACTGGAACCTTCATTTCAAGGACTCACATGATCAAAAAATGCCTTTTCCCCGCTGCCGGATATGGCACACGTTTTCTTCCCGCAACCAAGGCCATGCCCAAGGAAATGCTGCCGGTGGTGAACAAGCCGCTGATTCAGTACGGGGTTGAAGAGGCACTAGCGGCTGGGCTTAACCAGATCGCGATCGTTACCGGGCGTGGCAAGCGCTCGCTGGAAGACCATTTCGACATCAGCTACGAGCTGGAACACCAGATCCGCAACACCGACAAGGAAAAGTACCTGGTCGGTATTCGCCGCCTGATCGACGAGTGCAGTTTTTCCTACACTCGCCAGGTTGAAATGAAAGGCCTGGGTCACGCGATCCTCAGCGGTCGCCCTTTGATTGGCGACGAGCCGTTCGCCGTGGTGCTGGCGGACGACCTGTGCATCAACCTGGATGGCGATCCCGTGCTGGCGCAGATGGTCAAGCTGTACAACCAGTTCCGTTGCTCGATCGTGGCGATTCAGGAAGTACCGCCGGAAGAGACCAGCAAGTACGGCGTAATCGCCGGCGAGATGATCCGCGATGACATCTACCGCGTGAGTCACATGGTCGAGAAACCCAAGCCCGAAGACGCGCCGTCCAACATGGCGATCATCGGCCGCTACATCCTGACACCGGACATCTTCGACCTGATCGAGCAGACCGAACCGGGCAAAGGTGGTGAAATCCAGATCACCGACGCGCTGATGCGCCAGGCCCAGGATGGCTGCGTACTGGCGTACAAGTTCAAGGGCCAGCGCTTCGACTGCGGTAGCGCCGAGGGCTACATCGCGGCGACGAACTTCTGCTACGAACACTTCTACCTGACCGGTAAGGCGTTCTGAACAAATTGGGCCACCTTCGGGTGGCCCATTCGTTTCAGGGCAGTGGCATGTCTTCTGCGCCCGGGCCTAGCGGCTGTCCGTAGCTGAACTCGACATAGTTGCCCGCCGGGTCGCGCAACCCGCAGTAATAGCCCACCGGATAGGGTTCGTCGCGTGGCTCCCATATGAGACAGCCGTCGTCGCGCGCGCGGTCCGCAATCTCATCGACCTCTTCACGACTGGCTAGCGCAAAACCGAAATGACTGTAGTCGTTTGCTGCCAGCGCTCGATCCATGCCGCCAGGCATCATCACGAAAATGAACTCGCGTTCCTTTCCAGGCTCCGCCATCCAGACGATTCGTGAGCCCTTTCCAGGGCGCTCATGGAACACGTGCATACCGCAGAACCGCTCATAGAAGGCGATACAGGCGTCCAGATCAGGCACATGCAGGGCAAGGTGGGTGAGGGTGGGGCGCATGGGGCACTCCTTCGGTGAACCAGAGCGATTGCGTGGGTTATGCTGTCGCTACAGAAGGAGACAACATTACATGGCTTACGACTTCGATCTATTCGTCATCGGCGCGGGTTCCGGTGGTGTGCGTGCGGCGCGCTTCGCTGCGGGTTTTGGTGCCAGGGTGGCCGTTGCCGAGAGTCGCTATCTGGGCGGCACCTGCGTCAATGTCGGTTGCGTACCGAAGAAGCTGCTGGTCTACGGTGCCCACTACGCTGAAGACATCGGCCAGGCGCAGGGTTACGGATGGACCATCGATGGCGCCACTTTCGACTGGAATAGACTGATCGCCAACAAGGACCGTGAGATCCAGCGTCTCAATGGCATCTATCGCAGCATCCTGGTGGACAGCGGTGTGACGCTGTTGCAGGCGCACGCGCGGCTGGTCGACGCGCATACCGTCGAGGTCGAAGGCAAACGGTATAGCGCCGAACATATCCTGATCGCCACTGGCGGCTGGCCGCATGTTCCGGAAATCGCTGGTCGCGAACATGCCATTACTTCCAACGAAGCGTTCTATCTCGAATCCCTGCCGCGCCGCGTGCTGGTTGTCGGCGGCGGCTACATCGCCGTCGAATTCGCCTCGATCTTTCATGGCTGCGGCGCGGATACCAAGTTGCTGTATCGCGGCGAGCTGTTCTTGCGCGGTTTCGATGGCTCGCTTCGCGATCACCTGAAGGACGAGATGATCAAGAAGGGCGTGGATCTGCAGTTCAACGCCGACATCGTTCATATCGACAAGCAGCCCGATGGCAGCCTGCTCGCCACGCTGGAGGATGGTCGCACGCTGGAGGCGGACTGCATCTTCTACGCGACGGGCCGCCGCCCGATGCTCGACAACCTGGGCCTGGAACAGGCCGGCGTGGCGCTGGACGCTCGCGGCTTCATTGCCGTCGACGATGAATATCGCACCTCGGTGTCTTCGATTCTGGCAATCGGCGATGTGATCGGTCGTATCCAGCTGACGCCAGTGGCATTGGCCGAAGGTATGGCGGTTGCGCGCCGGCTGTTCAAACCCGAGCAATACCGCAAGGTCGACTACGCAACCATCCCGACCGCGGTATTCAGCCTGCCGAACATGGCCACAGTCGGCTTGACCGAAGAGGAAGCGCGCGAGAAGGGCTACAAGGTCACCATCTTCGAAAGTCGCTTCCGGCCAATGAAGCTGACCATGACCGATAGCCTGGAGCGCAGTCTGATGAAGCTGGTGGTGGACGCCGAAACCGACCGTGTACTCGGCTGCCATATGGCCGGGCCGGAGGCCGGCGAGATCATACAGGGACTGGCCGTGGCGCTGAAGGCAGGTGCTACCAAGCAGGTGTTTGACGAAACCATGGGCATTCACCCGACGGCGGCCGAAGAGTTCGTCACCATGCGTACGCCAGCTGCGATTTAATCGGGGGGAGGGGCGTGCCGGATGTAGCGGCACGCCGGACTGTCAGTGATGGTGGCCCTGTGTGGTGCCGCCCGCCGCGGGGGCATCGACCTCGATGCTCACCTCGGTAGTGACTTCCGCACCGTTATCGAACTGCAGGGTCACCGGGAAACTCTCGCCGGCAACCAGGGGCTGCTTTAGTCCGAACAGCATTACGTGGTTCCCGCCCGGCTTGAATTCCACTTTGCCAGCCGCCGGTACCTCCACCGAATCGATCTGCTGCATTTTCATCATGTCGCCCTGATGCACATGGGTGTGCAGTTCGGTCTTCTCCGCTCGCGACGTCTGCGCGCCAATCAGGCGTTGAGGCTGCTGCCCGCGATTTTCCAGAACGAAATACACCGCCCCGGTGGGCGCGCTCGGCGGCATCGCGCGCGACCAGGCCTGGCTGATGGCGAGTTCAGGCGCCGCTTGTGCCGGGGCTTGGTGGTCGTGGTTATGTTCCTGCGCAACGGCAGGCAGGCAGAGCGCCGCAACAGTGCCGGCAGCCAGTAAGCGAAGCAGCATGACAAAACTCCAGTTCCATTGAGATTGCGCCATATTACGCCGCTCGAGCCGCAACGGTACCCGCAAACGCTATGACGGCTGCTTGCCGGGAGTGAGTCAGCAGCCAACCGCGGCGAGTGTGGTGCGTCGATTTGCCACAGGCGCACCAGTCACACTATATTGCGACGCCGCGGTCTACTCACGCCTCGGCTGCCCGAAGCGTTGCATGGTTTGCGCTGGGTGTCCCGCTCGCCCATGATCCGGCGGCACTCGGTTTAGTGCCCCCGTTCTGTAAATCGAGCAAGTCCCTTGTAGAAACCGGTCAGCAAACTTCTTTCACCTCAGTCCTGATGGGGGCATCCCTCGGTTGTTATTCGCGATCCTGCGAGACGCGACGAGTGTTTATATGGATATGGTTTCTATGGGCTCTGAAAAATCGCGACTCTTTGTATTTGGTCTCTGTGCCGCTGTTCTCGCTTCCATTTTCACAATTAGCTGGTGGCTACATCCGGACCGTGCAGTCGCTGGCTTTGCCGTAGCGGCTGGTTCCGTTGAATTGGCGGGCGCAACGACGCCGTTCTACAGCACCCGCTTTGCATCATCCGATCTCGACGAGTTCGTGCACGCGTCATCAGTGACATCGCTTCCAGGTGGCAAGTTGATGGCCGTCTGGTTCGCAGGTTCGCGAGAGGGTGCGGCGGACGTTCAGATCCGCGGAGCACGCTATGACGCCTTGACGGCCGAGTGGGGCGAAGAGCTGGTCCTGGCAACCCGTGAATCAACCCAACAAGCCACCCGCAAGTACATACGCAAACTGGGCAATTCGGTCATCGCCCTGGCTCCCGATAACAGGCTGTGGCTTTTCTATGTGTCCGTATCCATTGGCGGCTGGGCTGGCAGTGCCATCAACACCATGTATTCGGACGACTTTGGCCAAAGCTGGTCGACACCCAAGCAGCTGATCACCACGCCGTTCCTGAATATCAGTACCCTGGTTCGCAACGCCCCGGTATTTCACCGTGACGGCACCATTGGCCTACCGGTGTATCACGAGTTCCTCGGCAAGTTCGCCGAGTACCTGTACATCAGCCCGACCGGTGATGTGGTCGGTAAAAGCCGAATCAGCATGGGCACCGATTCGCTGCAGCCCACGGTAGTGCCGATGGACGAGCAGAACGCCATCGCAATGCTGCGTTACGCAGGTGTGACGCATCACCGTGTGCTAGCCAGCCGCACCGAGGATGCGGGCAGAACCTGGAGCAAGCCTTTCCCCATCGATCCAGCTAATCCCAACTCGGCACTCGCGGCGGTGGCTACACCGAATCACGGGCTGCTGGTCGCCTTGAACGATCTTGAAGATGGCCGTTTCCGCCTTCGCCTGATGGAAACCAACTCCAGCCTCGAACTCTGGAAGCCGGTAATCGACCTGGACGAGTCCCCCGATCCGGAAGGCAATCCATTCAGCCCCCAGGCCTATCGGGAAATCATCGGCGACAAGTTTCGCCTCTCCAGCGGGCCGCGGCGTCTGTCGCTGGTGGATGAATTTCTGACAAACCTTGACCAGCGTGTTTGCAAGACCCACGGCTGCGACTTCGAGTACGAGTATCCCTATTTCATCCGAAGTGCCGACGGCCTTTACCACCTGGTTTATTCCTGGAACAACACCTTCATCAAACACGTCAGCTTCAATGATGCCTGGCTAATGGAGCAGCTCTGATGCTTGGACTCTGGCAAGCGCATCTGACCTTTGCGCTATTTGCATTCGTTGTTCTTCCTGGTTTTGGCTTCGGCCGGCTTGCCCAGGGGCTTCGTTTGCTACTTCTTCTGGCGGTCAGCTTCGTTAGCGTGGATGGGCTTTCCCTTGCTGCGTACATGCGCAGCTTCACCGACGATGTCGCGATCACGACGCTGGTGGCGCTGGCTTTCTTCGCTGCGGTGCGCCTGGGCCTGCTGGATGCGCCGAAGCAGAGTGTTCGCGTACAGCTGCTGATCGTGATGGCAGCACTGGCGTTGTTTCTGTATCCGGCGACGATGGGGCTTTCCTACCTGGATCCCTATCAATTGGGCTACGACCCGCGCCCGTTGATCGTGACTGTGGGCGTGTTGGCCTTCGGGCTGTTGCTGCTGAGGAATTGGCTGGGGGTGTGCATGCTCGGTCTCGCTACCCTGGCGTTCAGCCTCGGGCTCAAGCCTTCGCCTAACTATTGGGACTATCTGCTCGACCCGTTCATCGCCTTGTTCAGCTGCGGAGCGTTGATCGGCTACGCAGTTAGGGTAGTCGCGCGCAGGCCAGCGAAGGCATCGCAAGAACTGAATCAGCCGACGAGCCTGTGATGGACGGGCTGCGCTACTTGACGATTAGAGGAATGGAATGATGGGTTGGGTTCGCTCGCGACGTTTGCACTACTGGTTTGGTGCAGTCGGGATTCTGTTTCTCACGCTGGCCGTGTTGCGCGGGATTTTCTTCGTTGGTTTTTCAGGCTTCGAGGCCAGCGCGCTAGGTGACATCGACGCCGTGCCGGAAACGCTGGGCATCGGCCTGCGCTTCGACCTTCGCCTGGCCATTTTGCTGATGCTGCCGATTGCCTTGCTGGCGTGGCTGCCGAAATGGAACCTGATCCGCTCGCGAACTCTTCGTTGGCTGGCGCGTCTTTATCTCGCGCTGGCGCTCGGAGCAGTGCTGCTGGTCTACATCATCGATTTCGGCCATTACGCCTACCTGGGCGTGCGCATTAACGCGACGGTGTTGCGCTTTCTCGAAGACGCGCAGATTTCGACCGACATGGTCTGGCAAACCTACCCGGTAGTCTGGATCACCCTCGGCTGGGCTGCCGCCACTGCTCTGGTCTGGTGGTTGCTGCTGCGCATCGAGCGCGTAACGCTGGATCGCCCGGCAAGACCCATCAGCCGCCTTTCGCTGATCTGGGGCAGCACATTGATGGTGGCGGCCGTCTTCGTCGCAATTCTGGGGCGCGTCGATAACATCAACCTGGAAAATCCGGTGCCGTTGCGCTGGAGTGACGCCTTCTTCTCGGGCGACAACCAGATTGCCGCGCTCGGCCTGAACCCGGTGATCTTCCTCTACGACACCCTGAAGGTGCCCAATCAGCCGTACGATCGTGAGCAGGTCGAGGCCCACTACGATGTCGTCAGCCGCTATCTGAGCGTCGATCAGCCTGATGCCAAATCGCTGAATTTCAGCCGGGAGCAGGGCGCCCAGCCCTATGCGCTCGCCGGCAAGCGACCGAACGTCGTCTTCGTCATGCTCGAGTCGCTGGGAACGAGTGCAGTGGGCGCATACGGCAACCCGCTGAACCCAACTCCGAACATCGATCGGTTGGCCCAGCAGAGCTGGTTCTTCAAGAATTTCTACGTGCCCGTTACTGGCACGGCGAAAACGGTCTGGGCCAGCATCTCTGGCGTGCCCGACGTATCACGTCAGGAAACCGCAACGCGTAACCCGCTGATTACCCGCCAGCACAGCCTGATCAACGCACTGCAGGGGTACGACAAGTACTACATGATCGGCGGCAACTCCGGCTGGGCGAACATGAATGCGCTGATCCGCCAAAGCATCGACGACATTCAGTTGTATGAAGAGCGCCACTGGAAATCACCGATGGTCGACGTCTGGGGCGTGTCGGATCTGGATCTGTTCAAGGAAAGCGACCGGATACTGCGTGAACAGGGGGAGGGTAAGCCGTTCTTCGCCTACATCCAGACGGCGGGCAACCACCGGCCGTTCACCATTCCCAAGCAGAACGACGGCTTCGAAGTGCGCGACCTGCCACTAGAGACGGTGCAAGGCGCCGGCTCCCGTAGCCTGGCGCAATACAACGCGGTCCGTCTTCTGGACTTCAACATCGGACGCCTGATGGAGATCGCGCAGGAAGGCGGCTGGTACGACAACACCATCTTCGTGATGTTTGGCGACCACAACACTCGCATCAGCCAGATACCGCACATGCCGCCGGCGTTCGAAAAGCTGGGCCTGGAGAGCAATCATGTCCCACTGTTGATCCACGCCCCGAAGCTTCTGGAGCCACGCGTGATCGAAGACGCCGTGGGTCTGGCGGACCTGCTGCCGACCGTGCTGGGCATGGCGGGGATGGAATACCGCAACGGGGCAATGGGTCGTGATATCCAGCAGCCGGCGCCGGAAGGCGAGCGGGTTGTTCCGCTTGTATTGCGAGAGGGCACGTTTCCGCTTATCGGCGGCGTTACCAAGGACTTCCTGTTGCAGATGCAGCACGACGGCAGCCAGCCGAGCCTGCATGACATCGCCTCACCGGAGCCACTGGTGGACGTCGCCGAGCAATACCCTGAAGAGTTCCAGCGGCTGGTCAAGCTGACACGAGGACTTCACGAGACGTCGCGGCTGATGCTCTATCAGAACGTCAGGAAAGACTGAAGTCGGGCTGATGGCGCGCGGTGGGAATGCCAATGAGCAAGCTCCCGCCGCGACTCAATAGAGGATCATCACCCAGGTTACCCCCACGACGACAAGAGACAGCAGCTGGGCGGCGCTGCCCATGTCTTTTGCATTCTTGGACAAGGGGTGGAGTTCATAGGAGATTCGGTCGATGGTTGCTTCGATCGCGGAATTCACCAGCTCGATGACCAGCGTCAGCAGCGGCACGATAACCAGCAACACACGTTCTATCCGGCTTACCTCGAACGTGAACGCCAAAGGAATCAGCACGGCGTTCAGCAGCAGTAGCTGACGGAAGGCAGCTTCACCCGCGACGGCAGCGCGAATACCGGCAATGGAATAGCCAAGCGCTCTGAGGATCCGTTTCAGACCTTGATGCCCTTTGAGTGATTGCGCGTTGAGGTCTTCGATGCTGCTCATATTGGTTTCCTGACGGATTGGGCAGCAGTATAAACAGCTGCAAGGCTCCAATGGCAGGCGAGCCAATTCGGATCAAGCCCGCAGCCCAGGCAGTCCGATAGCCGACGATAGCAAATCAGCTGCAATGTCGTCGCCGGCGCCAGTGCGAGCGATATCAAGCGCGGCCTCGCCGCACGCCACGCTGTTGCAGCAGGTTGTGAACGACGGCGTGCTTGCTCACCATAACGTAGAGGTTGTAAACCCTCGTGGCGCAAGCCGACGCCCAGATGCAGTGCACCCAACGCGCGTTCCTGCCCGAGAATGTCGGCCAGATCGGGCAGCTCGGATGTCGTCTCGAAGTCGAGCAGGCTATCGTCGAAGACGTGATAGAGCTGTTCTGCGCGTAGTTCGTAGGGCTGCAAATCAAATCTTCCGTTCCGTTACTACATTCACGCAGCCTCTCCTTGATCCAGCGAGCGCAGCGGCTTTCGTCGATTATTTCCCATTGCCCCGGCCCGGCCCGGCCTTGACAGGTATCAACCGTTCGAGACGCTCATCCAGCCATGCAAGATATCCGCGAAGCCGGTGCGGCATGGGCAACCGCTAGCGAGCTCACATCCAGCAGCTGCACCTCTCGCCCGCGGGTTTCGATCAGGCCGGCCTGACGATAGCGGGTGAACAGACGGCTGACGGTCTCGGTGGTCAGGCCCAAGTAACTGCCGATCTCCGCCCGGGTCATTGGCAGACTGAAGCGGGTCGGCGACAGACCGCGCCGGGCATGGCGTGCCGAAAGATCGAGAAAGAAGGCCATGAACCGCTGCCCGGCACCTTCGCGGCTGTGGCGCAGGTGGTCCTGTTCGACCTGCAGTTCGTGGCTGATAAACTTGAACAGCCGGGTACGCAGCTTGGCGTTCGCCGTCAGCAGATCCTCCAGTTCCCCAACCGGAATCGCACACACCAGCGATGGCTCCAGCGCCATGACATGACTGGCGGATCGGCCACCGGCGAACGCGTCCAGGCCGACTAGCTCGCCAGGAAAGACGAAGCCGGTCACCAGTTCGCGGCCGTCGCTGCCGGTGAGATAGGTTTTCAGAGTGCCGCTGCGCAGCGCATAGACCTGATTGGCCGGATCGCTGGCGCGCGTAAGGTGTTTATGTCGGGCCACCCGGCGATTGTGCCGGATGATGTCTTCCAGCTGGCGTAAGTCCGGGTCAAGCAGTGTCGCCGGCAGGCAGACGCCACGCAGTGCACATTCACGGCATTTCAGCGAAGCGGCCTGATCGGCGTCCTTGCGTGCGTCCATGAGAGGCTCCTGATCGTGCTGGCTTTTTTCTAGGTCTTTGGCATGACTGTAGCCAAGAAAACGCGAGCCGGCGCGACCGTGCCGGCGACGAAGCCCTAGCGATACTCGGCAGCGAGAGCGGCCGCAAGCATGGCGCTCGAGTCGAGAACCGTCAGACGTCGGCCAGCCAGATCAGGGTCGAGCCGGAATGGCGGCACCGTATCGGTGATCACCAACTGGTCGAACACCGGACTTTCCAGCAGCTCCGGGCCGCCGGTGAACAGGCCGTGTGCCGCGGCCGCATGCACCTGACGGGCGCCGGCCTTGCGGCAGGCCTCACCGGCCCGCAGCAACGTGCCGCCGGTGCTGATCAGGTCATCGACGATGATCGCGATCCGATCGCGTACGTCTCCCACCAGCATCGTCCCGGTCACGATGTCGTTGCTGCGGTACTTTTCCATGTACGCACTGCCAACCGAGCGCCCGGTATGCTGCTGCAGAGCCCGACGAAAGGATTCCGCGCGCTTCGCGCCGCCGGCGTCAGGCGACACTGCCACCAGCTCGGCATCGGCGGACAGCTGCGCGAAATGCGCGGCGAACAGCTCAGCGCTTTCGATATGTCGGGTCGGGATGCGAAACGCGTTGTCGAACGCAGCGAGGTTGTGCACTTCGAGCGTAGTCAGTCGGTCCACCCGGCAGGCTTCGAACAGTGCCGCGACATAGCGGGTGATGATCGGGTCCTGAAACTGGGTGCGACGCTCCTTGCGCGCGTAGCAGAGGTAGGGCGCGACCACCTGGACGTGGCGGGCGCCCGCATCCTTGAGCGCGCCGCAGAAGAACAGCAGGCGGCAAAGTTTGTCGTTCACGCTGCGCTCGTCATCACCGTACAGCGCATGGAAGACGGCCACCTTGCGGCCCTCCACTGGAGTCAGAGCGCGGCTTTTGTGCTCGCCGTCCTCGAACGCACGTTCTTCGATTTCAGCGAGCTCGAGCCCCATGTGCCGAGCGACGCGGGCGGCGTACTCCTGTGTGCCTTGTAGCGCGAACAACAGGGGAGGGTGGTTGCTCATGGCTGGCTCCTGGTCGGGCGTAGAGGGAAGGGTGCAAGCTGCGGGTAGCCCAGCCCCAGCGCCTGGTGATCGAGCAGATAGATGTGCGCCTGCTGCAGCAGGCTGCGGGCTTGCGCGGCCTTGGCCTGAGCGGCTTCGGGTGTGCTCTGGCGCTGGGAGCTGCTGGCCAGAGTGAAGCAGCGAGTCGCTGCGCGAACCGACAGGAACAACGGCAGGGGAAGACAATCCTCCGCCTCGCCGCTCTCGTCCAGATAGGCGCGCAGCACGATTGGCGCCAGGTGGCCCAGCTGATGATGCTGCAGGTCCATCAACACGAGGCGAGATCGTGCAGAACGTCGATACAGGCGATCTCGTCGCTGAACTCGATGCCGTCGAACAGGGTAGGCCGCCCTTCGAGCAGGCAGATATTCGCCAGGCGCATATCGCCATGACAGCGCCGCACGCACCCATCGCGACGCCGCCGGTCCAGCTCTGCCGAGAGCTGATCGAGCAAGGCCAACTGCTCCCGGTAGAGTGCCTGCACCGCATCGTCATCGAGCAATGCGCGCTGGCGGCACAGCTCCTGATGATTGGTCTCGATGGATCGGCGTATGCCGGCGCTGCCGCCAAAGTCCGGCGTGCTCTCGGCACCGGCATGGAAACGAGCGACCTCGACACCCAAGGTTTGCACCAGCGATGGCGTCAGCCTGCCGGCCAGGGCCATGCGTTCGAACAGCGCGGACTGCGGAAACCGCCCCATCACCACGACCCAATCCAGTACATTGCCGTCCGCGTCAAATGCCAACACGCCGTTGCGATCCCGGGTGATCGAGCGCACCTCGAGATAGAGCTCAGGTGCAGTGCGTCGATTCAGCCGCAGCTCTGCATGGCAGGCCCGCTCGCGTTTTTCCAGCGTCAGGAAATCTAGCGATGCATAGGCAATCTGCCGTTTGAGCTTGTAGACGCGCTGGCCGCACAGAAAAATTAGCGAGCCATGTGTCTCGACACGCTCGACCATACCGCCCGGGCAGCCGTAACTTTCGGCGCGAGAAAGGAATTCGATGACCTCCTGCTGAGCGCTCATCCGTCCCCTCACGGTTGTTCGCCAAGGTAACCTTTCGAGGCGAAATCGACGCGTCGAAGGAATTGCTGTCTGCCAGTCTAGCTGCGCTCTGTCCGACTGCTCGCCGCATCGCCGTCGCATCTCGCAGCATTGATCGCGATCAAGCCAATTTCTCGATTCGGTTCTAGCCTTCTGAACAGTTGCGGTGGCGCTTCATTGAGTTGTCTGCGCACGGCAGCTTCCTCTCTTGGTTCCGGGGAATGGCTATGCGTACAGCGATCATCGAAAAACAACCAAAGGATCTGACGGTACCGCCCAATTGGCCCGATGCCCGGTTCAGCGAGGGGGAGTTCTCCTGGCCGATGGCAGCCGATGCCTTGAACGGGCTGCCCGGCGGCGGGCTGAACCTGGCCCATGAGGCGGTCGACCGGCATGCCGCCGGGCCGCGGGCCGGGTATTGCGCGCTGCGCTTTCTCGAGCGCAATGGCAGCCGTCGCGAGCTCAGTTACCTACAACTCAAGCGCCAGACAAATCGCTTTGCCAACGTGCTGGCGCAGCTCGGCGTCGCCAGGGGCGAGCGGCTGTTCGTGCTCTGCAATCGCGGTGTGGAGCTGTATCTCGGCGTGCTTGGCGGCCTGAAGAACGGCTGCGTAGTGTCCCCGCTGTTCGCTGCGTTCGGCCCCGAGCCACTGGAAACCCGCCTGCGCCTCGGCGACTGCAGCGTGTTGCTGACCAGCGAGATGCTCTATCGCAAGAAGGTCGCCAGGCTGCGCGACCGGCTGCCGCTGCTCAAGCACGTGCTGCTCTACGACGAGAGCGGCGGACACACCAGCATCGACGGCACGCTGGACCTGCACGACCTGCTGGCCGCCGCGGGCGAGGAATTCAAGATCGCGCCGACCACGGCGGACAGCCCTTCGCTGCTGCATTTCACCAGCGGCACCACCGGCACGCCGAAGGGCGCACTGCACGTGCATGGCGCCGCGCTGACCCACTATGTCACCGGCCGTTATGCCCTGGACCTGCACCCGGACGACATCTATTGGTGCAGCGCCGATCCGGGCTGGGTCACCGGCACCTCCTACGGCATCCTCGCGCCGCTGCTGCTGGGCGTGACCAGCGTGGTCGATTGCGGCGAGTTCGATGCCGAGCGCTGGTACGGCATCCTCGAGAAGGAGCGCATCAGCGTCTGGTACACCGCGCCCACCGCGATCCGCATGCTGATGAAGGCCGGGCCGGAACTGGCACGCCGGCATTTCCACCCGCAGCTGCGCTTCGTCGCCAGCGTCGGCGAGCCGCTCAACCCTGAGGCGGTCTGGTGGGGCAAGGAAGTGCTCGGCCTGCCGATCCATGACAACTGGTGGCAGACCGAGACCGGCGGCATCATGATCGCCAACATCCCGGCCATGCCGATCAAGCCAGGCTCCATGGGCAAGCCGCTGCCCGGCGTGGAGGCGGCCATCGTCCGACACGGCGAAGACGGCAACCTGACCTTCCTAGGCGACGACGAGATCGGCGAACTGGCCCTGAAACAGCCATGGCCGGGCATGTTCCGCACCTATCTGGGACAGGAGGAGCGCTACCGGCGCTGCTTCGCCGGTGACTGGTATCTGAGCGGCGACCTGGCACGGCGCGATGCCGATGGCTACTACTGGTTCATCGGGCGCAGCGACGACGTGATCAAATCGGCCGGCCACCTGATCGGCCCGTTCGAGGTGGAAAGCGCGTTGATGGAGCATTCCGCCGTGGCCGAAGCCGCGGTGATCGGCAAACCCGACCCGCTGCTCGGCGAGACGGTCAAGGCGTTCGTCTCGCTCAAGCGCGGCCGCGAGGCCAGCGAGGCGCTGCATGACGAGCTGATCGGCCATGCGCGCAAGCGCCTGGGTGCCGCCGTCGCGCCGAAGGAGCTGGAATTCCTCGCCAGTCTGCCGCGTACGCGCAGCGGCAAGCTGATGCGTCGGCTGCTCAAGGCCCGCGAACTGGGGCTGCCGGAAGGCGATATTTCCACCCTGGAGAATCCCTGATGAACACGCAGGCCACCCTGAGCTACCCGCCCGAGCTGGCGCTGAATCTGCTGCGCGACATGCTGCGCGTGCGCATCATGGAAGAACGCGCCGCCGAGCTGTACGGCGAGGGCAAGATTCGCGGTTTCCTGCACCTCTACATCGGCGAAGAGGCGGTGGCTGTAGGGGCGCTGCATGCGCTGGCCGCCGATGATGCGATCGTCGCCACCTATCGCGAGCATGGCCACGCGCTGATCCAGGGTGTGTCGATGCGGGCGATCATGGCCGAGATGTACGGGCGTCAGCAGGGCTGTTCGGGCGGGCGGGGCGGCTCCATGCACCTGTTCGATGCCGGCACACGCTTCTTCGGTGGCAATGCCATCGTCGGCGGTGGGCTGCCACTGGCGGTCGGCCTGGCACTGGCCGAGCAGATGCGGCAGGGCACGCGGGTCAGCGCCTGCTTCTTCGGCGAGGGGGCGATGGCCGAGGGTGCCTTCCACGAGTCGATGAACCTGGCGGCGCTCTGGCAGCTGCCGGTGCTGTTCTGCTGCGAGAACAACCTCTACGCGATGGGCACCGCGCTGGCCCGTTCGCAATCGCAGACCGACCTGTGCGCCAAGGCTGCGGCCTACCGGGTGGCGGCCCGTGCGGTCGACGGCATGGACGTGGTCGCCGTGCACGACGCTACCCGTGCGGCGGTGGAGCATGTGCGCAGCGGCCAGGGGCCGTACTTCCTGGAACTGCAGACCTACCGCTTCCGCGCCCATTCGATGTTCGATCCGGAGCTGTATCGCGACAAGGCGGAAGTGGAGCTGTGGAAACAGCGCGACCCGATCCACAGCTACAGCGTGCGGCTCCAGGCCCAGGGGCTGCTGGACGCGGCGGGCCTGCTGGCCATCGAGGCCGCGGTGCGCGAGGAGGTGGAGGACGCCGTGGCCTACGCCGAAGCCGGCACGCTGGAACCCGTCGAACAGCTTTGCAACGATGTCTACACGCCGCAGGTGCAGCCATGAACAACCGGATCAGTTACCGCGAAGCCCTGCGCGAAGCGTTGCGCGAGGCTCTGCAGCGTGACGAAAGGGCTTTCCTGATGGGCGAAGATGTCGGTCGCTACGGCGGCACCTATGCGGTTTCCAAGGGCTTGCTCGAGGAATTCGGCGAGGCGCGCATCCGCGACACGCCGCTGTCCGAGCTGGCGTTCGTCGGTGCCGGCATCGGTGCCGCGCTGGGCGGCATGCGGCCGATCGTCGAGGTCATGACGGTGAATTTCGCGCTGCTGGCCCTCGACCCGCTGATCAATACCGCCGCGACGCTGCGGCACATGTCCGGCGGGCAGTTTTCCGTGCCGCTGGTGCTGCGCATGGCCACCGGCGCCGGGCGCCAGCTGGCGGCGCAGCATTCGCACAGCCTGGAAGGCTGGTTTGCCCATGTGCCTGGCCTGAAGGTGCTCGCACCGGCCACCGTCGAGGATGCCCGCGGCATGCTCTGGCCGGCGCTGCAGGATCCGGACCCGGTGCTCATCTTCGAGCACGCTCAGCTCTACAACCTGGAGGACGAGCTGCCGCCCTCGATGGCGGTGGACATCCGCTCGGCCCGGGTGCGCCGGCCGGGCAGCGACCTGAGCCTGATCGCCTATGGCGGCACGCTGCACAAGGCACTGCAGGCCGCCGACCAGCTGGCCGAGGAGGGCATCGCTGCGGAAGTCATCGACCTGCGCGTGCTGCGTCCGCTGGACGAGGTGACCATCCTCGATTCGGTACGCAAGACGCGGCGTGCCCTGGTGGTCGACGAAGGCTGGCGCAGCGGCAGCCTGTCGGCGGAAATCATCACCCGCATCATCGAACAGGGCTTCTTCGAGCTCGACGCACCGCCAGCGCGGGTATGCAGCGCCGAGGTGCCGATTCCCTACGCCAGGCACCTGGAGGAGGCGGCGCTGCCGCAGGTCCCGACCATCATCGCGGCGGCCCGCCAGCTGCTGTGCTAGTCATGAGGTGCGCATGATTGTTTTCAAACTGCCGTCGCTGGGCGCGGACATGGACGAAGGCACACTGCTGCAGTGGAAGGTCAAGCCCGGCGAGCGCATCGAGCGCGGCGAGGTGATCGCCGTGGTGGATACCGCCAAGGCCGCGGTAGATGTCGAGTGCTGGCACAGCGGTGAAGTGCTCGAGCTGCTGGTCGAACCGGGCAGCAAGATTCCGGTCGGCACGCCGCTGGCCAGGCTGCTGGAACCCGGCGAAGCCCGCGAGGCCGCGCTGGCGCAATCTCCCGCGCCTGTTCCCGTTGCGGTAGCCGCAGAGCAACCGCCGGTGACAGCGGTCGCGCCGCCGGCCGACACCAGCCGCGCACGCATCTCTCCGGTGGCACGCAGGCGCGCTGCCGAACTGGGTATCGACCCGGCGACCCTCAGCGGCAGCGGCCCGCACGGCAGCGTCACCCTGCAGGATGTCGAAGCCGCCGCCGCGAAGGCCGCGCCAGCGGATCGCAATGCCGCCATGCGCCAGGCCATCGCCGCCGCCATGAGTCGCTCCAAGCGCGAGATTCCCCATTACTACCTGAGCGAAACGGTCGCCTTCGGCGCCGCGGCGCGCTGGTTGCAGGCCTACAACGCTGAGCGCATTCCCGAAGAGCGGCTGCTGGTCAGCGTACTGCTGCTCAAGGCCGTGGCGCTGGCGTTGCGCGACTATCCGCAGCTGAACGGCTACTGGCGCGACGGCGCGTTCCAGCCGGGCGAAGGCATCCACTTGGGCACCGCCATCTCGTTGCGCCAGGGCGGCCTGATCGCACCGGCGCTGCACGATGTCGCCGGTCAGCCATTGCCGCAGCTGATGCAGGCGCTCGGCGATCTGGTCCAGCGTGCCCGTGCCGGATCGCTACGCAGTTCAGAGCTGAGCGACGCCACGCTGACGGTCACCCAACTGGGCGAGCAGGGCGTGGACAGCGTGTTCGGCGTGATCTATCCGCCGCAGGTGGCGTTGGTAGGAGTCGGGCGCATCGTCGAGCGGCCCTGGGTCGAGGCCGGTGCGCTCTGCGTGATGCCGAGCGTGGTGCTAAGCCTGGCCGCCGATCACCGCGCCAGCGACGGCCATTACGGCGCACGTTTTCTCGCGGAAGTTCGCCGCCTGCTGCAAAACCCCGAGCAACTCTAAGGAGACGACATGGACGAAGCGGAAATCCGCCGCGTAACCCTCGACGCACTGCAACGCATCGCACCGGAAGTCCAGGTAGACGACTTGCGGCACGATCGCCCATTGCGCGACGAAGTCGATCTCGACTCGATGGACTGGCTGCGCTACCTAGCCGCCTTGCATCAGCGCCTGGGAGTGAACATTCCAGAAGCGGACTACCAGCTGCTGGTCAGTCTGGATGCACTGGTCGACTATCTGAAGCAACGGCTATTGAAAAGCTAGTTCGAATGACCCATCCGGCATGTGATGCCTGCCGTCGCGGAGGCAAATTTGAGCAGGAGTCTCAAGTCTGCAGTTAGCGGCTTTTTTCTGAAGAAGTACGAGGTGCAACGGGGAGAGGGATGGTTGTGGCATTCGCTTCGCAAGGACGTGAAGCGGGTGAAATTGATGGATAGGCCGAATCAATCCCATATGCAATTTAACATAATATAGATTATGCGAAGCGCCCAATCAGAACGTGTGCGATGAAGAGTCGTATGCATCAGATCGGATTAACGGATGGCTGCGCGGTGCGTCCTTCGACGGCAGCGCTACGCTCGCCGCCAAGTCCTACCGCTTGCTTGCCAGCGTCAACGGATTGGGTTGCCCCTCCAAGAACATAGCCCGTCATGTTCTGGTTGATCGGACCAGACCAGGGCGTGACCAAATCACCGTCAACCTCGCATTGGAATTCGAAACCCATGCTGATGGGCTGCGGGCACTCGCCCAGTTGCAGCAGACGTGCTGCTGGTACTCTGGACAAGGTTCCGAGCATTAAGGGTTTCACTCAAGCACCTCCAGAACTGTGAGCCTGGAGATATCAACGTAGTTTCGTGATTTACGTCGTTCGGGCGCAAAGCAGCGAACTCTCGATGCCGTCAGCAGCCGAGCCTATGTGGACCGCGACAACCTTCGCCTCGTACACATACGACTCTTCAACCAAGCCGCGCTCATCGTCATAGCATGCCTGAAGCCGTTCGCCGACTCGAATACGACGCCCTAGGAAAACGAACGGGTCAGCGGAGAAAGAACCATCTTTCCAACATGATATTTTTTCAGCTTGGACCTGATTTTGGCCAAAGGAACCAAAAGCGTGAACGCAAGCATTGCGCTGTACTTGAGTAACATTCGAAGCAGCCATATCGATCTCCTTATTAGATCGTTATTGGTAGCTACCCTGGGGAGTTGGCGCTCCCTAGGGCAGCATCTAGCCCGCTCGGGCTCGATTCTTAAGGCACAAGGCCTCTAATTTGACGCTGGAGGGCTTCTTAAGGCATGCCCTCAGGGTGGGGTGCGCCCTCCTCCTATTGCTGCCAGAAGCGCTGACGGCTGATCGCTTGAATCATGAAGCGTCGAAGCTCGCGGCTAAGGGTTGAGCTTCGCTGCTGGCAAAGACGCTCAAACTCTTCTTTCACGGCAGAATTGATGCGGAAATTCACGCGAGCGTCTTCGTTGTCGGCCAAGTTCGCAAGAATCTGATTTACCCGCTCGCGCGTAGATTCATCGGCAGTAAGGCCGGTTTCTGGATCACGACCAAGCTGAGCGCGAAGATCACGAAGGAAAGAGTTGCCACGGTCATCGGCAGTCATACGCATCACCAAGCTGAGTTAGGCGCAAATTTACATAAACATTTGTACGTACACAATGGATTGCGCGAGGATTTAAAGGAAAAACCTTCAAGCCCTTGCTGCGCAAGGGTTTGAAGCGAGAAAAGCCACAAAGGAAAGTCTCGCCATGAGACAAGAGTCCACCATTAGAGATGGTGGACCCGGCTGCGCCGGTGAAGCCAAAGCGCGGCGGAACCACTGCAACTTCGTGACCTAACCGTCAGCGGTGCTGATGATCCTGGGAGAGCGGCAGAGAGAAGCCCTGGAGCTGTTCCATTTGGGCAGATCGGGGCGCGGGTTGAGCTGGTGGGGGGACGGTGGGACGAAGATCGCGAGAAGCCTCCAGAGGGCCATACAGGCCGCTGGGGGCTTTTTTGTGGGTCGATGGTTGCGGCCCCTTCGGGGGTATCGTCGCAGGCGCTATGCAGCACGACAGGAAGCAGTGCAGGCGACTAATCGCCGCGAGCGGCGAGGTCGAGGCCAGGGGGACAGGTCAGAGATGATTGATTCGCTCAGCGATCTGACGCAGCTCCTGAAGGACTGCATCGAGCTGGGCACCTTCGTCATCGAGCTGGGCGACTCGCTTTCTCAGATCACGGATCTCGGCAACAAGTCGTGGGTAGTCGTCGAGAATCCAAGTCACGGCGTCGGAACCCTTGCGGCCCGGCGCATACAGCTCGGCGGTTTTGATGAGGCGGGATTCGAGATCGATAGCGCAGCGCATAATCGGCCCTATGTTAACCGGCGCCCGGAGCCAGAGGCATTGTCCGGACACCGCTCAACATAAGGCCATCCATTATGCGAAGCGCCCAATCAGAACGTGTGCGATGAAGAGTCGTATGCATCAGATCGGATTAACGGATGGCTGCGCGGTGCGTCCTTCGACGGCAGCGCTACGCTCGCCGCCAAGTCCTACCGCTTGCTTGCCAGCGTCAACGGATTGGGTTGCCCCTCCAAGAACATAGCCCGTCATGTTCTGGTTGATCGGACCAGACCAGGGCGTGACCAAATCACCGTCAACCTCGCATTGGAATTCGAAACCCATGCTGATGGGCTGCGGGCACTCGCCCAGTTGCAGCAGACGTGCTGCTGGTACTCTGGACAAGGTTCCGAGCATTAAGGGTTTCACTCAAGCACCTCCAGAACTGTGAGCCTGGAGATATCAACGTAGTTTTCGTGATTTACGTCGTTCGGGCGCAAAAGCAGCGAACTCTCGATGCCGTCAGCAGCCGAGCCTATGTGGACCGCGACAACCTTCGCCTCGTACACATACGACTCTTCAACCAAGCCGCGCTCATCGTCATAGCATGCCTGAAGCTGTTCGCCGACTCGAATACGACGCCCTAGGAAAACGAACGGGTCAGCGGAGAAAGAACCATCTTTCCAACATGATATTTTTTCAGCTTGGACCTGATTTTGGCCAAAGGAACCAAAAGCGTGAACGCAAGCATTGCGCTGTACTTGAGTAACATTCGAAGCAGCCATATCGATCTCCTTATTAGATCGTTATTGGTAGCTACCCTGGGGAGTTGGCGCTCCCTAGGGCAGCATCTAGCCCGCTCGGGCTCGATTCTTAAGGCACAAGGCCTCTAATTTGACGCTGGAGGGCTTCTTAAGGCATGCCCTCAGGGTGGGGTGCGCCCTCCTCCTATTGCTGCCAGAAGCGCTGACGGCTGATCGCTTGAATCATGAAGCGTCGAAGCTCGCGGCTAAGGGTTGAGCTTCGCTGCTGGCAAAGACGCTCAAACTCTTCTTTCACGGCAGAATTGATGCGGAAATTCACGCGAGCGTCTTCGTTGTCGGCCAAGTTCGCAAGAATCTGATTTACCCGCTCGCGCGTAGATTCATCGGCAGTAAGGCCGGTTTCTGGATCACGACCAAGCTGAGCGCGAAGATCACGAAGGAAAGAGTTGCCACGGTCATCGGCAGTCATACGCATCACCAAGCTGAGTTAGGCGCAAATTTACATAAACATTTGTACGTACACAATGGATTGCGCGAGGATTTAAAGGAAAAAACCTTCAAGCCCTTGCTGCGCAAGGGTTTGAAGCGAGAAAAGCCACAAAGGAAAGTCTCGCCATGAGACAAGAGTCCACCATTAGAGATGGTGGACCCGGCTGCGCCGGTGAAGCCAAAGCGCGGCGGAACCACTGCAACTTCGTGACCTAACCGTCAGCGGTGCTGATGATCCTGGGAGAGCGGCAGAGAGAAGCCCTGGAGCTGTTCCATTTGGGCAGATCGGGGCGCGGGTTGAGCTGGTGGGGGGACGGTGGGACGAAGATCGCGAGAAGCCTCCAGAGGGCCATACAGGCCGCTGGGGGCTTTTTTGTGGGTCGATGGTTGCGGCCCCTTCGGGGGTATCGTCGCAGGCGCTATGCAGCACGACAGGAAGCAGTGCAGGCGACTAATCGCCGCGAGCGGCGAGGTCGAGGCCAGGGGGACAGGTCAGAGATGATTGATTCGCTCAGCGATCTGACGCAGCTCCTGAAGGACTGCATCGAGCTGGGCACCTTCGTCATCGAGCTGGGCGACTCGCTTTCTCAGATCACGGATCTCGGCAACAAGTCGTGGGTAGTCGTCGAGAATCCAAGTCACGGCGTCGGAACCCTTGCGGCCCGGCGCATACAGCTCGGCGGTTTTGATGAGGCGGGATTCGAGATCGATAGCGCAGCGCATAATCGGCCCTATGTTAACCGGCGCCCGGAGCCAGAGGCATTGTCCGGACACCGCTCAACATAAGGCCATCCATTATGCGAAGCGCCCAATCAGAACGTGTGCGATGAAGAGTCGTATGCATCAGATCGGATTAACGGATGGCTGCGCGGTGCGTCCTTCGACGGCAGCGCTACGCTCGCCGCCAAGTCCTACCGCTTGCTTGCCAGCGTCAACGGATTGGGTTGCCCCTCCAAGAACATAGCCCGTCATGTTCTGGTTGATCGGACCAGACCAGGGCGTGACCAAATCACCGTCAACCTCGCATTGGAATTCGAAACCCATGCTGATGGGCTGCGGGCACTCGCCCAGTTGCAGCAGACGTGCTGCTGGTACTCTGGACAAGGTTCCGAGCATTAAGGGTTTCACTCAAGCACCTCCAGAACTGTGAGCCTGGAGATATCAACGTAGTTTTCGTGATTTACGTCGTTCGGGCGCAAAAGCAGCGAACTCTCGATGCCGTCAGCAGCCGAGCCTATGTGGACCGCGACAACCTTCGCCTCGTACACATACGACTCTTCAACCAAGCCGCGCTCATCGTCATAGCATGCCTGAAGCTGTTCGCCGACTCGAATACGACGCCCTAGGAAAACGAACGGGTCAGCGGAGAAAGAACCATCTTTCCAACATGATATTTTTTCAGCTTGGACCTGATTTTGGCCAAAGGAACCAAAAGCGTGAACGCAAGCATTGCGCTGTACTTGAGTAACATTCGAAGCAGCCATATCGATCTCCTTATTAGATCGTTATTGGTAGCTACCCTGGGGAGTTGGCGCTCCCTAGGGCAGCATCTAGCCCGCTCGGGCTCGATTCTTAAGGCACAAGGCCTCTAATTTGACGCTGGAGGGCTTCTTAAGGCATGCCCTCAGGGTGGGGTGCGCCCTCCTCCTATTGCTGCCAGAAGCGCTGACGGCTGATCGCTTGAATCATGAAGCGTCGAAGCTCGCGGCTAAGGGTTGAGCTTCGCTGCTGGCAAAGACGCTCAAACTCTTCTTTCACGGCAGAATTGATGCGGAAATTCACGCGAGCGTCTTCGTTGTCGGCCAAGTTCGCAAGAATCTGATTTACCCGCTCGCGCGTAGATTCATCGGCAGTAAGGCCGGTTTCTGGATCACGACCAAGCTGAGCGCGAAGATCACGAAGGAAAGAGTTGCCACGGTCATCGGCAGTCATACGCATCACCAAGCTGAGTTAGGCGCAAATTTACATAAACATTTGTACGTACACAATGGATTGCGCGAGGATTTAAAGGAAAAAACCTTCAAGCCCTTGCTGCGCAAGGGTTTGAAGCGAGAAAAGCCACAAAGGAAAGTCTCGCCATGAGACAAGAGTCCACCATTAGAGATGGTGGACCCGGCTGCGCCGGTGAAGCCAAAGCGCGGCGGAACCACTGCAACTTCGTGACCTAACCGTCAGCGGTGCTGATGATCCTGGGAGAGCGGCAGAGAGAAGCCCTGGAGCTGTTCCATTTGGGCAGATCGGGGCGCGGGTTGAGCTGGTGGGGGGACGGTGGGACGAAGATCGCGAGAAGCCTCCAGAGGGCCATACAGGCCGCTGGGGGCTTTTTTGTGGGTCGATGGTTGCGGCCCCTTCGGGGGTATCGTCGCAGGCGCTATGCAGCACGACAGGAAGCAGTGCAGGCGACTAATCGCCGCGAGCGGCGAGGTCGAGGCCAGGGGGACAGGTCAGAGATGATTGATTCGCTCAGCGATCTGACGCAGCTCCTGAAGGACTGCATCGAGCTGGGCACCTTCGTCATCGAGCTGGGCGACTCGCTTTCTCAGATCACGGATCTCGGCAACAAGTCGTGGGTAGTCGTCGAGAATCCAAGTCACGGCGTCGGAACCCTTGCGGCCCGGCGCATACAGCTCGGCGGTTTTGATGAGGCGGGATTCGAGATCGATAGCGCAGCGCATAATCGGCCCTATGTTAACCGGCGCCCGGAGCCAGAGGCATTGTCCGGACACCGCTCAACATAAGGCCATCCATTATGCGAAGCGCCCAATCAGAACGTGTGCGATGAAGAGTCGTATGCATCAGATCGGATTAACGGATGGCTGCGCGGTGCGTCCTTCGACGGCAGCGCTACGCTCGCCGCCAAGTCCTACCGCTTGCTTGCCAGCGTCAACGGATTGGGTTGCCCCTCCAAGAACATAGCCCGTCATGTTCTGGTTGATCGGACCAGACCAGGGCGTGACCAAATCACCGTCAACCTCGCATTGGAATTCGAAACCCATGCTGATGGGCTCGCAGTTCTCCATAGGCTCATATCGAATGCCACTGAGTGACGAAAGCATGACCACGTCACGCATCTTGTTCGTGTCAGGGTCTTTGCGCTTGATGTGGCCAGAGACACGCCAGACGGCAGAATAACCACGCTGCGCCGGTTGAGTCTGTTGCGGCTGTTGGATAACAGCAGGAGCCAGATCGGCAGGCATAGGGTTGACCAGGGGCATATCGGCTAGAGCCTCAACTGGGTCGGGTTCTGGTTCCCGCTTCGAGAAGCTCATGCCGTTGCCGAAAAACTGCACGATCTGCCAGACCAGGAAGCCAATCAGAAACGGAGATATCAAGGTGAAGATCATGAGCGGCGATCGCCAGATGGTTGCACGCTTGTCCGCCCTGGATTCGTCACCAACAACGCCCGTAAGGCTCTTGGTAGCACTCTGGTAGTACTGGTGAATCGACTTTTCGTAGCGGTCATAAGTCGAGCGAAGAAGCCGAGATTTAGGAGGCCTCTGACCCTTTGCTGCGCCCTGGTAGATATCAACACGAAACTTCTTGTTAGCTCCGAGGGCGGACAGCTTGACGCTCTGATAAGTGGTATCGACAAGCATGGTGGCAAAAGCGGCAATCTGGTCCAGGTCTTGAGTAACGAGGACGATTCGGGTGCTGTTGCCCTCCTCGTCTACCAAGTGCCGATGCTCGGCGAGAAACTCTTTATCGCGAAACGGAACCTTGGCAGCGGGCATGCCCTTCGGCCATCGACGCCAAAGTTCGTCGAGGACAACAACAGCGCCATTAGGGACAGTCTCAAACAGTTTCTCATCCTGATACCAGTTATGCGGGAGCTGGCGTATCTGGTCGGGGTAATCCTGATGGGCAAGATCAGTGAGGGGGATGTTCGTGATAACTAAACGGCCCTGTTTGAGGCTGGGCAGGATCGCAAACTTAACGACCGAATAAGTTTTGCCACTACCAGGAAGGCCAACATAAGCGTCGATAGCCATATATCACCCAATGATCGGAATGCGGCGAACAATGAAGCGGAGCACTAAAGCCGCCATAACCATGCCCATGCCCTGGGGAACGGCAAACAGATCAAGCACCCAAAGAACATTACCTCCGACGCTGGACATATAACCTTGAGCGTTCGACATGAAGTCGGGGACAGGAAGAGCCTCAATGACGCTCGCGAGAGCATCGAGCATCATTTCCCATATCTTGAGCGGCAACCAAAGGAAGAAGTCTTTGAGCCACTGCGCGAAGTCGGCAAGCATAATTAGGCCTCCAAGAAGGTGCGAACAGCAACAAGCGCCCAAAGCGCGAGCATGATCATTTTAATTGGTGCGAACCAATCAGCTGCCCATTGGCACATAGGCTGAAACGAAAGCGTGCCGAGAACTGGCACAGAGAAAGAAGGCATCGAGCACGAGCCGCCAGACGCGAACGTCAAACTTGATGCGGACGCAATGATCGGAGCGCCTTTAACACGTGAGGTGAAGTTGCCAAGGCTATCGCCAAAACTTCCAGCGTCGCCGTTAGTTGGGCCTTCGAACTCCTCTTCATCGGTGCAATCCTCGCCCGACTTACAATCATCAAGACCATCACCATTCTTGTCGCCCTTGCCATCAGTTGCACACTTAGGACCGGTGCAGCTTCCAGACTGCCCGATAGTGTTACCCGCAGAGTCTTTAACGATGACGGTTTTGTTGGTCGTGGTTTCGGTCTTGCAACTACCCGCACCAATGCACTTGGTTTCGTTATGAACGTCGGTCTTAGTAACTGTCTTGGTGCCGTCGACGTTGGCTTTTTCCTCAACGACAGTACCAATGCTGATGCCGTTCGATGTCGGCGATTTGCCTATACAAGTAAGCTGACCATTGACAGTACCGCAGCTTTTTTCACCGGGTTGCCCCGTCCATTTATTGGAATCACAAACACGCCTACCTTCCCCGTCCTCGACATAAACACAGGGTTTTTCCTCATTTTGAATTGGCGTAGGTGCAGGATCACACGCATCTCCCGGCTGGCAAACGCCCTCTTCGGAGCCTTCATGCCCCTTAATGACAAGCGGCTTACCGTCACCAGAGACAGCGCCAGAGAACGAAACAAGGACTTTGCAGGTATTGACACTAGACTGCATGCAGGAATTACCAGACGCACCACCACAGCGAACTGGTGCCATTTCGCAATGCTCCACAGAGGCAACGATGCCCGCGCAGCCACCGACATTCATTGGCGGCGGGATCTGAGGCGATCCATCATCGTTAAATACAACCGCAATCTTAGTTGGTGCTGACGTTCCAGCGAGTAGTTTGCATTGTGATGCTGTATCGGCTCGGGTGTAGTCAACACACTGGCCTTGGGAGTTGTAGACATAGCCGAACTTAGTTAAGCCAGGATCAGGACCTTCACACGCTTCGCCCATTTCACCTGGGGGAACCTCACAACCACCAACATTAGGGTCGTAGTTTTCACCCGGCTGGCAAGAATCTCCACGACGGTTAGCAGTGTTTCCCCATCTACCATACGGCTCGTATACACCCTGAGCATTACGCCGCAAACCAGTGGTTTCGCAATAAAATGAAGTTTCACCAACTACAACCCTTTGATCATATCTGTCGTAACCGGGGTTAAGTTGCTGGTAATAGGTATGGTTTGCATTACAAGCCGCAACAGCAGTGACGTACCTAGCATTGTCAGCAGGAAAGGAAATGATCCAATAGTAGGATTCAGCCTTTGCAGTGATGGATATGACCAAGAGAGAAAAAGCTAATAGAAGGCGGAACATTAGAGCCTCCCGAAGATGGCGTAACCACAAACGCAACCGAGAACAAAGAACGTCCACTGATATAAATCGGCCATTGAATATCCCCCGCCGAAAAAGAAAAGGGGGCCGAGGCCCCCAGTTCAACGCACGCTGGATTAACCGCGGCGCAGGACGTTGACGAGCATCTGGCCACCTTTGAAGGCGACATAGACCAGGGCGAGCGCACCAAAGATGGTGCCAGCGCCAGTGATAACAGCAGCCCAGTCAACAGCACCGGTAATTGCAGTGATCATTGCTTCCATGGTGTTACTCCTTGCTTGGGTTGTATATAGCGTTAAGAAACAATCGACCCACAATGCCCAGGATGCAGCAGCCAGCAACTAAGCCGAAGCCGTACCCAAACAATGCGCCCAGTTCGGCAGGTTGTAACTGGGATGGGTCGAAAGGTTGTGGTAGTGCCATTAATTGCCACATACCAGAACACAGGGGAGCGCCATCATTTGCGATGGTTACTTGGCCTTCACAGATGAGAGCGCCGGTTGTCATCAGTTGCCGCCAGATACAGCAGCAGGACGCGGTTGTACGCGCTGAACTGGAACAGGCAGGCCGTCATCGGAGAGCCACAGGTCCATGCCGAAAGCGGTGCCAGTTTTGGACTTCCAGGCTTTGGCGTATACCGGAACAGCAACTTGCTGGCCGATGTATTTCTTATAGGCATTCTCGATGCCTGAATCGAGTTGACGCTTGGAGACTTTCAGGCCGACCGACTGTTCGGTTTCTTGACCGAATTGGTCTTTACCTGGAGCGGTAAGGACCAAGTAATGTTCGATGATGCCGTTTTGCTTTTCTTTGGAAGTGACGCCTTTGCACAGGCCCAGTTGTACAAGCATGGTGATTACCTCGGTTATGAACGGGCCCAGCGCCCGAGAAAGTGAATTACCAACAGTCCGCACATAGTGACGACCAGGGCGTTGATAGTCGCGGCGATCATGAAAAAAGCCCGGTGCGCTTATGAGCCTGAAACCAACCACGCTCATATTCGTTGTAGTCGTAACTGCAAAGCAGGTACGGATTGCAATAAATGCGGCGTGGCCGGTAATCACGAAAGCCGCGGAGATAGGCCCAAGAACGCATCATGCAGCCTCCACGGACGGCTCAACGTACCAACCAGGACGCTGAGCGCTGAAGTCAACTTGCAGGAAGCGCAGGATCGGAACAACGTTGTTCTTCTGATCGTCCATCTTCAACTTCTGAAGTGCAGCTTTTGAAAGTCCGCATTCGCAAATCTGATCAACGTGGCGGTAGAAAGTCGCACGAGACATAGAGTCCATGGTTTCCTGCCAACCGTAATCCTTGATACTGCGATATGTGCGAAACAGGTTGAGAGCAACTGTCTCATTGGCTTTCCCGTTCTTTCCGAACTTCGTCCAACGGGCTTTAAGTGCGGCCAGCACTTTTTCGTCATTAATTACTCGCATGGAGATACCTTCAAAGGCCGCAAACAGTTCTTTAGTTACTTGTTCCCAACACCACTGAATAAAACAACTCCCCTGCTCTTCCAGCCGTTCCTGGTAGTCGCAAAGGGCCCATAGATTCGTCGGGATGTTTCTGCGTTCGAGCCAGCGGTGCATGACAGTGGCTTCGAGACGAAGGAGGTTTTCGGCCCACTCCTGGAGCGCGGGATTCTGGAGAACCGAGAGCAGCCGGTGGGCTGCGAACGCTTGGGAGGGAACGAAATTGGCACCGCCATAGGCTCTGGCGGCCTTGATGGCATCATCGAGCTGGCGGCGAAACTCAGGGCCCTTGAGGTACGCCTTGAGCTTGCGCAGGCGGGTTTCCTTGGAGCCCCAATAAGCCGTGGTTTCGTAGTCGTCACCACGGTTGCGAGTCTGGCCGTTGCTAACGCCGCGAAGTGCCTGGACGAGCTGTAGCGCGGTGCGCTGATCGGGCAGGCGAGCGGAATAGGTGCAGTCGATCCCGTAAACCTCAGCAGCCTGCCAGTCCAGCAAGGCCCACAGCTTCGGATATGAGCCGGCAAGCCACTTCAACATGACCTCCCCGCCCTTGCGGATCGAGGTAGGCCCGAAGACGTTGTGCCCCTGGAGCAGCTTCGCAGGGCTGGCTTTCAGCTCGACGCCGGGCTGAATGCGCTTGCCGAGCGACTGGTGAAAGACCTTGAACGCCAACGGCGTAAAGCCAGTGGAGAGAGATTCCCAAGCGTGGCTTATGTCCTCGACCTGATAACCACCCTTCCCGTCCGAAAGGACGCTGGTAGCACGGAGCGGAACGCCCAGGGCTTCCAGATCGACCACCAACAGCTCGTTGCCGCGCTTACCGGTGCTGGTAGCGATGGCATCGACCCGAAACGGTACGAAGAGGTGGATTTTGTCGAGCATTTGTGAAGTCCATTCGCCTATGCATGCATGCATGCAAATCACATTGCGGCGGAATGTATACCGGTGAACTTGCATGCGTCAATACAAATCACATGCATGCACGTACACTTCACGAGGTGAATTTGATATGGGTCAACTGACGATGCCTGCCACCCTGCGTCTGTCGAATACAGAGCAAGAAGCGCTTAGACAAAAGTGCATAGAAATCAATAAGTTATTGGTCAGGCAGGGACGCATGCCAATCAAAGACAGCGAATTGGCGCATTTCATCCTGGAGAAGGCGACGCCATGCGCGAAGGTCAGCGCGTCGGGCGATCTGACGTTAGAGCTGGAAGTCTGAAAACCACCCCAAAAGTCTCACCATGAGACAAGAGTCCACCATTAGAGATGGTGGACCCGGCTGCGCCGGTGAAGCCAAAGCGCGGCGGAACCACTGCAACTTCGTGACCTAACCGTCAGCGGTGCTGATGATCCTGGGAGAGCGGCAGAGAGAAGCCCTGGAGCTGTTCCATTTGGGCAGATCGGGGCGCGGGTTGAGCTGGTGGGGGGACGGTGGGACGAAGATCGCGAGAAGCCTCCAGAGGGCCATACAGGCCGCTGGGGGCTTTTTTGTGGGTCGATGGTTGCGGCCCCTTCGGGGGTATCGTCGCAGGCGCTATGCAGCACGACAGGAAGCAGTGCAGGCGACTAATCGCCGCGAGCGGCGAGGTCGAGGCCAGGGGGACAGGTCAGAGATGATTGATTCGCTCAGCGATCTGACGCAGCTCCTGAAGGACTGCATCGAGCTGGGCACCTTCGTCATCGAGCTGGGCGACTCGCTTTCTCAGATCACGGATCTCGGCAACAAGTCGTGGGTAGTCGTCGAGAATCCAAGTCACGGCGTCGGAACCCTTGCGGCCCGGCGCATACAGCTCGGCGGTTTTGATGAGGCGGGATTCGAGATCGATAGCGCAGCGCATAATCGGCCCTATGTTAACCGGCGCCCGGAGCCAGAGGCATTGTCCGGACACCGCTCAACATAAGGCCATCCATTATGCGAAGCGCCCAATCAGAACGTGTGCGATGAAGAGTCGTATGCATCAGATCGGATTAACGGATGGCTGCGCGGTGCGTCCTTCGACGGCAGCGCTACGCTCGCCGCCAAGTCCTACCGCTTGCTTGCCAGCGTCAACGGATTGGGTTGCCCCTCCAAGAACATAGCCCGTCATGTTCTGGTTGATCGGACCAGACCAGGGCGTGACCAAATCACCGTCAACCTCGCATTGGAATTCGAAACCCATGCTGATGGGCTCGCAGTTCTCCATAGGCTCATATCGAATGCCACTGAGTGACGAAAGCATGACCACGTCACGCATCTTGTTCGTGTCAGGGTCTTTGCGCTTGATGTGGCCAGAGACACGCCAGACGGCAGAATAACCACGCTGCGCCGGTTGAGTCTGTTGCGGCTGTTGGATAACAGCAGGAGCCAGATCGGCAGGCATAGGGTTGACCAGGGGCATATCGGCTAGAGCCTCAACTGGGTCGGGTTCTGGTTCCCGCTTCGAGAAGCTCATGCCGTTGCCGAAAAACTGCACGATCTGCCAGACCAGGAAGCCAATCAGAAACGGAGATATCAAGGTGAAGATCATGAGCGGCGATCGCCAGATGGTTGCACGCTTGTCCGCCCTGGATTCGTCACCAACAACGCCCGTAAGGCTCTTGGTAGCACTCTGGTAGTACTGGTGAATCGACTTTTCGTAGCGGTCATAAGTCGAGCGAAGAAGCCGAGATTTAGGAGGCCTCTGACCCTTTGCTGCGCCCTGGTAGATATCAACACGAAACTTCTTGTTAGCTCCGAGGGCGGACAGCTTGACGCTCTGATAAGTGGTATCGACAAGCATGGTGGCAAAAGCGGCAATCTGGTCCAGGTCTTGAGTAACGAGGACGATTCGGGTGCTGTTGCCCTCCTCGTCTACCAAGTGCCGATGCTCGGCGAGAAACTCTTTATCGCGAAACGGAACCTTGGCAGCGGGCATGCCCTTCGGCCATCGACGCCAAAGTTCGTCGAGGACAACAACAGCGCCATTAGGGACAGTCTCAAACAGTTTCTCATCCTGATACCAGTTATGCGGGAGCTGGCGTATCTGGTCGGGGTAATCCTGATGGGCAAGATCAGTGAGGGGGATGTTCGTGATAACTAAACGGCCCTGTTTGAGGCTGGGCAGGATCGCAAACTTAACGACCGAATAAGTTTTGCCACTACCAGGAAGGCCAACATAAGCGTCGATAGCCATATATCACCCAATGATCGGAATGCGGCGAACAATGAAGCGGAGCACTAAAGCCGCCATAACCATGCCCATGCCCTGGGGAACGGCAAACAGATCAAGCACCCAAAGAACATTACCTCCGACGCTGGACATATAACCTTGAGCGTTCGACATGAAGTCGGGGACAGGAAGAGCCTCAATGACGCTCGCGAGAGCATCGAGCATCATTTCCCATATCTTGAGCGGCAACCAAAGGAAGAAGTCTTTGAGCCACTGCGCGAAGTCGGCAAGCATAATTAGGCCTCCAAGAAGGTGCGAACAGCAACAAGCGCCCAAAGCGCGAGCATGATCATTTTAATTGGTGCGAACCAATCAGCTGCCCATTGGCACATAGGCTGAAACGAAAGCGTGCCGAGAACTGGCACAGAGAAAGAAGGCATCGAGCACGAGCCGCCAGACGCGAACGTCAAACTTGATGCGGACGCAATGATCGGAGCGCCTTTAACACGTGAGGTGAAGTTGCCAAGGCTATCGCCAAAACTTCCAGCGTCGCCGTTAGTTGGGCCTTCGAACTCCTCTTCATCGGTGCAATCCTCGCCCGACTTACAATCATCAAGACCATCACCATTCTTGTCGCCCTTGCCATCAGTTGCACACTTAGGACCGGTGCAGCTTCCAGACTGCCCGATAGTGTTACCCGCAGAGTCTTTAACGATGACGGTTTTGTTGGTCGTGGTTTCGGTCTTGCAACTACCCGCACCAATGCACTTGGTTTCGTTATGAACGTCGGTCTTAGTAACTGTCTTGGTGCCGTCGACGTTGGCTTTTTCCTCAACGACAGTACCAATGCTGATGCCGTTCGATGTCGGCGATTTGCCTATACAAGTAAGCTGACCATTGACAGTACCGCAGCTTTTTTCACCGGGTTGCCCCGTCCATTTATTGGAATCACAAACACGCCTACCTTCCCCGTCCTCGACATAAACACAGGGTTTTTCCTCATTTTGAATTGGCGTAGGTGCAGGATCACACGCATCTCCCGGCTGGCAAACGCCCTCTTCGGAGCCTTCATGCCCCTTAATGACAAGCGGCTTACCGTCACCAGAGACAGCGCCAGAGAACGAAACAAGGACTTTGCAGGTATTGACACTAGACTGCATGCAGGAATTACCAGACGCACCACCACAGCGAACTGGTGCCATTTCGCAATGCTCCACAGAGGCAACGATGCCCGCGCAGCCACCGACATTCATTGGCGGCGGGATCTGAGGCGATCCATCATCGTTAAATACAACCGCAATCTTAGTTGGTGCTGACGTTCCAGCGAGTAGTTTGCATTGTGATGCTGTATCGGCTCGGGTGTAGTCAACACACTGGCCTTGGGAGTTGTAGACATAGCCGAACTTAGTTAAGCCAGGATCAGGACCTTCACACGCTTCGCCCATTTCACCTGGGGGAACCTCACAACCACCAACATTAGGGTCGTAGTTTTCACCCGGCTGGCAAGAATCTCCACGACGGTTAGCAGTGTTTCCCCATCTACCATACGGCTCGTATACACCCTGAGCATTACGCCGCAAACCAGTGGTTTCGCAATAAAATGAAGTTTCACCAACTACAACCCTTTGATCATATCTGTCGTAACCGGGGTTAAGTTGCTGGTAATAGGTATGGTTTGCATTACAAGCCGCAACAGCAGTGACGTACCTAGCATTGTCAGCAGGAAAGGAAATGATCCAATAGTAGGATTCAGCCTTTGCAGTGATGGATATGACCAAGAGAGAAAAAGCTAATAGAAGGCGGAACATTAGAGCCTCCCGAAGATGGCGTAACCACAAACGCAACCGAGAACAAAGAACGTCCACTGATATAAATCGGCCATTGAATATCCCCCGCCGAAAAAGAAAAGGGGGCCGAGGCCCCCAGTTCAACGCACGCTGGATTAACCGCGGCGCAGGACGTTGACGAGCATCTGGCCACCTTTGAAGGCGACATAGACCAGGGCGAGCGCACCAAAGATGGTGCCAGCGCCAGTGATAACAGCAGCCCAGTCAACAGCACCGGTAATTGCAGTGATCATTGCTTCCATGGTGTTACTCCTTGCTTGGGTTGTATATAGCGTTAAGAAACAATCGACCCACAATGCCCAGGATGCAGCAGCCAGCAACTAAGCCGAAGCCGTACCCAAACAATGCGCCCAGTTCGGCAGGTTGTAACTGGGATGGGTCGAAAGGTTGTGGTAGTGCCATTAATTGCCACATACCAGAACACAGGGGAGCGCCATCATTTGCGATGGTTACTTGGCCTTCACAGATGAGAGCGCCGGTTGTCATCAGTTGCCGCCAGATACAGCAGCAGGACGCGGTTGTACGCGCTGAACTGGAACAGGCAGGCCGTCATCGGAGAGCCACAGGTCCATGCCGAAAGCGGTGCCAGTTTTGGACTTCCAGGCTTTGGCGTATACCGGAACAGCAACTTGCTGGCCGATGTATTTCTTATAGGCATTCTCGATGCCTGAATCGAGTTGACGCTTGGAGACTTTCAGGCCGACCGACTGTTCGGTTTCTTGACCGAATTGGTCTTTACCTGGAGCGGTAAGGACCAAGTAATGTTCGATGATGCCGTTTTGCTTTTCTTTGGAAGTGACGCCTTTGCACAGGCCCAGTTGTACAAGCATGGTGATTACCTCGGTTATGAACGGGCCCAGCGCCCGAGAAAGTGAATTACCAACAGTCCGCACATAGTGACGACCAGGGCGTTGATAGTCGCGGCGATCATGAAAAAAGCCCGGTGCGCTTATGAGCCTGAAACCAACCACGCTCATATTCGTTGTAGTCGTAACTGCAAAGCAGGTACGGATTGCAATAAATGCGGCGTGGCCGGTAATCACGAAAGCCGCGGAGATAGGCCCAAGAACGCATCATGCAGCCTCCACGGACGGCTCAACGTACCAACCAGGACGCTGAGCGCTGAAGTCAACTTGCAGGAAGCGCAGGATCGGAACAACGTTGTTCTTCTGATCGTCCATCTTCAACTTCTGAAGTGCAGCTTTTGAAAGTCCGCATTCGCAAATCTGATCAACGTGGCGGTAGAAAGTCGCACGAGACATAGAGTCCATGGTTTCCTGCCAACCGTAATCCTTGATACTGCGATATGTGCGAAACAGGTTGAGAGCAACTGTCTCATTGGCTTTCCCGTTCTTTCCGAACTTCGTCCAACGGGCTTTAAGTGCGGCCAGCACTTTTTCGTCATTAATTACTCGCATGGAGATACCTTCAAAGGCCGCAAACAGTTCTTTAGTTACTTGTTCCCAACACCACTGAATAAAACAACTCCCCTGCTCTTCCAGCCGTTCCTGGTAGTCGCAAAGGGCCCATAGATTCGTCGGGATGTTTCTGCGTTCGAGCCAGCGGTGCATGACAGTGGCTTCGAGACGAAGGAGGTTTTCGGCCCACTCCTGGAGCGCGGGATTCTGGAGAACCGAGAGCAGCCGGTGGGCTGCGAACGCTTGGGAGGGAACGAAATTGGCACCGCCATAGGCTCTGGCGGCCTTGATGGCATCATCGAGCTGGCGGCGAAACTCAGGGCCCTTGAGGTACGCCTTGAGCTTGCGCAGGCGGGTTTCCTTGGAGCCCCAATAAGCCGTGGTTTCGTAGTCGTCACCACGGTTGCGAGTCTGGCCGTTGCTAACGCCGCGAAGTGCCTGGACGAGCTGTAGCGCGGTGCGCTGATCGGGCAGGCGAGCGGAATAGGTGCAGTCGATCCCGTAAACCTCAGCAGCCTGCCAGTCCAGCAAGGCCCACAGCTTCGGATATGAGCCGGCAAGCCACTTCAACATGACCTCCCCGCCCTTGCGGATCGAGGTAGGCCCGAAGACGTTGTGCCCCTGGAGCAGCTTCGCAGGGCTGGCTTTCAGCTCGACGCCGGGCTGAATGCGCTTGCCGAGCGACTGGTGAAAGACCTTGAACGCCAACGGCGTAAAGCCAGTGGAGAGAGATTCCCAAGCGTGGCTTATGTCCTCGACCTGATAACCACCCTTCCCGTCCGAAAGGACGCTGGTAGCACGGAGCGGAACGCCCAGGGCTTCCAGATCGACCACCAACAGCTCGTTGCCGCGCTTACCGGTGCTGGTAGCGATGGCATCGACCCGAAACGGTACGAAGAGGTGGATTTTGTCGAGCATTTGTGAAGTCCATTCGCCTATGCATGCATGCATGCAAATCACATTGCGGCGGAATGTATACCGGTGAACTTGCATGCGTCAATACAAATCACATGCATGCACGTACACTTCACGAGGTGAATTTGATATGGGTCAACTGACGATGCCTGCCACCCTGCGTCTGTCGAATACAGAGCAAGAAGCGCTTAGACAAAAGTGCATAGAAATCAATAAGTTATTGGTCAGGCAGGGACGCATGCCAATCAAAGACAGCGAATTGGCGCATTTCATCCTGGAGAAGGCGACGCCATGCGCGAAGGTCAGCGCGTCGGGCGATCTGACGTTAGAGCTGGAAGTCTGAAAACCACCCCAAAAGTCTCACCATGAGACAAGAGTCCACCATTAGAGATGGTGGACCCGGCTGCGCCGGTGAAGCCAAAGCGCGGCGGAACCACTGCAACTTCGTGACCTAACCGTCAGCGGTGCTGATGATCCTGGGAGAGCGGCAGAGAGAAGCCCTGGAGCTGTTCCATTTGGGCAGATCGGGGCGCGGGTTGAGCTGGTGGGGGGACGGTGGGACGAAGATCGCGAGAAGCCTCCAGAGGGCCATACAGGCCGCTGGGGGCTTTTTTGTGGGTCGATGGTTGCGGCCCCTTCGGGGGTATCGTCGCAGGCGCTATGCAGCACGACAGGAAGCAGTGCAGGCGACTAATCGCCGCGAGCGGCGAGGTCGAGGCCAGGGGGACAGGTCAGAGATGATTGATTCGCTCAGCGATCTGACGCAGCTCCTGAAGGACTGCATCGAGCTGGGCACCTTCGTCATCGAGCTGGGCGACTCGCTTTCTCAGATCACGGATCTCGGCAACAAGTCGTGGGTAGTCGTCGAGAATCCAAGTCACGGCGTCGGAACCCTTGCGGCCCGGCGCATACAGCTCGGCGGTTTTGATGAGGCGGGATTCGAGATCGATAGCGCAGCGCATAATCGGCCCTATGTTAACCGGCGCCCGGAGCCAGAGGCATTGTCCGGACACCGCTCAACATAAGGCCATCCATTATGCGAAATACTACATTACGCCTTAGACGTTACCCACCACCAGATCACCTCCAGCTTTTCGCCTCAATAATATCCAAAGCGCTTCAGCTCTCAGGTGAATGCTTTGCCTGCGCATGCTGGCTGTTCGGCTGAATAGTTTCCGCATTCCGAAACGCCGAGCGAAATTCGCTGGGTTTGAGTCCGGTCTGCTTGCGAAAGAAACGGCTGAAGTATGCGGCGTCGTCGAACCCCAGGTCGCGGGCGATCTGCTGGATGTCGAGCGTGGTATACGCCAGCTGACGTTGTGCTTCGCGAACGACTCGCTCGTTGATGATCGCAGTCGGTGATTCACCCAGACCTTCGCGGGTGGCTCGGCCCAGTGTGGCTGGCGTGATTCCCAGCGCTTCGGCGTACAGACCAAGCGGCCAATGCTGTCTGAAATGCGTGTCGACCAACTCGCGAAACTGAATCAGCAGCTGGGACCGCCTGCCATTGGCTGGGCGAGCTATCGGCACTGGCTGTTCCAGCCGGACGACATGTACGAGTAACGCGAGCAACAATGCGTGCCCCGCGGCGACATTGCCGCGTTCCTGACCGTGCGCTTCCGTCTGGATCAGCTGGATCAGCGGCCATATCGGCTCTTCGCCGTCTGCATCCCACCGCAGCGGCACCACTGCCGGACGTTGCATCAAGGCCAGCAGGTCGCTGGACAAAATCCGCGCCATCGACTCCAGCGGTCGCTGTGCTGCCGTGATGACCGGCCCGTCGGTTTCGGGACTGTAGCGAAAGGCATGCACGGTGCGCTGCGGCAGCAGGATCAGGCACGGCGCATGGAAGCCCATTCGGCTGTTCTCCAGGGAAACTTCGCCCTCGCCACTTCGTACATAGACGATCTGCAACAGTGAGTCATGCTGATGCGGCTTGATTTCGCGCTGATGCATGTCGCCGCGTTCGTTGATCCATTCCAGATGCAACAGGTCCTGCCATACGGGCAATGCAGCCTGGCCGTACAAGGCGTAGTTGGGAATGCGTTTGCTCATGAATTCCTGCCGTGGTGCCGGTATCCGGCGCGGAAAAATGCATTAATCGTCCTAGTGGTTGTTCAGTCTGTCATACGTCTTTGACGTTAAATGTAACCATCTGTGTTGCAGCGTGACGGCCGCGCCCTCTCCCGCCTCTGGCCCACGCCCCAAAAAACGAACTCTATGAATATGCCAACCTGGCGCGAATGGCTGTTTTCGGCCAAGGCGCTGATTGCCGCCCTGCTTGCTCTGTTCATCGCTCTGGCGATACCGCTGGAAAACCCTTACTGGGCCATGGCCTCGGTTTACGTCGTGTCGCATCCGCTGTCCGGGGCGACACGCTCGAAGGCGATCTATCGCGCGCTGGGCACGCTGCTCGGTGCAGCCGCATCGGTCGTGCTTCTGCCAACGTTCGCTCAGCAACCGTTGATGCTGAGCCTGGCGATCTCGTTGTGGATCGGTGCCCTGCTCTTTCTCTCATTGCTGGACCGCTCGCCACGCAGTTACATCTTTCTACTCGCCGCCTATACGGTGCCGCTGATCAGTCTCGCCGAGGTCAATCACCCATCGACCATCTTCGATGTCGCCCTGGCGCGTTCCGAGGAGATTCTGCTCGGTATCGTCTGCGCCAGCGTGGTAAACGCCGTGCTGTTTCCCAGCCGCATCGCGCCGACCCTCGCGGCGAAGATGCACCTGCTGCTGCGCGATGGGCGCGGTGCCGTCAGCCGGATGCTCAATACCCAGCACCTGGGCGAAGCCGACCAACGTGCGCTGAATGCGCTGCTGGTGGATGTGATGGGGTTGGACGCAATGATCAGCCATCTGGGCCACGACAGCAGCAGTCATCTCTCCACCGTCCATGCTCGCGAATTTCGCGCGCGTATGGCGATGTTGATGCCGCAGCTGATCTCCACCGCGGACTCGCTGCACCGGCTTCAGGCTGAGCTACAGGGCTTGCTGCCGGAACTGGTGGATTACCTGCAGCAGGTGGATCGCTGGATTCAGTCCGATGCCGAGGCTGGGCACGGCGAGCATCTGCGCGAACGCAGCCTGCAGCTGGCAGCCTGGCTGGGCGACAGCCATCCGGCGCATGCCCTGGCGATCGACAGCGGCCTGCGCCAGCTAGGCGCGTTGATCGACCTGTGGCAGGACTGCCTCGACCTCTACCAGCAGTTCCATGAGGGCCATCCCGAGGCGGCACCGGCGCTGCGCTATCACGTACAGCAACTGGTCGGCGGGCCACGCCACTATGACTACGGCCTACTGGCATTCACCGCGGCTTCGGTAGCGCTGTCGGTGTTCTGTCTGAGCATGCTGTGGTTCGTTTCCGGTTGGGAGCACGGCTATAGCGGCGTGTTCATCGCCGCGGTGGCAGGCTGTTTCTTCGCCAGTCAGGACAATCCGGCGCCGTTCATCAAGTCGTTTCTGGTCGCCACGCTCATTTCCTCCACGGCTGCCGGCGTCTACCTCTTCGCGTTGATGCCCAACGTGCACGATTTCGGCAGCCTGGCCATCCTGCTCGCCGTGCCGCTGCTGTTGCTCGGCACCCTCGCCGGTCGACCGCAACACGCCGGAACAGTGATCGTGATTGCGGTGCAGACGATCTCCAACATCACCCTTCAGGACAGCTACCGCGCCGATTTCCAGCTGTTTGCCGACATCGCGCTGTCCACTGCGCTGGGCGTGCTCTTCGCGTTCGTCTGGGCTCGCCTGACCCGGCCGTTCGGTACGCTTTGGGCTGCGCGGCGATTGGTACGCCACGGCTGGCTGAGCCTGGCGGCGCTGGCAGACCTGCGACGTTGGCGCAACGAAGCCGATGATGCCTCGAGTTTCATCGACCGTATCGCCCAGCTGCTGCCACGCCTGGCTCAGCTGGATGACGATCGCCTGGCGCTGAATGACGCCACGCGCGAGCTGCGTGTCGGTTTTCGCCTGCTGGAACTGCGTGAACTGCGGCCAGCACCCGCCATCGAGCAGAAGCTGGAGCCGGTGCTGGGCATGATCCGCGCGCATTTCCTTGCGTGCGCCACCGCGCGTAGCCAACTGCCAGCACCGGAGCCCTTACGCGACGCCCTCGAGGCCGCATTGCTGGATTTGCAGTGCGATGCTTCGCCTAGCGCACACCGGGCGGCGCAGGTGGTGCACGGCTTGCGGCTGGCGCTTTTCGCCGACGCATCGGCCAGCGTGCGTGCGGCACCGGGAGGCCTGCCACCCGCAGCCGGCCTTTCCCCCGCTGGAGCGCACGCATGACCGGTCACCTCGATGTGTACGGCGTCTATGTGCCGGTCCTGCTGGTTGCCATGCTGGCCGCCTACGGTATCAAGAGCCTGCTCGCCACCGTGCTGCAGCGTACCGGCTTCTATCGCTGGGTCTGGCATCCGCCGCTGTTCAACCTCGCCCTGTACATCATCGTGCTCGGGGCCCTGTTCAATCTCCTTCCCCGGATGTGAATCGTGAAGAAATGGATACCCGCCGCCGGCTCGGTGCTGCTGACCCTGCTGGCGGTCGTCATCGCCGTCGTCGTCAGCCTACACCTGTGGGATTACTACATGGAGGCACCCTGGACCCGCGACGGCCACGTGCACGCCGACATCATTCAGGTTGCACCGGATGTTTCCGGGCTGGTGACCGAACTGCACGTGCGCGACAACCAGAAGGTCAACCGCGGCCAGGTGCTGTTCGTGATCGACCGGGCACGCTTCGAACTGGCGGTCGACGAAGCACGCGCCACAGTGCTCGAACGCCGCGCTCAGCTGGACCAAGCGCAACGCGAAGCCAGGCGTAATCGGATGCTGAAAGACCTGATCGCTGCGGAAACCGTGGAGATTGGCGACACCCAGGTCAAGCGCGCCGCTGCCGCCCTGGCCACGGCTGAAGCCACCCTTGGCGTGGCGCATCTGGATCTCGAACGCACCACCGTGCTAAGCCCGGTGGATGGCTATCTCGGCGACCAGACGATGCGCGTGGGCGATTACGTGAAAACCGGTACGCCGGTGCTGTCTATCGTCGATACCGATTCACTGCGCGTCGAAGGCTACTTCGAAGAAACCAAGCTGCACGCCATCGAGATCGGGCAGCCGGTGGACATCCACATCATGGGCGAAGCGCAGCATCTGCGCGGCCATGTGCAGAGCATCGCCGCAGGCATCGAGGATCGCGACCGTGTGCGCGGCAACTCGCTGCTGCCGAATATCGACCCGAGTTTCAACTGGGTGCGCCTGGCGCAGCGAATTCCGGTTCGCGTGGTGTTGGACGAAGGCCAGCAGAGCAACATCCGCCTGGTGGTCGGCCGTACGGCGACGCTGTCAGTGCTGCCGTCGCCGCGCGACAAATCGGCGACGGTCAGCCAATGAGTCGCGCGGCATACGCACTGCCGTTCGCGCTGACTGCGCTGCTCGCCGCCTGCAGCGCGGTTGGCCCGGACTACCGCGTGCCAGACCAAGCTGTGGCCTTGCAGGCGGCTGCGCAGAAGTCCTTCGATCTGGCCGGCAACGAGCGGGTCGGACAGGCGCCGCTGCCGGACGACTGGTGGCAGCTCTATGACGACCCGACGCTCGAGCAGCTGGTGAGTGAAGCCCTGATCGGCAATGCCGACGTGCGCCAGGCGTATCACAACCTGCGTCGCGCCTATGAGGGCTTCCAGATGGCACACCACGCGCAGGAGGTCGTGGTCGGCGGCAACGGCTCGGTTGCACGCGGCCAGCTGTCCAGCGAAGCCCTGGCCCTGGAGGAAAAACTTCCAGTGATGAACCTCGCCGACGCCGGCCTCAGCGTGGGTTACCAGCTCGATCTGTTCGGTCAGCTGCATCGCGCCGCGGAAGCTGCGGGGGCCGATGCCGACGTCAGTGCGGCGCTGCTCGACACGGCCCGCATAACTGCAGTGGCCGGGGTGGTACGCAGCTACATGACGGCCTGTCATGCCAGCGAGGAACTGACGATAGCGAAGCATTCACTGGCGATTCAGCGGCAACAGCTGGATGTCGCCGAGCGTCTGTTCGAAGGTGGTCGTGGCAACGAAGTCGATGTGTCTCGCGCCCACGCCCAACTGGAGGCTCTGCGTGCCGAGCTGCCGCCATTCGAATCGAAGAAGGCGGCCGCGTTGTATCAGCTCGCCGCCCTGCTCGGTCGCTCGCCCGGAGCCCTTCCCGAGACGGTTACCGCCTGCAGTCACGCACCGCAGCTGCGCCAGGCGATTCCGTTGGGTGATGGCACCGCCCTGCTCAAGCGCCGCCCGGACATCCGTGCGGCCGAGCGCGCACTCGCCTCCGCTACGGCACAGATCGGCGTCGCCACGGCGATGATGTATCCGCAGGTCAGTCTCGGCGCTGCGGCCGGTTACACCGGAATGCTCGAACACCTCGGTAATCCGGTAACCCGCCGCTGGGAATTCGGCCCGTCGATCAGCTGGCATTTTCCGACTCGGGTCGATCGCGCGCGCGTTCGCGCCACCGAGGCCGGAGCCGCTGCCGCCCTCGCCCGCTTCGACGGAGTTGTGCTCGACGCACTGCGGGAAACCCAGACCCTGCTCACGCACTACGCTCACGACCTGCATCGAGACCAAGCGCTGCGCGAAGCGCGCGATGCCGCGCGAGACGCCGCGGACCACACGCGCCGTCTGTATCAGGAAGGACGACTGGCCTATCTCGACAGCCTCGACGCCGAGCGCACCCTCGCAACGGCCGAAGCCGCCCTGGCGGCGTCCCAAGCCCAACTGTCGCAAGACCAGGTGAACCTGTTCCTCGCGCTGGGCGGCGGCTGGCAAGGCACGCAAACCGCATCGGCGCACGCTGAAAATCCATCGCCGGGCGTGCCTGGCCAATAACCCACAGAGGCCTTACTCGATGGACATGTTGCAAGCGATGCGGGTATTCGTCCGGGTAGTCGACGCCGGCAGCTTCACCGCCGCGGCGAAGCTGGCCGACACGTCCACCGCGCAGGTTTCCCGCCTGGTGGCGGAGCTTGAGAACCACCTCCACGCGCGCCTGCTCAACCGCACCACGCGGCGGTTGGCGCTGACCGAGGTCGGTGCGCGTTTTCTCGAACGATCGCGCGAGATCCTGGCGCAACTGGAGCAGGCGCAGGAAGAAGCCTGCGGGGCGCATCTGACTCCGCGCGGGCGCCTGCGGGTGCACTCTACGACCGGTCTGGGCATCCAGCTGCTGGCGGGACTGGCGGGTAGATACGGTGAGCGCTATCCCGACGTCAGCCTCGACCTGACCCTTTCGCAACATCAGCCCGACCTGCTGGAAGCGGGCCTCGACGTCATCATCACGCTTTCCCGCGAGCTGCCTGATTCGGAGCTGATCGCCCAGCGGCTGGGCGAGGTTGGCAACGTTGTCTGCGCGGCGCCCGGTTATCTCGAGCAGCATGGCGTGCCGCGGCAGCCGAGCGACCTGCAGCGGCACCGCTGTCTGCGCTTGGCGGACCCGGTATTCGCAGATGAATGGCGCTTCTTCGCAGATGGTATCGAGGACGTGATTCGCCCTTGCGAAGCGTTCAAGGTCAACGTTGCTGAGGCCATGGCCAGCGCAGCAGAAGCCGGCATGGGTATCTGCCTGCTGCCCGACTATGTCGCTGCTCCGGCCCTGCAGCGCGGAGCACTGCTGCGCCTGTTGCCCCGCTATCGCCTGCAGGAAAAGCAGATCCACGCGCTCTACCCGTCCCGGCGGTTTCTCGACGCGAAGATCAAGACCTGGGTCGACTTTCTCGCCCTGGAGCTGCCACGCGCATTCGCCAGCTATCACGGCATCCTGCAGAACCCGGCGCATTGGGCCTGAACGATTGTTGCGCGGCGGGTAAAGGTGCTTCACCGCTGGCGCGGTTTTTCCCCTTCTGGTCGCCCACTAAAATCCACGGGTGGCAACGGACGCTAGAAGCAGTCCGCTCCTTCTTCGGTCGAGTGCTCCTTCGATCGGCCGTCCTGCCACCTTTTGGCTGCTTTCCCTCGTGGCAGCCTCGTTTATTTCCCGACGCCTGCCATCCGGTGGGCGCTGCATGCAAAGAAATGCCTGCCTTCGCCGTCACAACGACCTGGGCGAGCAGGCGCTCTGGAGGTTATCTGTGAACAAACTGATCTGGATTGCCGGCCTGGCCCTCAGTGCCCAGTTGGCGTATGCCGCCGATGAACCCAAGGCCTATCAATATGGCGACAAACTCGACATCGCCAAGGTCATATCCATGGACGTACCTGCCGGCGGCTGCGAGGTCGTGACGGCCCGGATGACCTATGTGGACTCCAAGGGCGAAACCCACGAAACGACGTACCTGCGCCAAGGGCCTGACTGCCACGATTTCTAGGGCGGCGCGGGCCGGTGCGTTTAGGCGTACGCCGATGACGGCGTGTCACAACGTGGTGCACGCTTGTGTTCGGCGAGCGCGCCAAACGGTTTAGAAAAGCGGTTTCTGAAAGAGCCAGAACGGTTTCGGCTGTTTTACTGTCCGAGCCCAAGGTACCCATCACATTCAGGACCGCATGACCATTCCGCTTTCAACCTGCCGCACAGCGTGCCCGGACCCATCCGGCCGGCCTTTCGCTACCCGACCAGTGCGCCACTCGCTCCTGGCGGCAATCGGCGCAGCGGCGGTGCTGGGTCTTGCCGGTTGTGGCACCCAGCAGCCGGAGATTCCGGCGCCCAAGCCGGAAGAAGTCCGGGCCAAGATCGCTCGTCTGATTCCCGCCAACATTCCCGATCGCCAAGGTTGGGCGCGGGACATCTACGCAGCCTTCGATGCGCTGGATATCCCGCCGAACGATGAGAACATCTGCTCGGTACTGGCCGTGACCGTGCAGGAATCGACATTCCAGGCGACCCCGCCCGTGCCCGGCCTGGCGAAGATTGCGCGAGATGAAATCTACCTCCGTGCCGGCCGCCTGCACGTTCCGCGGTTCATGGTGGATGCGGCGCTGGACGTGAAGTCCCCCAACGGCAAGACCTATAGCCAGCGTCTCGCGGCCGTGCGCACTGAAGAGCAGCTAAGTGCGATCTTCGATGACTTCCTCGGCATCATGCCGCTCGGCAAGCAACTGTTCGGCACGCTCAATCCGGTCAAGACCGGTGGTCCGATGCAGGTCAGCATCGCCTTTGCCGAGGACCGCAGGTGGACCTACCCCTATGAACGGAAAGGTTCGATTCGCGACGAAGTCTTCACGCGTCGCGGTGGCATGTATTTCGGTATCGCCCACCTGCTCGACTACCCGACCAGCTATCGCGAACCGCTGTACCGCTTCGCTGACTTCAATGCCGGCTGGTACGCCAGTCGCAACGCCGCGTTTCAGGCCGCAGTAAGCCGTGCCAGTGGCATCAAGCTGGCTCTCGACGGCGACCTGATCATTCACGGCAGCAGCAAGGCCGGCCAGACCGAGCGTGCGGTTCGCGCGCTGGCGGGCAAGCTGGACATGAGCGAGACAGCAATTCGCAATGCGCTGGAGCGCGGTGATACCCATGGTTTCGAGAAAACCGACCTATATGAAAAGGTCTTCGCGCTGGCCGAAAAGCGCGCCGGCAAGCCGCTGCCTCGGGCGGTGCTGCCAGGCATCCGGCTGGAGAGCCCGAAGATCACCCGCAACCTGACCACCGCCTGGTTCGCCAACCGGGTCAATGATCGGCACCTCGCATGCATGAAGCGCGCTCGCAGCTAGTGAAAGCATGCATGGCCGGCGACCACTGCATGGCATGCACTCTGGCAACGTCAACGGCCCAGACCGTGGCGCGCGTCCTCGTCGGTACGGCTTAGCGTTGGGTGATCGACGCGCTGTTGCCGACGCCGTTCTGGATAATCGCGGCGCTCGTCGACTCCAGCGGGTATCCCGGCACCTGATTCAGCACGGCAATGTTGCGATCGCCGATCTGGCTGATCGACGCTGTGCCATAGCCCACGTGCTGCACCGCGTCGATCTCGTTAGCCCAGCCGTTCTGGGTAATGTCCAGCACCGGGCCGTCGAAACTCTGGTCGATGTTGACGCGGTTGTCGTTGCCAACCGAACTGCCCCGAATCGTCCCGCTGCGTGTCGACTGCCTGGCCGTCAGCTCGTTGCCAACGCCATCCTGAGTAAAGGTGAGGTTGCTGAACCCACCCCATTGCACCACTTGCGCATCGTTGGCGCTGCCGACCTGCCTCAGCGCGACGTCCCCGGTGTCATAACGCCCTCCGTACTGACTGACCCTCGCTTCATTCGAAGTGCCATCCTGGTAAACGTTGATCCCGCCGCCGTAGGGATAGACGTTCTGCTCGATGGTGATCCGGTTGTTGCTGCCGAACTGCTGGGTAGTGGCGGAGGCAGCACCGTTCTGGGTAATTTCGGTCAGGTTGTCGGTACCGGACGAGCGACTATCCACTCGACTGGCGTAGTACAGCTGCTCTACGCGATGGGTATTGCCCGAGCCCTGCTGGTGGATCGTGGCCTGCGATCCATTGCCCTCTGCCTGCTCGAGTTCTGCGACATTCGCGGCTCCGAGCTGAACGATCGATGCCGAGTGCCCATAGAAGGAGTCGCTGACCTGCACGACGGTCACCTGGTTGGCTGATCCGCTCTGGAGCACCTCCACGTGATTATCCAGACTCAGCTGGGAAGTCTGCGCGGAGTTTCTGTCGCCATCCTGCTCGACTCGTGAAAAGTGGCCCTCCCCTTGCTGCAGCTGGTTCGACAAATTCCACCCACCTCTCTGCTCGAGGATGGCCTCGTTGTCGCTCCCGTTCTGGGTAGTAATGGCCTGGCTGGTGACGGCCTGAGCCAGGGCCAGGCCCGGCAACGAGCCGAGCAGGATGGCGGCGATCAGCGGTTGATGCGCGAACATACGGACACTCCTTTGAATTATTGTTGTTGGCCGACGTCATGCTGGCCTTCTCTGGCGCATCCCTTGCCTTCGCCTCTCCTGACAGGCCGATTGTTTGCCTGGCGCGCCCAAGCGGGTATCGCCTTTTCGGTGTAGCCAAGGCCGCGTTCAGACGGATGGCGGCTTAATCCTTCACGCCAAGACGCTCGCGCATCTGCTTGGTCAGGCGCTGACGGGTTGTGCCGATGTTCGCCCATGGGTCGTCGTCACCCAGTTCCTGTAGGCGCTCGAGCAGGTTGCGCACCGTCCACAGGTTGGCGCCCTTGAGGTCTGCCAGCTCTTCGCGGTGAATGGGCACGGAAACCGGCAGGCCTTCGCGGGCGCGTACCGAATACGGCGCTACGGTGCTGGCGCCGCGGCTGTTGCGCAGATAGTCGATGAAGATGCGTCCGACGCGGTTCTTCGGGCCGCTGACTGCTGAGAAGTGCGACGGCAGAAGTTTCGCCAGATATCTGGCAATGGCCTGGCTGAAGCTTTTAACCTCCGTCCAGTCATGCACGCTGTCCAGCGGTACGACGATATGCAAGCCCTTGCCGCCGCTGGTCTTGAGAAACGACGCGAGCCCGATCTCGTCCAGCAGCGTCTGAGTCAGTTGGGTTGCCTCGAGCATGCGCTTCCACGGCAAGGCCGGGTCTGGATCGAGATCCAGCACGAAGCGATCCGGGTGCTCCAGGTCGGGCGCCACGGCGTTCCAGCTGTGCAGTTCGATGGTGCCCATCTGTGCCGCGCCCACCAGCGCCTCGACGCTGTCGATCACCAGCAGCGCGCCATGTTTTGGGTCGAGCGCCGGGTCGAGCTGAGTGATATGCGGGATGGCCAACTTGTCGGCGTGCTTCTGGAAGAACAGCTCGCCGGTGATGCCTTCCGGTGCGCGGACCAGCGCCAGAGGCCGGTTCTGCAATTGCGGCAACGCCCAGGGTGCGATCTGCGCATAGAAGCGGGCGAGCTCGATCTTGCTGATGCCGCTGCTGGGGTCGATGACCCGCTCCGGATTGGATATCTTGATCCGCGCACTGCCAATGGAGTCGGGCTGGCGCGCTGCGCTCGCCTTCGTCTGACTGGCGACCGGCTTGGCCCGTTCATGGGTAATCGCCTCGGCCGGCTTGTCGCTGCGCAAGCCATGGAACACCGAATGGCGGACCACCCCCTGCCGAGTCATTTCGGCATAGGCGACTTCGCACATCAACTCGGGCTTGAGCCACTGCGCGCCGCGCACATCGGCTGCAGGCGCAGCCTTGTCCAGCGGACTCTTATCGGTTTCCAGTTTCTTCAGCTGCTTGTGCAAGCCTTGCAGCGTTGCCTGATTGAAACCGGTGCCAACCTTCCCCGCGTAAAGCAGTTTGCCCTTCTCGTCATGCAGCCCGAGCAGTAGCGCGCCGAAGCCGGTACGGGTGCCCTTGGGCTGGGTGTAGCCGACGATGATGAATTCCTGCCGATTGCTGCACTTGATCTTGACCCAGCTGCTACTGCGTTTCGAGGTGTAGGTGCTGCCAGCGCGCTTGCCGATCAGGCCTTCGAGCTTCATCTGACAGGCGCTTTCGAGAATGCTGTCCGGCTGTTCGGTGAAATCCTCGGAAAAGCGCAGCAGCTCGCTGTCGCTGCGTTCCAGCACTTCACGCAGCGCGGCGCGGCGTTGTTCCAGCGGGACGTCGCGTAGATCCATGCCGTTCAGGTAGGGGATGTCGAAGAGGTAATAAAGAATGTTGCCGCTGCGTCCGGCTTCGAACGCATTCTGCAACGCCTGGAAATCCGGCGTGCCCTCCTCGTTCGGCACCACGACTTCGCCATCCAGCCAGCCGGATTCAAGCCCCAGGCCGGCGAGTGCGGCAGCCTGCTGTGGCATCTTCGCCGTCCAGTCATGGCCGTTGCGGGTGAATAGTCTGACCTCGCCGGCATCGATGCGCGCGAGCATTCGGTAGCCGTCAAACTTGATTTCGTAGCGCCAGTCACCCGCCGGTACCGAATCGACCAGCGTGGCCAGCTGCGGCTTGAAACTCTCCGGCAACTTGGCCGGGAGCGCCCCGTCGAGCGCGACCTTTTCCTTCTGCTTACGTGGCGCCCGTTGTTTGGCTGGCGCCTTGACCGGACTCGGCGGTGACTCAGCAACCCGTGCTTTCGCCCCACGCTTGCGCGGCACCAGCGTACGGTCGCTGAGCACGCTATCCGGCTCGGCGGCGACAATGTCGTAGTCGCTCTCGTCGCGCGCTGCCTCGTCGCGGGACTTGATCAGGAACCACTGCTCCTTCTTGCCGTCCATCTGCGTGCGCACCAGGTTCCAGCTGCCGGCGAGCTTTTCGCCTTCAAGTGCGAACTTGAGCTTGCCCTTGCGATACGCGTCGCGCGGATCGCCCTCGGGTATCCACACGCCACGATCCCAGACGATCACATCACCTGCACCGTAATGGCCCGCCGGGATGCTGCCCTCGAACGTGGCGTATTCCAGCGGATGGTCCTCTACATGCACGGCCAGCCGGCGCACGCTCGGGTCGAGGCTGGGCCCCTTGGGGATTGCCCAACTCTTCAGCGTACCGTCCAGTTCCAGGCGAAAGTCATAATGCAGGCGGGTGGCGTCGTGCTTCTGGATGCAGTACTGCAACGCCTGGGTCTTGCGCGACTTCGGCCGTGCCTTGCCGGCGGGCTCCGGCGTGGCGGCAAAGTCGCGCATGCGTTGGTAGTCTTCGAGCGCCATGGCCGGCCTCCGCGGGACTTCGCTGGTGGCTTATTCCAGCTTGCCAGCGTCAGTCGAGGTGTCGTTGGGGCCGCCTGGCGCCGAGTGCCGGTCCGGGTCTGTCGACTTCTCTTCGCTATCGGGCTGCGGCGCCACGAGCCGACCATCTTCGGTCACCGTGCGGCCTTGATGATCCTTGCGGGTTTCGACCTCTTCCTGCGGCGTGGGATTGCCCATCGGGCTAGGACGTGAACCGGTATCGTCCCGCGGCGTGCCGGCCGGAAACTGGGCCATGGTCGGAGTCGCGAACAGCGCGCTGAGGGTTGCCGCGAGCATCAGTCTTTTCATCTCGAATCTCCGCTGGGCTAGTACTTAATTTGGTCATCCGCAGCTGGTATGAGTTCAGCTAACGGCGATTGAGCCCGAGCGGACGTTCCGATAAGCGGCATCGGGCAAAGGCCGCTTCGTAGAGCCTTTGCTCGGCTTAATCCGCTGAGTGGACATATCGCCGCATTTACATCTCGGCGGTCGCTGCTACGGTTGAGAGACGTCGGGAAACCAGGGGTGCGCAGCTGACGCAGTGCTGCGCTCAAGTCACCTCCTATCTAGGGAGGATTTATGAATACGCGTCTTCCTCTGTTCAAGATCGAAGCAATCCTGCACACCTATCTGCGGCCCTTTCAGTGCGAGTGCCGTGCAGAGCCCGACAGTTCACTCAGTGTGCGCCTCTACCACGAACCGCCAGACGAAGAACTGACCGTGCTCGGCATTTCGTATGACCAATGCCGAGATGCGGCGAACCTCGTGCGTCTGGCTCAGGAACTGCGAATCGAAATGTGCGCCACGCGCAGCACCCTGCGCGCGGAGGCCGATCTGGCTGATCGCACAGAGTGACTGGCCGGCGGTTAGCGCGGAGTTCTGGCAACACGGTTGCTCGCGGTTTGGCCACGGCCCATGTACTTGAGGAACACATCGTGGCCGTAACTGTGCGACTGAACAGGCTTCTGCCGCCCGAAGCGCTGCCAGGCACGCTCGTGCAGGTAGAACACCACCGTGTTGCATAGCGGTTCGATCAGGGCAACCGCGCCGCCTATCACGATACTTCCGGTCAGCGCGTAGACGACGATGAACGCCGTGGCGAAATGCAGTACGGCAAAGGTCAGGGTCTTGACTAAAGGACGTGGTCTCATCGGTGGTTACCACCGCACACATGCCGTGCTCGATGCATGTGCCGGTCTTTCTAGGGGGCGGGTAAGCCCGATCGAATGCCGACCGGGCCTGCAATCAGGTGATCAGCGCTTGGCTTCGACGTTAGGCTCAGCTGCACGGGTCAGGTAGGCCTGGGTCAGCTCGGCGAGGTGATCACGCAGCCAATCGGCCATCGCCACCTCTTCCACAAGAATGCGCTCGCATACTTCCTTGGTCTGCATATCGCCCACCGCCTCGGCCGCGGCGATGAGGATCTTGTAGGAGGCGATTTCGAGGTTCTCGAATACGTAGCCCATCTGCGCGCCTTTGACGATCTCGTCATTGACCATCATGCCGCCCATGGCCTGCCCCATCGCCATCATTTTGCCGCCCAGGTCCTTGAGGCCCGAATAGGATTTGTCGTAACGCTGCAGACAGCTTTCGATCAACCTGGCCTGGTTCTGCGTTTCGGTGATGTGTTGCTCGATGCGTGCCTTCAGCTGCGGGTAGTGCTCGATGCGACTGGCCTGCTTGTTCAGCATGGTTTCGGCCTGTGCTTCCATGGCATGCGCGTCGCGCAGCCACTCGATAAGGCGTTCGATACGGACATCGGTGCCGGTCTGTGCACTTTGCATTGGATATCTCCGGTCAGGTCTAAAAAAACAGGGCTAGAGGATCGGCCCGCTTGATTTTGTGAAAGAACCTGCCGGCAAGAGTTCCAACCACCCGACCGGCGTGGCAGGCACGCGGCGCGTGCTGAACTTTTGCCCGATGCGGTCTGTCACTGGCCCTGACGAACGCCGACCGGAGCTGCGCTATCGAACTTCCTGCCTTCCTTCTGCAATGGGACCAATACATCAGCCAGCCGGCGTTGCGCACGCTGGCGGCCGCGCTGTTCGTGGTGCTGGTACTGAGTCTGTTCGGCCGTTTGCTGACGGCCCTGATGCTGCGTCTGGCCCGGGCGTTTCTGTTTACTCGCGAGTTGTCCGAGCAACTGGAGAAACCGATTCGGCTTCTATTGCCGCTGATAGGGCTTCAGGGCGTATGGACGTCGGCGTCCGATGACCTGTTACTGATCGATGGCGCACGCCATATCACCACCCTGCTGATCATCGCGACCCTCACCTGGCTGGTGATGCGTCTGCTGCGCGGGCTGCAGCAGTTCATTCTGCTGCGCAACCCGGTGGATGTGGTCGACAACCTGCGTGCTCGGCAGATCCAGACACAATCGCGGGTGTTGCTCCGCACGCTGGCGTTTTTCGTGCTGCTGGTGGGTGCGGCGGCGATGCTGATGACCTTTCCCGGCGCCCGCCAGTTCGGTGCCAGCCTCCTGGCCTCGGCAGGCCTTGCCGGTCTTGCCGTGGGCTTCGCCGCGAGGCCGGTGCTGGCCAACCTGATCGCCGGCGTGCAGATCGCCATGACTCAGCCGATTCGCCTGGATGACGTGGTCATCGTCGAAAACGAGTGGGGCCGAATCGAGGAAATTACCGGTACCTACGTCGTCGTGCGCATCTGGGATGACCGTCGCCTGGTCGTGCCGCTGCAGTACTTCATCGAGAAGCCTTTCCAGAACTGGACCCGCCGCGGCTCCAGCCTTATCGGGACGGTATTTCTCTGGGCCGATTACTCGCTTCCACTGGAGCCGCTGCGCGAAGAGCTGCGCCGGCTGTGCAAGGAAGTCCCCGAACTATGGGATGGCCGGGTTTGCGTACTGCAGGTGACCGACACCAGCGAAAAATCCATTCAGTTGCGTGCGCTAGTGAGTTCACCGGACTCGTCGCGCAACTGGGACCTGCGCTGTCATATCCGCGAGAACCTGCTGGGCTTCATCCAGCGCCAGTATCCGCATTCGCTGCCGCAGGTTCGGGCGGATCTCAGTGTCGGCCACAAGCAGCGTGTCGATACTTCGCAGCCCGAGCATGTGGAACCGGAGCGCCAGCCGCCGGTGTGATTATTCGCCGGCGCGCTCTTCCAGCTTCTTCAATAATTGCTCGTACTTTACCGGCAGCTGGGTGAGACCGTACCGCGCAGCCTGCTTGCGAATCTCCACGCGATCACCCTCGAACTGCACCGTTTCGCTCACCACCACCTGTTGCTCGCCCCGCATCAGTGCATAGGCGTAGCACTGGGTGCCGCCCTCATCCTCCTGGTCATCATCAGCAACACCGGTATTGGCAATGGCCAGAGTGGCGACACTGGCGTTCAGCGCACCAATCGCCATCTCGCGCGCCACCTCCTCGCTGGTGAGGCCGAATCGCTCGATGGTTTCGAAGTCGACGTTGAGCAGGCGGTTCTTTGCCTTGGGTGAATAGACCACGAAGCCGCTGTCCAGCACCTTGCCGCAGCCCGGTATATCGCCCATCAGCGAAGCCATCAAACCGCAGGTACAGGACTCGGCGGTGGTCAGCGTCAATTCCGCGCGCTGCAAAAAAGCCACGACTTGCTCGATCTCTTGCATGTTTTTTGCTCCAGCAGTTTCAGGGTCATCGCCTTCACGACTCTGTGTATTCGGAGCAAGTTGGCTGGTTGCGAGTTCCGGCCGCGGTTGTTGATCGGATTTTGAGAACTTCTACCGCGACGCCGGGTCTGGATTTTGGCAGGGCCAGTGCAGCTCTGCCTGCCTTCGCGGCAGCTCCGAAAACGAGATTTAGCCTGGTCGTGTTCATGGTATGTGGCGGTCATCAGATCGTTGCATAGGAGAAATATGCTCGTAGCTGGCGCCGGCATCTGGAAGCCCGGGGCTTTGGGGAGATCGTGATGAGTATTGCCGCTGTGAACGCTAGGCCTGCCGGAACACCGAAGGCCCAACCTGCTCCACCCCTGGTTACTCGCCCTGCCCTGCAGATTCGCAGTAGCCACGATGACAAACGCAAGATCCTTTTCGTGACTTCCGAGCTGACCGACCTGGTCAAGACCGGTGGACTCGCTGACGTGTCCGCCGCTCTGCCCCGCGCGCTGGGTGCACGCCATGACGTGCGCGTGTTGATCCCCGGTTTTTCGCAGGTCATCAACAGTGGCCACGCCATTCGCATCGTCGGCTCGCTGAGCAGCTATGCCGAAATCCCAGGCTGCCGCATCGGCCGGATGGACATGCCGGATGGCCTGATCATCTATGTGCTGATTTGCCCCGAACTCTACGAACGCGAAGGTTCGCCCTACGGCGATGTCCACGGTAATGACTGGCCGGACAACCCGGTGCGCTTCGCCCGCCTCGGCCTGGCTGCTGCAGAGATCGCTGCTGGCACGGCCTGCATCCGCTGGGCGCCGGAACTCGTACACGCACACGACTGGCCAGCTGGCCTGACGCCCGCCTACATGCGCTGGCGCGGCCTGAATACGCCAAGCGTGTTCACCATTCACAACCTTGCCTATCAGGGCAATATCGACATGTCGCAACGGCGGTTGCTGGGTATCCCAGCGGAGGCCTGCGACCCCGAGCGCATGGAGTTCTACGGCAAGCTGTCGCTGCTCAAGGCCGGTATCGCCTACGCCAACCGTGTGACCACGGTCAGCGCCACCTACGCCGAGGAAATCACCACGCCCGAGTTCGGCTGTGGCATGGAAGGCTTTCTCAGCATGAAAGCCCGCCAGGGCCTGCTCAGCGGGCTTCTCAACGGCATCGACGAAAGCTGGGCACCGGAAAGCGACCCCTATCTGGTGAGCGGTTTCAGTGCGCGAAACTGGGCTGGCAAAGAAGCCAATGCTGCCTATATCCGCAACTCGTTTGGGCTCGAGCAATGTGGTGCGCCGCTGTTCGCGGTGGTCTCGCGCCTGGTCCATCAAAAGGGTGTCGACCTGACCCTCGACGTCGCGCATGCCATCGTCGAAGGCGGTGGCCAGCTGGCAATTCTGGGTCAGGGCGATCATCACATCGAAGACGAGGTCCGGCAGCTCGCGGCTCAGTATCCCGGTCGAGTTGCAGCCCACATCGGCTTCAACGAAACCGATGCTCGGCGCCTGTTCGCCGGCAGCGACTTCCTGCTGATGCCGTCGCGCTACGAGCCGTGCGGTCTTAGCCAGATGTACGCCCAGCGTTATGCCTCCCTTCCCATCGCGCGGCGCACGGGTGGTCTGGCCGACTCCATCGAGGATGGCGTCACCGGCTTCCTCTTCAACGAGCCCGATGTCGCCAGCTACCGCCAGGCGGTGCAGCGGGCCCTGTCGATTCATCAGCATCCGCAACTGCTCAGTGCCATGCGCTGCCGTGCAATGGCGGCCGGATTTTTCTGGCGCCATGCCATCGAGCCCTATGACGCGCTTTACCAGCAGCTGCTCGGAGAGCGCCGCGAGGTTCGTCATCTAATCTGAAGAGGTCGTTAAATGCAGAAGCAGCGTGCCCATATCGGGCATCACGGGCCGGAGTTGCTGGAAGACGGGAATACCCGCTTCCGACTCTGGGCGCCCGATGCGCAAAACGTCAGTCTGATCGTTGTAGGCGCACAAACGCTGCCGATGACCGCTACTGAAGAAGGCTGGTACAGCATCGATGCTCCATATGGGGCCGGTACGCTCTACCGATTTCTCATCGACGATGAACTGCATGTGCCCGACCCTGCCTCGCGCGCTCAGGCGGGTGACGTGCATGCGCCGAGCCTGGTGATCGATACCCACAATAACTACCTGTGGCGCAACGCCGACTGGCGCGGCCGGCCCTGGCACGAAACCGTGTTGTACGAGACCCATGTCGGTCTGTATGGCGGTTTTGCCGCAATGGAAGAGCACCTCGCCGCGCTCGCCGAACTGGGCGTGACGGCCATCGAACTGATGCCCATTGCCGAATTTCCCGGCGACCGCAACTGGGGTTACGACGGCGTATTGCCCTACGCACCGGAAGCGGCCTATGGCAGCCCGGAAGAGCTCAAGCACCTGATCGATACCGCCCACGGCCTCGGCCTGATGGTATTTCTCGATGTGGTCTACAACCACTTCGGCCCGGACGGCAATTACCTCGGCCGCTACGCCAAGCACTTCTTCCGCCACGACCAGCAGACACCCTGGGGCGATGGCATCGATTTCCGCCGCCGTGAAGTCCGAGATTTCTTCATCGACAACGCGTTGATGTGGCTGATGGACTACCGTTTCGACGGGCTGCGCTTCGATGCCGTGCATGCCATTCCCGACCGCAGCTTCCTCACCGAGCTGGCCGAGCGCGTGCATGCCACCGTGGAGCCCGGTCGCCATGTGCATCTGGTGCTGGAAAACGAGGACAACCGTTCCAGCCTGCTGACCCAGGGCTTTACCGCGCAGTGGAACGACGACGGCCACAATGTGCTGCATGCGCTGCTCACCGACGAGAGCCAGGGCTACTACGCCGACTACCATCAGGACGCGACCGCCAAGCTGGCGCGCTTTCTCGGCGAAGGGTTCATCTATCAGGGGCAGAACAACCGCCGTGGCGAGGCCCGTGGCGAGCCCAGCGCGCATCTGTCACCGTCGTCGTTCGTGCTGTTCCTGCAGAACCATGACCAGACCGGCAACCGCGCCTTTGGCGATCGCCTGGTTACGCTGACCAATGCCGACGCACTTCGCGCAGCGACCGCGGTGCTTCTGCTATCGCCAATGGTCCCGCTGCTGTTCATGGGCGAGGAATGGGGCTCCCGGCAGCCTTTCCTGTTCTTCACCAGCCATCACGGCGAACTGGCCGACGCGGTGCGCGAAGGCCGCCGCAGCGAGTTTGCCGAATTTTCCGAGTTTGCCGACGAGGCCACTCGCGAGCGCATACCCGACCCCAACGCCGTAGCCACATTCGAGCAGTCGCGGCCGGACTTCGGAGCGCAGACGCAACCGGGGCACGCCGAATGGCATGCGCTGTACCGCCAGCTACTCAGCATTCGCCATGCCGAGATCGTTCCACGCCTGCCCGGTGCGGCGTTTCTCGGCTGCAGCGTGCTCGGCGAAGCCGCCGTGCTTGCCCGCTGGCAGCTGGGTGATGGCTGTCAATTGCGCCTCGAGCTGAACCTCGGCGAACAAGCCGCTCCACTGCCCGCCTCGTCTACCGCCGCGCAACTGCTGTTCGCCAGCCGTGAGTCGGATGCGAACACGCCCGACCAATTGCCGCCTCGTATGGCCAAGCTGTATCTGGAGAAAGCCAAATGAGCGACGAAGCCCTGATCCGCCTGGCGGAAGCCGCCGGGCTTTCCATTGACTGGATCGATGCCGACAACCGTGAACAGCGGGTCGAGCCGGCCGTCCTGCGCGAGGTACTCGCCTGCCTTGGGCTGGCGGCGGAAACCGATGCAGATATCGACGCCAGCCTTGAGATCCTTGCGCACAAGAACAACCACGGCGGCGTGCCTCCGCTGCTCACCTGCGATCAGCACGCTGCACTGGACCTTTCCGCCTACTTTCCCGCCGCCAGTCGCTTTGAGCTGCAGGCAGAAGATGGCGGCGTCCAGCAGGGCACGCTCGATTACCAGGCGCGTTTGCCGGCCATCGACGCCCCTGGCTATTACCGCCTGACGATCGACAAGCATCAGCTGACCGTGGCCATCGCCCCGCTGTCCTGTCCCACCGTCGCGCAGATCGCCGGTGCCGATGCCTGGGGGCTGACGGCCCAGCTGTACAGCTTGCGACGAGCCGGTGACGGCGGCCTGGGCGACACCCAGGCGCTGGAGTCGATGGTGAGCAACGCTGCTGCTCATGGTGCCGATGCGCTGGGTATCAGCCCGGTTCATGCCATGTTCAGCGCGCACATCAACCAGTACAGCCCCTACTCGCCGTCGAGCCGACTGTTCTTCAACGTGCTGCATGCGGCACCCGGGGCAATCCTCGGCGAGCGGCCGCTGCGCCAGGCCATCGAGACCTGCGGACTCGGCGAAGAACTGGAACGGCTCGAGCGCCTGGATCTGATCGACTGGCCTGCCGTCGCCCAGTCGCGGCAACGCCTGCTACGCCAGCTGTTCGACGACTTCAGCAAGGGCGGCAACCCCTTGCAGGTGGATTTCGACAGCTTCCGTGCGAACGGTGGCGAGGCGCTGGAAAACCACTGCCGTTTCGAAGTCCTGCACACCCATCTGCGCAATGCACAAGGCCATACCCAGCACTGGAGCGATTGGCCAAGCGAGTATCGCGATCCGGCTAGCCCAGCCGTGGACGCATTCGCCCGCGAACACGCCGACGAGGTGAGCTATCACGCTTTTGGTCAGTGGCTCATGGCCCGCGGACTGGAGCGCGCCCAGGTCGCCGCGCGCAGCGCCGGCATGCGCATCGGCCTGATTTCCGACCTCGCGGTCGGCGCCGATGGTGGCGGCAGCCAGGCCTGGAGCCGACAGGCTGAGCTGTTGGCTTCGCTGAGCGTCGGGGCGCCGCCGGACATCATGAATCGCGACGGCCAGAACTGGGGCATCTCCGCGTTCTCGCCCTGGGGCCTGCAACAGAACGGCTTTCGCGCCTACATCGAAATGCTGCGCGCCAACCTCGCCCACGCCGGCGGCATGCGCATCGACCATGTGCTGGGCCTGAAGCGTCTGTGGGTCGTCCCTGCCGGTGCCGACCCGAAGCGCGGCGTGTATCTCAACTTTCCGTTCGACGACATGCTGCGCCTGCTCTGCCTCGAAGCCTGGCGCCACCAGGCGGTGATCCTGGGCGAGGACCTCGGCACCATTCCCCACGGCCTGCGCGATGTGCTCGCGGCTCGCGGGATCCTCGGCATGCGGGTCCTGCTGTTCGAACAGCACGACGGGCATTTCCAGACGCCTGCGCAGTATCCGGCGCAGGCGCTGGCCACCAGCACCACCCACGACATCCCGACCCTGACGGGTTGGTGGCGAGGTCACGATATCGACTGGCGCATCAAGGTCGGTCAGGTGCCCGAATCCGACCGCGACGCCCAGTGGCGAGCACGCGAGAAGGAGCGCGCCGGCCTGAATCGCGCTCTGTGCGAATACAGCGGCAAGAATCCGGATGTGCTGTTGAGCGCCGAGGACGCTGTCGATGCCGCCATCTGCTTCCTGGCCCATACCCCGGCGCCACTGGTGCTGGTGCCGGTGGAAGATGCACTCGGTCTGGAAGAACAGACCAACATGCCCGGCATCGTCGAAACCCATCCCAACTGGCGTCGCCGCTATCCCGGCGACAGTGCAACGTTGCTCGACAGCCCGGCCAGCAGCCGTCGGCTGGCGTCCTTTGCGCAGGCCCGTCGTAACCATCGTGGAGCTGCGCATCGATGAAAGACCTTACCGCAACCCTGCGACTGCAGTTTCACCGCGACTTCACCCTGGACGACGCCACTGCACTGGTTGACTACTTCGCCGAGCTTGGCATCAGCCATATCTACGCCTCGCCGCTGCTCACCGCCCGTCCCGGTTCCATGCACGGCTACGACGTCATCGATCCGACCCGCATCAATCCGGAGCTGGGTGGCGAGCCTGCCCTGCATCGCCTCGTCGAAGCCCTGCGCGCCAAGGGTATGGGGCTGATCCTCGACATCGTCTCCAATCACATGGCCGTCGGTGGCTCCGGCAATGCCTGGTGGCTGGATGTGTTGGAGTGGGGCCGCCGCAGCCCCTACGCGCAGTTCTTCGACATCGAATGGAATTCGCCCGATCCGTTGCTCGAAGGCCAGCTTCTGGTGCCCTTCCTCGGCAGTGACTATGGCGACGCATTGCAGCAAGGCACCATCAAGCTGTGCCTGGATATCGACAATGGCGCGCTGTATGCCGAGCACTACGAGCATCGCTTCCCGATTACCCCGCCGAGCTACGGCGAAGTGTTGCGGGCTGCCGACCAGCAGCAGTTACGCGCCCTGGCGCAGCACTTCGATGCCCTGAAGACCGAGCCGGCACCCTACCAGGCGGCGCGCTTGCTGCGAGCCGAACTTGCCGAGCAATTGCAGAACGCCGATACCCGCCAGGCTCTGGAACAGGCGCTCGGCACCTATGACTCCACCACTGATGACGGCTTCCGTCGCTTGCACAGCCTGCTCGAACGGCAGAATTACCGGCTGGCCAGCTGGCGCACCGCGGGTGACGACATCAACTGGCGGCGCTTCTTCGACATCAACGAGCTGGGCGGTCTGCGCGTCGAACGTCCGGTGGTGTTCGAGGAAACCCACGCGAAGATCTTCGAGCTGATCGGCGATGGCCTGGTCGATGGTCTGCGCATCGACCATATCGACGGTCTGGCCGATCCGCGTGGTTATTGCAGGCGCCTGCGCCGACGCGTCGATCGGCTGAATGCCGGGCGCCCGCAGGACGCGGTGCAGGACCACGTGCCGATCTACGTCGAGAAAATCCTCGCTGGTGGCGAGCGCCTGCATGACGACTGGGGTGTGGATGGCACCACCGGTTACGAGTTCATGAATCAGGTTTCGCTGCTGCAGCACGATCCGGCCGGAGAAGCGCTGCTCTGCGCGCTATGGAGCGAAACCAGCGGGCGCACCACCGACTTTCTCGAGGAAGCGCGCCAGGCCCGCCAGCTGGTGCTGACCGGCCCCTTGGCCGGCGATTTCGAAACCGTCGCGCAGGCGCTGCTGCAGGTCGCCCGCGGCGACGTAATGACCCGTGACATCACCCTCGGTGCGATTCGCCGGGCGCTGCTGGAGCTGATCATCCACTTCCCGGTGTACCGCACCTATATCGCTGCGCCTGGCCGCCGCGAAGCGGACGAACCGTTCTTCCAGCGGGCGCTGGACGGCGCGAAGACGACCTTGAGCGAAGCCGACTGGCCGCTGCTCGAGCATCTGCAGCGCTGGCTGGGCGGCGAAAACCTGCGGCAGCTGCCACGCAATCTGCGCAAGATCCGCCGCTACGCCTGCACGCGCTTCCAGCAGCTGACTTCGCCAGCCGCGGCCAAGGCAGTCGAGGACACCGCCTGCTACCGTTCCGGCATCCTGCTCTCGCGCAACGATGTGGGCTTCGATCCGCAGCACTTCAGTGCGCCGCTGCAGGCGTTTCACGATGAGTGCCTGCAACGCGCCGAGCATTTCCCGCGCAACATGCTGACCACCGCGACCCACGACCATAAGCGTGGCGAGGATACCCGGGCACGCATGGCCGTGATCAGCGAGCGGGGCGACTGGTTCGCCGGCAAGGTGCGGCGCTGGCGTGACATGGCGGCCAGCCGCATCCAGCAGCTCGGCGACGGCCCCGCGCCCTCGCCCGCCGACGAACTGATGCTGTTTCAGATACTGCTCGGCTGCTGGCCGCTGGACCTCCGTGCAGACGACAAGGCAGCGATGGAGCAATTCTGTGCGCGCATCCTGCAGTGGCAGGAAAAGGCGCTGCGCGAAGCCAAGCTGCGTACCACCTGGAGCGACCCCAACGGCGACTACGAAGGCGCCTGTCGCCAGTATGTCGAACATCTGTTGCTGGCCAGCGAAGGCGCACCATTACGGGACGAAATCGCCGCAGCCGCGGCCGAGCTGGCCCCTGCCGGTGCGTTGAACGGCCTCGTGCAGAGCCTGCTGCGCATGACCACGCCGGGCGTACCGGACCTCTATCAGGGCACCGAATACTGGGATTTCAGTCTGGTCGACCCGGACAACCGCAGGCCGGTGGACTTCGCTGCACGGCAGCGCAGTCTCGACGGTAGTGCTTCGTTCGACCAGCTGTTGCAAAGCTGGCACGACGGTCGCATCAAGCAGTGCGTGATCAGCCGTACGTTGCAGCTGCGCCGCCGCTATCCGCGGTTGTTCAGCGAAGGGCGGTATCTACCGCTTACGGTGTCCGGTGAACAGGCCGAGCATCTGCTGGCCTTCGCTCGCGAGCTGGACGGCGAATGGCTGGTGGTCGTGGTGCCGCGTCTGGTCGCGGGACTGCTGGGTGACAGCGAAATACCCAAGGTGCCGACCGAGCGTTGGGGCGATACCAGGATCGCCCTGCCCGAGGCGCTGGACGGTAGTGAATTCGAGCGACTTTTCGACGCAACGGCAGTCACATCCCAACAAGCCAGCCTTGAGGCTGCGCGGGTTCTGGACGGACTGCCAGCGGCCGTCCTGCATACGTCTACATAAGAGCAACAGGAGAATCCCAACAATGAGTTCAGAAGAGCAACGTATCCGCGAGTTCGCTTATCAGATCTGGCAATCCGAGGGCTGCCCCGAAGGTGAGGAGGAGCGCCATTGGGCCATGGCCCGCAAACTGGTCGAGGCCGAGCATGGCGCCGCTGAAGCCAAGCCGGCCAGTCGCCCGCGCAAGACTGCGACCAAACCCACCGACGCCACGCCCAAAGCGAAGGCCAAGGAAGCACCGGCTACCAAACCCCGTGCCAGCCGCGCCGCGCCGAAAGCTGATACCGCCGCCAAGGCCGGAACTCCGGAGGTCATGAAGAAAACCCGCACCCCGCGCGCAAAGAAGGAAAGCTGACCGGCGGCAGGCATCTTGTCGGCGCCGGATCGGTCGAATGATCGTTCGCGCCGACGCTCGTTTCGGCACGCCTTGCTGAATCCATCCTTGGAGATTTCATGAGTAAGAAAAAGCCCCAAGCGCCACAGGTCATGACCCCATCCAGGATTCGCGAGGGCTTGCCCTTCCCTCTCGGGGCTACCTGGGACGGCCTGGGTGTCAATTTCGCCATTTTCTCTGCCCACGCCACCAAGGTTGAGCTGTGCCTGTTCGACTCCAGCGGTGAAGTCGAGCTCGAGCGCATCGAACTGCCCGAGTACACCGACGAGATCTGGCATGGATACCTGCCGGATGCGCATCCGGGGCTGATCTACGGCTACCGGGTGTATGGCCCGTACGATCCGGAGAATGGCCATCGTTTCAACCCCAACAAGCTGCTGATCGACCCCTACGCCAAACAGCTGGTGGGCGAGCTGAAATGGTCGGAGGCATTGTTTGGCTACACCATCGGTCATCCCGATGGCGACCTCAGTTTCGACGAGCGCGACAGTGCGCCCTTCGTGCCCAAGTGCAAGGTCATCGACCCGGCGTTCACCTGGGGTCGCGATCACCCGGTACAGGTGCCCTGGGACAAGACGATCATCTACGAGACCCATGTACGTGGTTACACCATGCGCCACCCGGCGGTGGCGGACGATGTGCGCGGCACCTTCGCCGGCTTCAAGACGCCGGAAGTGATCGACTACATCCGCAAGCTTGGCGTCTCGTCGATCGAGCTGTTGCCGATCCATGCCTTCGTCCAGGACCAGCACCTGCTCGAAAAAGGCATGGCCAACTACTGGGGCTACAACAGCATCGCGTTCTTCGCGCCGCATCCCAAGTACCTGGCCAGCGGCAAGATCACCGAGTTCAAGGAAATGGTCGCGCACCTGCACAACGCCGACCTCGAGGTGATTCTCGACGTGGTCTACAACCACACGGCCGAAGGCAACGAACGGGGCCCGACCCTCTCCATGCGCGGCATCGACAACGCCTCTTACTACCGCCTGATGCCGGATGACAAGCGTTACTACATCAACGATTCCGGCACCGGCAACACGCTGGACATGAGCCACCCGTGCGTACTGCAGATGGTCACCGACTCGCTGCGCTACTGGGCCACCGAGATGCACGTGGATGGTTTCCGCTTCGATCTGGCGACCATTCTCGGCCGTGAACACGACGGCTTCGACGAACGTCACGGCTTCCTCGTCGCCTGTCGCCAGGACCCGGTACTGGCCAAGACCAAATTGATTTCCGAGCCTTGGGACTGCGGCCCCGGCGGCTATCAGGTCGGCGGCTTTCCACCGGGCTGGGCAGAATGGAACGACCAGTTCCGCGACACGGTGCGCTCGTTCTGGAAAGGCGACGATGGCCAGCTGGCGGATTTTGCCAGCCGCCTCACCGGTTCCGGCGATCTGTTCAACCAGCGCGGACGTCGTCCATTCAGCTCGATCAACTTCGTCACCGCCCACGACGGCTTCACGCTGAAGGACCTGGTGTCCTACAACCACAAGCACAACGAAGACAACGACGAAGGCAACCGCGACGGCAGCGACAACAACCTGTCGTGGAACCACGGCGTCGAGGGGCATACCGAGGACCCGGAGATCAACGAGCTGCGCTATCGGCAGATGCGCAATTTCCTCGCCACGCTGCTGTTCTCCCAGGGCACGCCGATGATCGTCGCCGGTGACGAGTTCGCCCGTACTCAGCACGGCAACAACAATGCCTACTGCCAGGACAGCGAGATCGGCTGGGTGAACTGGGATATCAGCGAGGACAGCTACGGTCTGCTGGGCTTCGCCCGCAAGCTCATCCGCATGCGCCAGCGCTTCCCGATGCTGCGCCGCAGCCGTTTCCTGGTCGGCGCCTACAACGAAGAGCTGGGCGTCAAGGACGTCACCTGGCTGGCGCCGAATGCCGAAGAGATGACCATCGAGCAGTGGGAAGATGCGCACAATCGCTGCATGGGCATGCTGCTCGACGGCCGTGCACAGCCTACCGGCATCCGCCGTGCAGGCTCCGATGCCACGCTGCTGATCATCGTCAACGCGCATCACGATCTGGTGAACTTCGCGCTGCCGGAGGTACCCCAGGGTATCTACTGGAACCGCCTGATAGACACCAATCACCCGACTGCGCGGCCTGAGCGTTTCGACTTCAACGACGAGTACGCGGTGACCGGCCGCTCGTTGTTGCTGCTGGAACTGATCAAGTCCGACGAGTGAGCAAAGGCGCCCCGACCCGTCCGGGTTTGGGGCGCTCCTTCCTGTTCAGGATGGCTACGCCCCTCTCATCCCTCATCACTCTTTCAAGCGGCGCTCTTACCGTGAGCAATCCGGGCCGGATTCACGTTGTGGCTGTGTGCCTTTCAAAAAAACGACATGCGGCAGTGAACCTCGCTGCGTGACCCAAGTCCCAAAACCAGCGCGGCTTCCCTGAACAACCAACGGATTCGTCCTGCTTGTCGCCAGCAGCCTTGTCTTTTCCGTGATGGATCACACGTCATGCTCTTTCTGCGACCGCTTATTTATCCCCTTCTCATGCTGATCGGCCTTGCGCCACTGGCTCCCGCCCTGGCCAGCAGTAATCAACCGAAAGCAACCGACAAGCCAGGCTCGGTGCGCTTGCTGATCAACCGCGCCGGTAGCGGCAAGGCGATGGACGTCAGCAACACGCTGCAGGTGCCGGTCGAGGTCACCCTGCGCCTGACACGCATGGTCAATGTGGCCGGGGTCGGCAAGGGTGTGATCCGCAAGACGGTGCCGGCCAACAGCCGGGTTCGCGTCGCCACGCTGAGCAAACGCCAGGCAGGCGGGCCGATCATGTTCAAGCATTCGTTCAGCTATGCGCTGATCTACTCGCCTGAGCCGGATCAACCCGGCACGGTCGATGGCCCGGCCTATGCCCTGCCCTGGCAAGGCGGCCCTTTTCGTATCTCTCAGGGGGCCGGCGGCGATTTCAGTCACAACTCGCCTAGCGGCCGTTATGCGGTGGACATCGCCATGCCGATCGGCACCCCGATCGTCGCCGCCCGGGAGGGCAAAGTAGTGAAAATTCGCGATGGCCAGGCAGGACGCCTGCCGGACCCGGGCGGCAACTACGTGCGTATCGAACATGACGACGGTACCCACAGCGCCTATCTGCATCTGAGCCGTGGTTCGGTGCGCGTCCAGCCGGGGCAGCAGGTGAAAGTCGGCACGTTGCTCGGCAAGTCTGGCAATACCGGTCGTAGCACCGGCCCGCATCTGCATTTCGTGGTGCAGAAACCCTATGGCAGCTCAATGCTGTCGATTCCCTTCCGCTTTAGCCAGCCGGTGGAATCGCTGCCGAACTTCGCGTTGAGCAGCCAGTGAGTCAGAGCAATCGGCATCAGAGCATGCGCTGCATGATGTCGTCACGTTTGACCAGCCGGTGATACAGGGCTGCACCAACGTGCCCGGCCACCAACAGCACGGTCAGCCAAGCCAGCGGTGAGTGCACGTCACCGACCGAAGCCGCCCAGGCGATTTCCGGGCCTTTTTCTACCAGCTGCTGACCGAACACCTTCAGGCCGTAGCCATTGCCGACCAGATACAGCACACCGGTGATTGGCATCAGCAGCATGCAAGCGTACAGCGCCATGTGGCCGCCCGTGACCAGCCACGCGGTGGCCGGATCATGCTGCGGCCGCTGCTTGAGCTGACTCAGCGACCAGACGATGCGCAGCAACACCAGGACCATCAGCACGGCGCCCAGGGAGACGTGCCAGGGCACCAGGGTCTGGCCGACCCAGTGCTCACCTTCGCCGATGCGGTCGCCCAGTTTGAGAAATTGCCAGACGATCAGCAGCGCCATCAGCCAGTGAAACACCCGCGAAACGGTGCCGTAGCGGCTTCTCGAATCGAGCGTCCGGTTTTCGACCTGCTGTACGGCTGGCGCGGCACCCGCTTCGGATTGCCAGCGGATTACCAGCGACTCGTCGCCGGCCATGCGCTCCAGATGCTCGGCGACCACCTTCTGGAACTGCGGCAGCTTGGCTTGATCGGCAGACTCCAACTGCGCGTGCAGACAGCCCTCACTGGCGCGGAGGCTGCAGCGGCCGAGCGGTAGTTCGATCACGCCGCCCTGCTCGTCCAGCTGCACGGCAAACTTGTGCCGCCAGTGATTGCACAGGCGCTTGATCAAGCGCGACGGATTGCTCGCCGTGATTCGGCTATGGGATCGGTACATGGTGTTCCCCTCGATGAAATGTGCGCGTCAGCCGAACCGGTAGGCCGACAGCGTGGTGTGCATGACGCGGTCGCTGAAGACCTTGCGCCCGATCGAATCGCCAGCCGCGCCGGCAGCCACCAGCAGCGGGATCAGGTGGTCCTCGGCCTTGGGCGGGTGACACAGGCGCGCCGCCGGAGCGTCTTCCCAGCGCTGCAGCGTCCGGTCACGCTCGCCGGGCGGCAGTTCGACCGCAGCGCTGAGCCAATGATCGAATTCGTCTGAAATCGGAGCGAAACGCGGGTCGCCATAGCCGCGCATGTTGTGAAAGCTCATGCCGCTGCCGACGATCAGCACCCCTTCGTCGCGCAGCACCTGCAAAGCGCGACCGGCCTCGATGTGCGCCAACGGGTCGAGATCGTTGCGCAACGAGAGCTGCACCACCGGAATATCCGCAGCGGGGAACATCAGCTTCAGCGGGATGAACATGCCGTGGTCGAAGCCGCGCTGCGCATCCTCACGAACGCCCAGCGCCGCACTGTCGAGCAAGGCGGCGATACGTCCAGCCAGGGCCGGCGCGCCCGGTGCCGGATAGCGCAACTCATAGGTATGCGGCGGAAAGCCGTGATAGTCGTAGATCAGCCCGGGCCGCGCGGCACTGGTGACGCTGAAGGTCGGCTGCAGCCAGTGGCCGGAAACCAGAACGATGGCGGTCGGCTTGGCTGGCAGGGTCGCGGCGATGCCCTTGAGGAAGTCGGCCATCGCATCCCAGGCGTGCCGCGGGTTCCACTCCATGAAGAAGCAGGGCCCCGCGCCGTGAGGGACGAACAGGGTCGGCATGGTTTGGCTGGGCATTGCTGAGTTGGCAGTCATTGCGTTCTGGCTCCAGTGAGGTGTACCAAGCATGGGCTACACTCGCAAGTGTGAGAACCAGGCGAAACGCACTAACAGTTTTTACTCATAGCAGGAGCTGCAATGCTCGACCGAATCACCAGCATGCGCGTTTTCACCCGTGCCGCTACGGCCGGCAGCCTGTCCGCCGCGGCGCGTCATCTGGACATGTCGCCGGCCATGGCCAGCAAGCACGTCGATGCGCTGGAGAGCCGCCTGGGGGTCAAGCTGTTTCACCGCAGCACCCGACGCCTCAGCCTTACCGAGGCTGGCAGCAACTACCTGGAAGCCTGCCAGCGCATCCTGCCGGAGATCGAAGAAGCTGAAGCCAGCGTCGCCTCGCAGCGGATCGAGGCGACCGGGCTGTTGCGCATGAACGTGCCGCTCACATTTGGCACGCAGTTCATCGCCCCGCTCATTCCGGAATTCAGTCGCCGCCACCCGGCGGTAAAGGTGGAACTCGGTCTTACCGACAGCCGCGTCGACCTGATCGACGGCGGCTGGGATATGGCCGTGCGTATCGGCCAGCTGCAGGACAGCTCCATGCAGGCACGGCAGCTTGCAGATTGCCCGCTGGTGGTCTGCGCCGCGCCGCGCTATCTGGACGAACGTGGCGTACCACGCAGCGTCGCCGATCTGGGTCAGCACAACTGCCTGGGTTACAGCCTGCCAAACCTAGCCGCAGCCAAGGTCTGGCCCTTTGGCCGCAATGGCGAGGTGCGCATCGCGGTCAACGGCGATCTGGTTGCCAATAACGGCGAAGCCTTGGTGGCCGCCGCCATTGGTGGCCAGGGCTTGATCTACAAGCCGCAGTTCATCGTGGCCAAGGCGCTGCGCCGCGGTGAGCTGGTCGCCATCGAACTGGATCAGCCATGCGTCGGGCTTGGCGGTATCCATGTGGTCTACCCGCCCGACCGTCGCCCGCCTGCCAAGGTCAGGGTAATGATCGACTATCTGGTCGATGCCTTTTCCGGCAATCAGCCCTGGGCACTCTCCTCAGACTGACCGCGCCGGCCTCGCCCTTCGCCCCGCTCACTCGATGCCGACGCCCTGGCTGAGCGCCGCCGCACGCGCTCGCCGCCATCGCCTGCATAGAAAAAGGTGAACCGCCACCACGCGGAAAAGTCGGAACAGATGTGCACGCGGGCTATTTGGCACGTGTATTTGAAGCGCTCGGCTTACACCGAACGACTGCCCAGCGCAGACCCAAGGCGTTTCCTCGTGTCTTGGTGTCGCAACCGCAGTCTTTCACGCTGAGGCGTTCAAGCATGTATCTGGCGACTTGGAGCGATTATGAAAGCGGTCTATCCCGTCTCTGCTGGCGCAGCTTTCGGCAAAGCCGAGGCCAGCAGGACCATCTTCCTCGGACTGCGCGGTAGGCCTGGGCCATGACAGGCATTCATATCGGTATATCCGGTTGGCGCTATGCGCCCTGGCGCGGTGACTTCTATCCCAAGGGGCTGACACAGAAGAAGGAACTGCAATTCGCCTCGCGCGCGGTGAGCAGCATCGAGATCAACGGCTCGTTCTATGCGCTGCAAACGCCCGAACGTTATGCCGACTGGTACGCCGACACCCCCAAGGGTTTCGTCTTCAGCATCAAGGGGCCGCGTTACATCACGCATGTGCGCAGGCTGCGCGAGGTGGAAAAACCCATCGCCAACTTCTTCGCCTCGGGCATTTTCCAGCTCAAGGAAAAGCTCGGGCCGATCCTCTGGCAGTTCCCGCCATCATTCAAGTTCGATCCGGCGCTGTTCGAGGCATTTCTACGTCAGCTGCCCCACGACACCGAAGCCGCGCTGGCGATTGCCAAGGGCTGCGAGGCGCGCATGGAGGGCCGCAGTTATCTGTCGATCGACCGCAAGCGCCAGATGCGTCATGCGGTGGAAATCCGCAACGCAAGCTTCGTCGACCCCGCATTCATCGACCTGTTGCGTAAATACAAGGTGGCCCTAGTGGTCGCCGATACCGCCGGCAAGTGGCCGCACCAGGAAGACCTCACCAGCGACTTCGTCTATATCCGCCTGCACGGCGCGGAGGAGCTCTACACCAGCGGTTACACCGATGCGGCATTGGACGACTGGAGTCAGCGCATCCAGCGTTGGAGCAAAGGCAGCCAGCCCGACGATGCGCGCCTGATCAGCTCGAGCAAGCCGCGGCCGCGTCGCTCGCGCGAGGTGTACTGCTATTTCGATAACGACGTGAAGGTCCGCGCGCCCTATGACGCGCGGCAACTGCTGCGCCGGCTCGGCCTGGACGCACACCTGCAGGCCACTCCCGGCCAACTAGAAGGAGCAATGGTTTGACTCTGGATAAAGACCATCCCATCGAAAGCGCCGATCTCGATGCCCATATGGCCACGGCGGTCAACTCGATCCGCATTCTCACGGTGAACACGCACAAAGGCTTCACCGCCCTCAACCGGCGTTTCATCCTCCCCGAGCTGCGCGAAGCGGTGCGCAGTGTCTCGGCGGACGTGGTGTTTCTGCAGGAGGTGCTGGGCACCCACGATAAACATGCCATGCGCTTTCACAACTGGCCGGCCACACCGCAATACGAATTCCTTGCCGACAGCATCTGGACCGACTTCGCCTACGGGCGCAACGCGGTCTATCCCGATGGCGACCACGGCAACGCCCTGCTCTCCAAGTTTCCGATCACCCGTTACGAGAACCTCGACATCTCCATCGCCGGCCCTGAACGCCGCGGACTTCTGCACAGCGTTCTACAGGTTCCCGGGCATGACGAGTTCCACGCGATCTGCGTACACCTGGGCCTGCGCGAGTCGCATCGGCAGAAACAGCTGGACCTGCTCTGCAACCTGCTCGATTCGCTGCCCGAAGGGGCACCGGTGGTGGTGGCTGGCGACTTCAATGACTGGCGGCTCAAGGCCACGCAAAAGCTCGATCACTGCGCCGGCCTGCATGAAGCCTTTGCGGTCGCCCATGGCCAGGTCGCCAAGACCTTCCCGGCCCGCTGGCCGATGCTACGGCTGGACCGCATCTATGTGCGTAATGCCAGCACCCACCGTGCGCAAATACTTGGTAACAAACCCTGGACGCACTTGTCCGATCATCTGCCCCTAGCGGTGGAGATACATATATGAGTTACCACTGGAGAGACGGAAATCGCCTTCAGTTACTGGAAAACGGCGAAGAATTCTTTCCTCGAGTGTTCGAGGTGATCGCCCAGGCCAAGAAAGAGGTGCTGCTGGAAACCTTCATCCTGTTTCAGGACAAGGTAGGCGCCGAACTGCAGAAGGCACTGATCGCCGCAGCGGAAAATGGCGCCAGCGTCGACGTAACCGTCGATGGCTACGGTTCCGCTGACCTGCACGGGGAATTCGTCGCAGAGATGACCCGGGTCGGCGTGCGCATCCACATGTTCGACCCGGGCAAGCGCCTGCTGGGTCGCCGGCTCAACGTGTTCCGGCGCATGCATCGCAAGATTGTCGTGGTCGATGGCGAAACCGCGTTCATCGGCGGCATCAACTTCTCCGCCGATCATCTGGGCGACTTCGGCCCGGCGGCCAAGCAGGACTATGCCCTGCAGGTCGACGGTCCGGTGGTGCGCGATATCCACCATTTCGCGCTCAGCCAGATCGCTCCGGACAAGCCTCCGCATCGGTGGTGGCGGCGCCGCCTGCGTCAGCAGACACCGGGCTATGGTGGGGTCAGCCGCGGCGAGGCGCGCTCGTTGTTCGTCGTCCGCGACAACGATCAGCACCGCAACGACATCGAAGAACATTACCTGCAAGCGATTCGAGATGCGCGCTCCAGGCTGTTGATTGCAAACGCTTATTTCTTTCCTGGCTATCGCGTGCTGCGGGAAATCCGTAATGCGGCGCGGCGTGGTGTGCGGGTGCGCCTGATCCTCCAGGGTGAGCCGGACATGCCCATCGCCAAGTTCGGCGCGCGCATGCTCTACAACTACCTGATGCGCGACGGCGTGGAGATCCACGAGTACTGCCGCCGCCCGCTGCATGGCAAGGTCGCGCTGGCGGATTACGAGTGGTCGACGGTGGGGTCGAGCAACCTCGATCCGCTGAGCCTGTCGCTGAATCTGGAAGCCAACCTGATCATCCGCGATCACGTTTTCAACCGGCACCTGCACGAGCGGCTCGATCACCTGCTGCAGACCGACTGCCGGCGCATTCCACTGGAACGGATCATCCGCGGTTTCTGGTGGCGGGCGCCGCTGGCCTTTCTGATCTTCCATTTCCTGCGCCACTTCCCGGGGCTGGTGAACCTGTTTCCTGAACACAAGCCGCGCCTGGAGTTGCTCGACGCCGACACACCAGAGCTCGACACGGTGCCCTCCCCCCTGCAGCGAGAACAACAATGAGCGATACCTCCAAAGGCGAGCCGAAGAGCGGCTGGCGCCGGCGCTGGCCGCTGATCAAGAAGATCCTGACCTACGTCTTCTTCGCCCTTGTGGTCGGCCTGTTGATCGGCCTGGCACGCAATCTCGACTGGCAGGAGGTTTACAACACTCTGCGCAACTACAAGGCGCAGACACTGTGGATGGCTGGCGCGGCGGCGTTCGGCAGTTACGTCGTGTACTGCTTCTTCGATGTGCTGGGTAAACGCTATGCGCGCCATGACCTGCCGATCAGGCAGATCCTGCCGGTGACCTTCGTCTGCTATGCGTTCAACCTCAACCTGAGCGCCTGGGTCGGCGGCATCGCCCTGCGCTTTCGTCTGTATTCGCGTTTCGGCCTGAAGCCCTCGCAGATCACCCGGGTGTTCACCATGAGCATCCTGACCAACTGGCTTGGCTACATGTGGCTGGCCGGAATGATCTTCGCGATGGGCTGGATCAAGCCGCCGGCGAGCTGGGAGATCGGCTTTACTGCGCTGCGGATACTGGGCGGCGGGCTGCTGGTCGCCTGTCTGGTCTATCTGGGGCTGTGTGGCTTTTCCAAGCGCCGTTCATGGACCATTCGTGGCCATGAAATCCAGCTGCCATCGCTGCGGCTGGCGCTGATTCAACTGGTGCTGGGAGCGGCCAACTGGTCGCTGATGGCGCTGGTGGTCTATTACATGTTTTCGCAGAAGGCCGCCTACCCTGAAGTGCTGGGCATCCTGATGATCAGCAGCATCGCCGGCGTGGTTACCCACATTCCCGCCGGGCTCGGCGTTATCGAAGCGGTGTTCGTCGCCATGCTTGCCGACGAAATGAGCAAGGGCGCCATCGTTGGAGGCCTGATCGGCTACCGGGTGATCTACTTCCTGATCCCGCTACTGTTCGCCACGCTGGTCTACGTGGTGCTGGAGGCCCGGGCGAAGAAGCTGCGCAGCAACAACCAGGCCAGCGAACAACAGACGGTGTCGCAGTAGGCCGGGCTGGCGAAGCGACGGTCTTGGGAGGACCGCACCCGAATGAGCTGCCGGCCTCTTCGCGGCCACGGCAGCTCCCCCAGGAAGAGTGCTGGTAGCGTTGGTGAAACGATCAAGGAAGCTCACGCCCGCGAATCCAGCTGACGCTTTTGCCTCCATGGACGGATACGCAGCGCAACTTCTCAAGACCGTCTCAAGAGGCTCCCGCAACGGCGCCTCACTCCCTACAAAAGAAAACGCCGCCCGGGTTACCCCGAGCGGCGATTTTGTAGCCGCAACTGCTACGCCTGCGGGCGCAATACCAGCAAGCCCAAAGGCGGCAGCGTCAGCGTAAGGGAAACCTTCTCGCCGTGGCTCTCGATCGGCTCGGCAAGCATGCCGCCGCCGTTGCCGGTGTTGGACCCGCCGTAGCATTCGGCATCGCTGTTGAACACCTCCAGCCACCTGGCCTCGACCGGCACGCCAATCCGATAGGCCTCACGCACCACCGGTGTGAAGTTGGCGATCACCAGCAGCGGCTGCCCGGTCGAACTCTTGCGCAGCCAGGCAAACACGCTATTGGCGCGGTCATCGCCGATCAGCCACTGGAAGCCACGCGGATCGCTGTCCAGTTCGTGCAGGGCCGGCTCCTGGCTGTAGAGGCGATTCAGATCGCGCACCAGGTTTTGCACGCCACGGTGATCGGCCTCTTCAAGCAGGTGCCAGTCCAGCTCGCGGTCGTGGTTCCATTCACGCCACTGGCCGAACTCGCTGCCCATGAACAGCAATTTCTTGCCGGGGTGCGTCCACATGAATGACAGGTAGGCACGCAGGTTGGCGAACTTCTGCCAGCGATCACCCGGCATCTTGTCGATCAGCGAACCTTTGCCGTGGACCACTTCGTCGTGGGAAATCGGCAGGACGAAGTGCTCGGAATAGGCATAGACCATGCTGAAGGTCATCTTGTCGTGATGGTACTGCCGGTTGATCGGGTCTTCCTGAACATACTTCAGTGAGTCGTGCATCCAGCCCATGTTCCACTTGTACGAGAAGCCGAGGCCTCCTTCGCTGGTGGGCTTGCTCACGCCGGGGAACGCGGTTGACTCTTCGGCGATCACCAGCGCGCCCGGCGTTTCGGTGGCCACCACATCATTCAGATGGCGCAGGAAGTCGATCGCCTCGAGATTCTCGCGACCGCCGTGGCGGTTGGGAATCCACTCGCCATCCTTGCGTGAATAGTCGCGGTAGAGCATCGAAGCCACGGCATCCACACGCAAAGCGTCGACATGGAATTCGCGAAGCCAATGCAGCGCCGAGGCCAGCATGAAGCCGTGCACCTCGGTACGGCCGAGGTTGTAGATGTAGGTATCCCAGTCCTGATGGAAGCCCTCGAACGGGTGCGCGTATTCATACAGCGCGGTGCCGTCGAATTCGCCCAGGCCATGGGCATCGGTGGGAAAATGCGCCGGCACCCAGTCGAGGATCACGCCAATGCCGGCGTTATGGCAGGCGTCGACGAACTCGGCGAAATCATGGGCATTGCCATAGCGCGCGCTGGGCGCGAACTGCGAAAGCAGCTGGTAACCCCAGGAGCCGCCGAACGGATGCTCCATGATCGGCATCAGCTCGATATGGGTGAAGCCCAGGTCCACGACATAGGGGATCAGGCGCTCGGCGAGTTCGTGCCAGTCATACAGGCGGCCGTGGTCGCCGCCGTCGCGTCGCCAGGAGCCGGCGTGCAGCTCATAGATGCTCATCGGTGCGTTGACGGATTGGCGCGACGTGCGCTGCTGCATCCAGCCCTGGTCTTTCCACTGGTAATCCAGCGGCCGCGCGACAACCGAAGCGGTTCCCGGCGGGTGTTCGGTGGCCAGGGCGATGGGGTCGGCTTTCAGCGGCACGATGCCGTTTGGCCCGAGAATCTCGTATTTGTAGGTGTCGCCCGGCTGCAGGCGCGGAATGAACAGCTCCCACACGCCGGAGGGAAAGCGCAGCCGCATCGGATGACGGCGACCGTCCCAGCCGTTGAAGCTGCCGACCACCGACACGCGACGGGCATTCGGCGCCCATACGGCGAAGCGCACGCCCTGCACACCGTCGACCTCCAGCACCTGCGAACCGAACACTCGTCCGATCTGGCGGTGGTTGCCTTCGGAGAACAGGTGCATGTCCAGCTCACCGAGCTGCGGGCCGAAGCTGTAGGGGTCTTCGCTGATCTGCTCGCCGCCGGCCCAGCGGGTTTTCAGCAGATAGGGTTGCTGGTGAGGCAGCCGGGTAAAGAAAAAGCCTGGCACCTGCCCCTGCTCCATCACAGCCAGCAACTGCTGCTCGCGGTCGAGCACTTCGACACCCAAGGCGTTGGGCAGGTAGGCGCGGATCACCACGCCATCGCCATCCGGATGCGGCCCGAGGATGGAAAACGGGTTGCCATGTTCGGCTCGCACCAGGGCGTCTACATCGGTATCGCTGGGCATCAGGGTTTCCCCTGGCATGGTCAGAACCGGGCGATCAGTCATTGGAACCTCCATCTAAAAACTGTTGTGCCAGGGCCAGCAATCCCTGTAGCGGGACGGGCAACCAGGCCGGGCGGTTCTCCGCTTCGTAAACGATCTCGTATGCGCATTTTTCCAGGCTGAACAACAGCAGTGCAGCATTCGCGCCATCCTGCTCGCGCCAGTCATGCGGCAATTCGGCTGTCGCCTGCCGATAGGCCTCCATGAACACCTGCTGCGCGCTGCTCTGGTAACTGGCGGCGATGCGCTCGCGAGCCTGATCGGCTTCCGGTGTGCTGTCGCTGATCTGCGCGCCGCGAATGGTCATGGCCGCCGCGTATTCGAACGAGCGCAGCAGGCCTGAGACATCCTTGAACGGGCTGTGTTTCGCGCGGCGTTCATCCAGCGAGCGGGCCGGTTCGCCCTCGAAGTCGATGAAATAGGCATCGCCCTGCACCACCAGTACCTGACCGAGGTGCAGGTCGCCGTGCACACGGGTGCGCACACCGCCAACCGTTCTAGCGGCCAGACGTTTCACTTGTGCGATCAGCTTGTCGCGGCGTTGGAGCAGCTGCCCCACGGCAGCGGCGTCCTTGCGCTCGAGATTCGAACGATGCTCGTCGATCCGCTGCAGTGCCTGTTCGAGCTGCGCAGTGACGCTTTGCTCCCACTGCTCGGCATCTGTCTTGCTCGTGCTTTCGTAGGCGAACGCGGCATCGTCGGTCTGCGCCGCGAGCGCCATGTGCATCTCGCCCAGACGCTGGCCGAGCAACTGGTTGAACGACTGCAATTCGTCCAGCGCACTGAACTGATTCTCGTGCATCGACACGCCGCCGGCGATTTCGTCACGCACGGCACGATCGAGGTTGTTCAACGTCCACACCCACGCATCGCCCTGACTGTCGAGGAAATGCTGAATCACCATCAGGGCGATCGGCTCGCCCTGCTTGTTGATCCGGCTGACCTGGCCGAGCATGCCGGAGATATGGGCGAAACCGCGTGCGGTGAGAAAACCGCCCATTTCCAGTTCAGGATGGATACCCGGTGCCACCCGACGGAGCAATTTGATCATCACCTTGTTGTCGATGATCGCCGAGCTGTTCGACTGCTCCGCCGAGATGAAGCGAACCTCCGGTTGGGCCAGCAGTTGCAGGTCGGCCAGCTGCGGCATCGGCACAAAGCGGATCTCACCGTCGTTGCATGCCAGCACCAGTTCATCACGCAAGCCCTGAATGACCGCCGCGCTGAACTGCTCAAGGGCGAAGGCATCGGTCATCAGACCGACCTGCGGCCCGCGGCGTACCCGCGCCAGGGCCAGTTGCTGTGGTAACGCGACCTCGAAATCGGTCTCGGCCAGAAAGCCTAGCGGCAGCTGGTACAGATCGCTGCGCCCGGCGGATTCCACACACAGCTCACTGAGCAGTACCGGCCGGTTCGGATCGCCGAACGGCACGCAGTAATTGATCCGGATGGACTCGATGGCCACGTCCTTGGCCGCGAACCAGCGCCGCTTCGGCAGGTAGGCCGGCAGCGCTTCGGCTTCGAGCGTGCGGCGGTTGGCTGCGGTCAGCGTGTCGAGGCGCTTGAGCACCAGGGTCTGGAAGTCCGGCATGGTTTCCACCGGCTCCTGGTGCCAGCTCGGCATCTGGTTGGTCGGTGCCAGCTGGAACCAGTAGAAGCCGTAAGGTGGCAACGTCAGCAGGTACGGCAGCTGGCCGATGGGCGGAAAGGCGCTGCCACCGACCATCTCCACCGGGACCATGCCGGCGTACTGCGACATTTCCAGTTCCGCCGCCTGCGCCGAACGGGAGACGTTGGCCACGCAGAAGATGATCTCAGTGTCGCCGTTGGCTCCTGTGAACTCACGCAGATAGGCGAGGATGCGCCGGTTGCTCGGTGCCAGCATCTTCAGCGTGCCACGTCCGAACGCCTTGAACTGCTTGCGGATGGTCAGCATCCGTCGCGTCCAGTTGAGCAGCGAATGCGGGTCGCGCTGCTGTGCTTCAACGTTGATCGTGTAGTAGCCGTAGAGCGGGTCCATGACCGGCGGCAGCACCAGGTTCGGCGGGTCGGCGCGGGAGAAGCCGCCGTTGCGGTCCACCGACCACTGCATGGGCGTACGCACGCCGTCGCGGTCGCCGAGGAAGATGTTGTCGCCCATGCCGATTTCGTCGCCGTAATAGATCACCGGCGTGCCCGGCATGGAGAGCAGCAAGCTGTTGAGCAGTTCGATGCGCCGGCGGTCACGCTCCAGCAGCGGCGCGAGACGGCGGCGGATGCCCAAATTGATCCGCGCGCGCTTGTCCGAGGCGTAGTAATTCCACAGATAGTCGCGCTCGCGGTCGGTCACCATCTCCAGCGTCAGCTCATCGTGGTTACGCAGGAAGATCGCCCACTGGCAGTTTTCCGGGATATCCGGGGTCTGGCGCAGGATGTCGGTGATCGGGAAACGGTCTTCCTGGGCGATCGCCATGTACATGCGCGGCATCAGCGGGAAGTGGAACGCCATGTGGCATTCGTCGCCCGGGCCGCCGTCTTCTCCACCGAAGTAGAGCTGGGTGTCCTCCGGCCATTGATTGGCCTCGGCCAGCAACATGCGATCCGGGTAGTTGGCGTCGATCTCTGCGCGGATGGCTTTCAGCACCGCGTGGGTTTCCGGCAGGTTCTCGTTGTTGGTGCCGTCGCGCTCGACCAGATAGGGAATGGCGTCCAGCCGCAGGCCGTCGATGCCCATATCCAGCCAGTAGCGCATCACGGCCAGCACGGCCTTCATCACCTGAGGGTTGTCGAAGTTCAGGTCCGGCTGGTGCGAATAGAAGCGGTGCCAGAAGTACTGCTTGGCCACCGGATCCCAGGTCCAGTTGGACTTCTCGGTGTCGAGGAAGATGATCCGCGTACCGTCATACTTTTCGTCGGTGTCGGACCACACGTAGAAGTTGCGCGCCGCCGAGCCCTTGCGGGCCTTGCGGGCGCGCTGGAACCAGGGATGCTGATCGGAGGTGTGGTTGATGACCAGCTCGGTAATCACCCGCAACCCGCGCTTGTGCGCCTCGGCAATGAAGCGCCGGGCATCGGCCATGGTCCCGTACTCAGGATGCACGCCGCGGTAGTCGGCGATATCGTAACCATCGTCACGCCGTGGCGAGGGATAGAACGGCAACAGCCAGATGGTATTGACCCCAAGGTCGGCGATGTAGTCCAGCTTATCGATCAGTCCGGCGAAATCGCCAACTCCGTCGTTGTTCGAGTCATAGAAGGACTTGAGGTGCACCTGATACACCACCGCATCCTTGTACCAGAGCGGGTCCTTGATGAATGCCGCTGGTTTGCGCGGTTTTGCCATGTTCTTCATTCCTGTCGCGGTGTGAAGGCCCGGCCAGATCGGCGACCGGGCAACGGCAGAACTTCAGCTGGAAATCACATTATGAAAATCGCATAACTAGCTGATTTTCAATGATTAGAAGCTGCGTTCGAGAATCTACTTTAGGTCTGGATCGGGTTGCTGCGCGGTCAGGCGCCAGATGCCGAACGGCAGATGCGCTGGGTCGATGCGCATCCACTGGGTCTTGCCGTACCAGGTCCAGCGGTGGCCATTCATCAGGTCCTCACCCTGGGTATGCGCGTCGTCGGGCAGACCGAGCTCCCACAGCGGCAGCTCGAAATGCGCTTCCTGGGCGTTGTGCGGATCGAGGCTGATGGCTACCAGAATGAAGTTCGACAGGTCAGGCGTGCGCTTGCCGAAATAGAGGATGTTGTCGTTCCAGGCGACGTAGGCCTTGAACCCCAGGTGCGTCTGCAGCGCGGGGTTCTGTCGGCGAATGCGATTGAGCTGGGCGATCTCGGCGATGATGTTGCCCGGCGCGTGGTAATCGCGGAAGCGGATCTGGTACTTCTCGGAATCGAGGTACTCCTCTTTGCCCGGAATGGCGGCCGATTCGCACAGCTCGAACCCCGAGTACATGCCCCACAGCCCCGAGCCCATCGTCGCCAGCGCGGCACGGATGAGGAAGCCGGCGCGGCCGGAGTCCTGCAGGAAGAACGGGTTGATGTCCGGCGTATTGACGAAGAAGTTTGGCCGGTAGCAGTCGCGCAACGGCGGTTCGTTCAGCTCGGTGAGGTACTCGCTTAGTTCCGCCTTGGTGTTGCGCCAGGTGAAGTAGGTGTAGCTCTGGCTGTAACCGATCTTGCCCAGACGCGCCATCATCCCGGGGCGGGTAAAGGCTTCGGAAAGGAACATCACGTCGCGGTCGCGCTCGCGGATGTCGGCGATCAGCCATTCCCAGAACGGCAGCGGCTTGGTGTGCGGGTTGTCGACCCGGAACACCTTCACGCCCTGCTCCACCCAGTGCCAGACCACGTCGCGCAGCGCCAGCCAGAGATCGGGCACGGCGTCCTCGGCATAGAAGTCGACGTTGACGATGTCCTGATACTTCTTCGGCGGGTTTTCGGCGTATTTGATCGTGCCGTCCGGGCGCCAGGAGAACCAGCCCGGGTGCTCTTTCAGCCAGGGATGGTCCTGCGAGCACTGGATGGCGAAATCCAGGGCGATCTCCAGACCATGCTCACGCGCCGCCGCAACCAGCTCGCGGAAATCGTCCAGCGTGCCCAGCTCCGGATGGATGGCGTCATGACCGCCTTCTTCACTGCCGATGGCGTAGGGGCTGCCCGGATCGTTCGGGCCGGCCTGCAGGCTGTTGTTGGGGCCTTTGCGATGCTGACGACCGATGGGATGAATCGGCGGAAAATACAGCACGTCGAAACCCATGTCGCGAATTGCCGGCAGGCGCTTGTGCACGTCACGGAAGGTGCCATGACGACTGGGGTCATCGGTTTCCGAGCGCGGGAACAGCTCGTACCAGCTGGCGAACTGCGCCAGCGTGCGCTCGACATCCAGCGGATAGACGCGGCTGCGGCTGCAGTGCTCGCGTGGGTCGGCTGCGGCCATCGCGACAGCGGTTTCCGGCGCCAGCAGCAGCGAGACGCGCTCGTCGTCCGAGTGGGCCAGGGAAAGGCGGTGGGACAGGTCATCGAGCACTGCACGATTCTCGCCCTGGGCCCGAGCGGTGGCCTTCTCCAGCAGCAACCGCCCTTCTTCCAGTTCCAGATGCACCGGCACGCCAGCCGTGTGTTTTTTCGACAGCTCGTAGCGATAGCTTTCGAATACGTCCCACCAGGCCTCGATGACGAACTCGTGCTCGGCCACCTGGGTCGGGGTGAACTGGCCTTGCCAGGCATCGTTGCCCAGTAGCTTCAGCCGCGCGCGGCGCCAGTTGCTCTCGCCCTTTTCGCGCCAGCACACGGCGGCGGCCAGCTGGTCATGGCCATCGGCAAAGATCTTGCTCGTCACCACCACCGGCTGGCCGATGACCGCCTTGGCGGCGAAGCGGCCTTCATCGACCACCGGCAAGGTGGATTCGATGGCGATGCGTGGCATCTGCAGGGCTTCTTCGAGTCGAGGGTGGATCGTCGCGTTGGGCTGGGCATCACTCATCGAAAGGGCTCCTGAGGCGCATGGGTTCGGTTGCCCGAGCCGCCTCTGGATGCGTCATCGTGCGGTTCGGGAGGCGACCGGTACGGTTTTTGTCGGCTCTTTCTTCCGAGCCAAGGGGCCTTGGAAAGTTCAGCCTCCGGCGCCCGTTGGCATGCCCTTCCGGCGGTCGGTCAGCAGCCTTGCCGAGCCGCTCGGCACGCTATTGGAAATGCGGGATGATCGCGGTCGAGCCAATCGTCGGCAGGCAGTGCACCGCCGACGGTTGACCGGAACCCGTGCCAGCGCCGCGCCTCAATTCAGGATGCTTGCCGCTACCGCGCAAGCAGCGCTTCATCAGGAGAACGACCATGACCCATGCACGCCCCGATGTGCCTCAACCGGATCCGATCGTGCACGATCAACCCGGTGATGTGCCGCAGGTCCCCTGCGCCGAAGAGCTGGACGAGCACAAGCCTGGCTCGCCCTATGGCAATCAAACGGTGGTCGATGCCGACAGCCCGCAGCCGGCATGACCGCTGCGTCCTAGTCGCCGAACACCAGCAGCGGGTTGTAGCCGCTTCTGGCGTAGACGCCCTCGGCGGCCAGCATCAGGTCCAGCGGCAGGCTGGCGAGATCGTCGGCGACCGGGTCGGCGCGGCCTTGCAGTTGCCGCAGCACGATCTTCAAGTAGCTTTCGCAGGCGCCGCAGGCTTCCGCCTGGACTGGCAGGAACGGCTCGCCCTGCTCGTCGTCCAGCTCCAAGTAGAGCAGTTGCCCACCCGTCTCGCAGTTGCTGCACTTGACCCGCTCCAGGTGCCACTCCGTGGCGCACAGCGCGCAGTGCAGGGAGCGCACGCCACTGCGATTGGGTTCGTTGTGCACCACACTCGCCACTGGCGGCGAGCCGCAGCAGGGGCACAAGGCGCGCGCCTCAGCCAGCGGTTGCGCTGGCGGGCGTGGCAATCCAGCCGCGAGCCGTGCCCAGGCCACCTGCAACGCGGCGGCCACCAGCGGCATCAGGCCACGCGTGGCTTCGCTGCCGGGACGTTGCTCCAGCACATCGTCGGCGATCGTCTGCAGTGCCTCGGCATCCGCTTCACGCAGCGCTTGCAGCAACGGCCTCTGCCGCTCACCGACGTGTAATTCCAGGGCAGCGACGATGGCTAACAGGTCGCCCTGCCAGTCCAGATCGCGGCGCAACGCACGAAAGCCCAGGGGCGGCATGCGATGCGCGAAGGCCTGGTCGAACGCATCCGGCGCGGGGTGCCAGGCCGGCTCGCGACCGCTGAGTACCTGGTGCTGCGCTTGTGCCACACGGCCCATGAAGTCGAGAAACTCGTCCAGCGCCGGCACCATCACCATCAGCTCGCGCAGCCGCAGCGCGCGGCGGCTGAACAGCTGGTCGTCCGGCAGCACGACCTCGGGCGGTTCCATGATCGTGGTGGGTGCATAGCCGAATTCATGGCCTGCCGCTCCGCGTTTTCCTTTCATGCTCGATTCCCTTGCTGTTCAGTCATGTTCGATTTCTGCTGGCCGCGGCATCACCGGGCTCGCGATGGGGCAAGGCCGACTCGTCGCCGCGTTTCTCGCCGGCCATGACCTCGTCGTACCAGAGCTTGTGGTGATGCCGCGCCCAGGCCGGGCTGACCCGGCCCTGGGTCATCGCGCGGATCGAGCCTTTGACCCAGATGGCCGAATAGACGTGGATGATCAGCGTGAGGATGGCGACGAACGCTGTCAGCGCGTGGATCAACGCCGCCCAGCGCAGCGCCCAGATCGGCATTTCACTGGCTACCCAGGGCCGCCAGAGCACCACGCCGGTTACCAGCAGCACTGGCACCGTGGCCAGAAACACCCAGTACACCAGCTTCTGCCCAGCGTTGTTCTGGCCCACCGGCGGCAGGCGCTCGTCCCGGTTGGACAGCACGTCGCCAATCTGCCGCGTCCATTGCACGTCGTAGCGGCGGAACAGGTTGGCGCGAAAGAAGCGCACCGCCTGGATCAGGAAGAACAGTGTCATGAACACGCCGATGTACGGGTGCACGATGCGCGTCGGCTCCGGCCCGCCGAACAGCGCGGTAAGGCCGAAGAACGCCGGATAGAACAACGCCAGCCCGCTCAAGGTGAGCAGCACGAAGCAGATCGCGACGATCCAGTGATTGGCCCGCGCCCAGGGGCCATAGCGCAGGATGCCCTTGCGTACGTTGGAATGACTCATGGCCGCCGCTCCTCATCGCGCAGGTTCTGCTCACGCTCGGCGTTCGCCTTCGCTGGATCGGGATCGTCCTCTGGCTCCTCCTTCGGCCCCTTGGTCATGTAGTGGAAGAACCCGGCCAGCACCGACACGCCCAGTACCGCGGACATGATCGGCTTGGTCACGCCTTTCCACATCTCCACCGTCGGGCTGATGTGCGGGTCCTTCGGCAGGCCGCTGTAGATCTCCGGCTTGTCGGCATGCTGCAGCACGTAGACCACGTGGGTGCCGCCGACGCCGGCCGGATCGTACATGCCGGCATTCTCGTAGCCGCGCTCGTTGAGCTTGCCGACCCGGTGCGCACCGTAGTCGAGCATCTGCTCCTTGGTGCCGAACTGGATAGCACCAGTCGGACAGCTCTTCACGCACGCCGGCTCCAGGCCGTGATAGACGCGGTCGGAACAGAGCGTGCACTTGTAGGCCTTGTTGTCCTTCTTCGAGATACGCGGAATGTTGAACGGGCAGCCGGCCACGCAGTAACCGCAGCCAATGCAGTGCTCGGAGTTGAAGTCGACGATGCCGTTGGCGTACTGCACGATGGCGCCGGGCGACGGGCAAGCCTTCAGGCAGCCCGGCTCGGCGCAGTGCATGCAGTTGTCCTTGCGGATCAGCCACTCGAGGTCGCCCTCCTCGTTCTCGTACTCGGAAAAGCGCATGACCTCGAACGACGACGGCGTCAGGTCCTGCGGGGCGTTGTAGGTGCCGTCGCATTCGCCGACCTCGTCGCGCAGGTCGTTCCACTCCATGCACGCCACCTGGCAGGCCTTGCAGCCGATGCACACCGACACGTCGATCAGCTTGGTCACCTTCTCCACGCCGCCGGAGCGGATCTGCGGCGAAGGCTCGGTAGTCGCCGAACGCGCGATGATGTTCTGCAGGTTGATCTGGTCACCTCGCATCAGGCGTCTCCTATAGCTTCTCGACGTTCACCAGGAACGACTTGAATTCCGGGGTCTGGGTGTTGCCGTCGCCCACGAAGGGGGTCAGCGTGTTGGTCAGGTGCGCCTTCCTGGCCACGCCGGTGAAGCCCCAGTGAATCGGGATACCGACCTGATGCACGGTGCGCCCGTCCACCTGGAGCGGACGCAGGCGCTTGGTCACCACCGCCACCGCATCGATATGCCCACGCTTGGAGCGCACCCGCACCTTCTCGCCTGCCGCGATGCCCAGCTCCCCGGCCAGCACCTCGCCGATCTCGACGAACTTCTCCGGCTGGACGATGGCGTTGAGCAACACGTGGGTCGTCCAGTAGTGGAAGTGTTCGGTGAGTCGGTAGGTGGTCGCCGCGTAGGGAAATTCCTCAAAGGTGCCGAAGGTGTCGCGATCCTCGGGGAAAATCCGCGCCACCGGATTGTGGTACGCCAGCGGATTGTTCGGGTGCAGCGGGTTATTGGGGATCGGCGACTCCAGCGGCTCGTAGTGCTCGGGGAACGGCCCCTCGCCCAGCCATTCGCTGGCGAAGAAATGCCCGGTGCCGCTCTCGGTGAGGATGAACGGCTTGACGTCGTCCTCCGGTGGCGCGGCGATCGGATAATCCGGTACATCGGCGCCGACCCAGCGTTCGCCGTTCCACCACACCAGCGCGCGATTCGGGTCCCACGGCGTGCCGTCCGGGCGTGCCGAGGCGCGGTTGTAGAGAATCCGCCGATTCAATGGCCAAGCCCAGGCCCAGCCGAGCGTTACCCCGATGTCGTAGGGGTCGGAATTGTTCCGTCGATCCATCATGTTGCCCTGCTCGGTCCAGGAGCCGGAGTAGATCCAGCAGCCGCAGGACGTCGAGCCATCGGCGCGCAGCTCGCCGAAGTCGTTGAGCAGTTCGCCCTTGCGCCGGATGATCCGGCCCTGGTCCTCGATGTCCGCCAGAGCGCGGCCGTTGTACTCCTGCGCCAGTTCCGCCGCGGCGGGATGGGCCGGGTCGCTGTAGTTCCAGGTAAGGTTGAGGATCGGCTCGGGGAAGGCGCCGCCCTCCTCTCGATAGAGCTTCTGCAGGCGATGGAACACGCCGGCGAGGATCGCCGTATCGGTTTTCGCCTCGCCGGGCGGCGGCGCGGCCTGGTGGTGCCACTGCAGCCAGCGCGAGCTGTTGGTGATCGAGCCGTCGTCCTCGGCGAAGGTGGTGGTCGGCAGGCGGAACACCGCGGTCTGGATCTGGCTCGGGTCGACGTCGTTGAACTCGCCATGGTTCTTCCAGAACTCGCCGGTCTCGGTGGCCAATGGATCCATGATCACCAGCCATTTGAGCTTTGACAGACCATCCAGCACCTTCGCCTTGTTCGGGAAGGCCGCGAGGATGTTGAAGCCCTGGCAGAAGGCGCCGGTCATCTTGCCCTTGGTCATGTCGTTGACCGCATAGAGCACGTCGTACAGCGGCTCCGACAGCTTGGGCAGCCAGTCGTAGCACCAGTTGTTCTCGGCCCTGGCGGCATCGCCGTAGAAGGCCTTCATCATGCTGACGAAGAAGCGCTCGTAGTGCTTCCAGTACGACACCTGGTTGGGCAACAGCGGCTGGCGGATCTTCTGCTTGATGTAGTCGTCGTAGTTCTGCGCGCCGGCTGCAGGCAACGTCATGTAGCCGGTCAGCAGGTTGGACAGCAGGCCGATGTCGGTCAGCCCCTGGATGTTGGAGTGCCCGCGCAGCGCATTGACCCCGCCGCCCGGCATGCCCATGTTGCCGAGCAGCAGCTGAACCATGGCGCCGGTGCGGATCATCTGCGCGCCGATGGAATGCTGCGTCCAGCCCAGGGCATAGAGGATGGTCATGGTCTTGTCGGGCGCCGCGCTCTGCGCCAGCAGCTCCCAAAGCTGCAGTACTTTGGCCTGCGGCATGCCGCAGACGCGCTCGACCATCTCCACCGTGTAGCGGCTGTAATGCTTGCGCATCATCTGGAACACGCAGCGTGGATGCTGCAGCGTCTCGTCGCGACGGACGAAGCCCTGCTCGTCCAGGTCGAAGTTCCAGGTGGCCTTGTCGTACTGGTGACGCTCCTCGTCGTAGCCGGTGAACAGCCCGTCGTTGAACTCGAAGCCTTCACGCACCAAGTGCGCCGCGTCGGTGTAGTGCAGCACGTATTCGTGGGCGTAGCGGTCGTTCTCGATCAGGAAGCTGATCAGCCCACCGAGGAAGACGATATCGGTCCCGGTACGGATCCAGGCGTGATAGTCCGCCACCGCGGTGGTGCGGTTGTAGCGCGGATCGATGGAGATCAGGATCGCATCGCTGCGTTCCTTGGCCTGCATGACCCAGCGGAAGCCCACCGGATGCGCTTCGGCCGAATTTCCGCCCATGGACAGGATGATGTTTGCATTGCGAATGTCGACCCAGCTGTTCGTCATGGCACCGCGACCAAATGAAGGGGCAAGACCTGCCACCGTCGGTCCGTGTCAGACGCGCGCCTGGTTGTCGAGTTTGAGGATGCCCAGCGCGCGGGTGATCTTCTGCGTGAGATAGGCCGTTTCGTTGGTGCACGCCGAAGCCGCCACCATCGACGTGGTCATCCAGCGGTTAACCAGCTGGCCCTCGTCATCATGGGTCTCGAAGTTGCGGTCACGATCATCCTTCATCAGGCGTGCGATGCGATCGAGGGCTTCGTCCCAGCTGATGCGCTTCCACTCATCGGTGCCCGGTTCGCGCACCTGCGGATAGCGCACCCGCGAATCGCTCTTGATGAAGTCGAGCACGCCGGCACCGCGTGGGCAGAGCGAACCGCGGCTGACCGGGTGATCCGGGTCACCCTCGACATGGAAGATGTGGTCATGGCTGTTGATCGCGCCGTCGCCACGCGCATAGAGCAACATGCCGCAGCCCACCGAACAGTAGGTACAGATATTGCGGGTGACCTTGGCGCCGGTGAGCTTGAAATGCCGCACCGAGGCCAGCGCCTCCTCCGGGGCGAACCCCATCATCGCCATGCTGGAAGCACCCAATCCGGCCGCGCCGAACTTTAGGAACTGCCGCCGGGATACTCGTACCGTCATCGGTATCTCCTGTCATCAATGCTCGGCCAACTAGAAGGTCGACTTTGCTCGAGCGAGCGGGTTCCGATGGCATGACGGGCGGCTCTACCGCCGGGGATTTCGGCCTGGCATCAAGCTGTTTCACGGCGGTGAAAGGCGGCGACGCTGACCGTGAAATGGTCGCCCCGCGGCCATTCGCGATCAGGACCCAGAGCGCTGGTCTAGCAACTGGATGCCAATATCCTCGCCCTGATGTGGGATCGAGCTTTGTCGCGATGGCGTGCCGCGGAAAGCCCGCCCATAAGCTCCCTCAGCCTTCTTTGCGCAACGTCTCGAGCAACGTGCTCGTGAGCCGCTGGCGGGTGCTGCCGTACTCGGCCCACGGATCGGCGCCTCGCTCGCTCAGGTACGCCCTGGCATTGCCCAGCCGCCACTGATCCGCTCCTTCCAGCTGACGCATCTCATCCAGGCTCACCGGCAGCGAAACGCCGAGCCCCGGCCGTGCGCGCACAGAGAACGCCGCCACCGTGCTGGCGCCACGCTGGTTGCGCAGGTAATCGACGAAGATGCGTCCGACCCGATTCTGTGCGCCCATCTTGCAGGCGATGCGCTCCGGGTGCTGACGGCCGAGCCTTTGAGTGACGCCCTGGGCGAAGCTGCGCACGCAATCCCAGTCGTGCCGTCGCTCGATAGGCACGACCACATGCATGCCGCGGCCGCCGCTGGTCTTCAGAAATGCTCGCAGCCCGAGCTCGTCGAGCAGCGCCAACGTCAGTTCGGTGGTGTCGATCATCCGCGACCAGGGCAACGCAGGGTCGGGATCGAGATCGAAGATCACCCGGTCCGGCCGTTCGATACGGTCGCTGCGGGCATTCCAGGTGTGGAACTCCACGCTGCCCATCTGTACCGCTTCGAGCACCGCCGTGATGTTGTCGGCCTGGATCAGCCGCGCATGCTCCGGGTCCAGATCCTTCGGCAGCGCGCGCATATGCGGCATCTTCAGCCGGCCGCAATGGCGCTGGAAGAAGCTCTCACCGCCGATGCCCTCCGGGGCGCGAACAATGGACAGCGGCCGCCCGGCAAGCTGTGGCACCAGCCAGTCGGCGACCGACAGGTAATATTCGGCGAGGGCGAACTTGGTGGTGCCGGTCGCCGCGTCGATCACCCGCTGCGGGTTGCTGATGCCGATGCCGCCAACCAATGGCCGTTCGGTGCTTTTGCGCTTTGCTGGCATGGCGCCCTCGGTCAGCTGGCCTTCTTGCTGGATTTGCTATCGGTGGCCGGCGCCTTGCGCGCTCGCGTAGACGACGATGCAGTCGATTTGGCTGCTTAGGCCTTGCTCGTGGTTTTCGGTTTGGCCGGCGCCTTTTTCGGCGCATCGTCCGCCTCGTCGTCTTCGCTGGCAGCGCGGGCCTTGCCAGGCTTGGCGGCAAGGCTCCGCTTGAGCAGCTCGGTAAGGTCGATGACATCGGCCGAACGCCGATCCACCGCCTCCTCCGGTCCGCCGACGGCTTCCAGCTTGCCTTCGCGGGCCTTTTTCTCCACCAGCTCCATGATCTGATCCTGGAAGGTGTCCTTGTACTGTTCCGGCTTCCACTTCTCGGTCATGTCCTCGACCAGCCGTTTGGCCATGTCCAGCTCACGCTCGGCCAGGTCCGGATCGAGAGCTTCATCCTTCAGTTCCAGGTACTCGACGCCGCGCACCTCGTCGGCCCAGCGCAGCGTGTTCATCACCAAGGCCTTGCCCAGCGGCATCACCACCGCCAGGTGCTGCTTGTTACGTAGCACGACGTTGGCGATGCCGACCTTGCCGGTCTGGATCAGCGTCTCGCGCAGCAAGGCGTAGACCTTTTCGCCGCGGCGGTCCGGCGTCAGGTAATACGGTGTGTCGATATACAGAAAGGAGATGTCCTTGGCGTCGACGAAGGCAACGATGTCGACGGTCTGGGTTGCCTTGGGGTGCGCCGACTTGATCTCGTCATCGCTGATCACGACGTAGCTGCCCTTCTCGTATTCCACGCCCTTGACGATGTTTTCGCTGTCGATGTCCTCGCCGGTGGTCTTGTTGATGCGCTTGTAGCCGACCCGGTCCATGCTGCGTTTGTCCAGCCAGTCGAAGTCGATGCCCTGGCGGGTGGTGGCCGGCACCAGCGCCACCGGGATGTGTACCAGTCCGAAACTGACTGCGCCTTTCCAGATCGTGCGTGGCATGGTCGTTCTCCAAGCGTTGATGTGGCCGAGCCATTCGTTGGCCCGGCAATGGGTCAGCCGTTGACCACGGTGCCGCCGTTGACGTGGATCACCTGGCCGCTCACGTAGGCTGCATCGCTGCTGGCCAGGTAGACATACGCCGGCGCCACTTCATCGGGCTGGCCGGGGCGCTTCATCGGCGTGTTGGAGCCGAATTCGGCGACCTCGTCGGCATCGAAGGTCGACGAAATCAGCGGCGTCCAGATCGGCCCCGGCGCGACGCCGTTGACGCGAATGCCACGCTCGGCGAGGTTCATCGATAGCGAACGGGTGAAGGCCGTGATCGCGCCCTTGGTGGCCGAATAGTCCAGCAGCTGCGGGCTGCCCTTGTAGGCGGTCACCGATGTGGTGTTGATGATCGAAGCACCCTTGCCGAGATGCGGTAGCACCGCCTTGGTCATCTGGAACATGCCGAAGATGTTGGTGCGGAAGGTCTTCTCCCACTGTTCTTCGCTGATGTCCTCGAGCTTTTCCTGCGGGTGCTGTTCGGCGGCATTGTTGACCAGGATGTCGAGCTTGCCGAATGCGGCGAGGGTTTCGTCGATGACCTTGCGGCAAACGTCGCGGTCGGCGACGTCGCCGGCGAAAGTCAGGCAGCGGCGGCCGTACTGTTCGACGACGGTGCGGGTTTCTTCAGCGTCCTGATGCTGATCGAGATAGAGGATCGCCACGTCGGCCCCTTCACGAGCGAACAGCACGGCCACCGAACGACCGATGCCGCTGTCACCGCCGGTGATGATGGCGGTCTTGCCTTCGAGCTTGCCCGCCGCCTTGTAGTCTTCGCCACGGTATTCCGGGCGGGGGTTCATCAGCCCCTCTTTACCGGGCTCGGGCTGCTCCTGGGGCGGTAGGGTCTGGTTGTCTTCGGCCATGGAAAATCCTCCGTCTAGGTTGTGAGCCTGTCTTCGGAGGACTGGAACGGCGCGAGAAAAGTTTCTGCGGGGCGATGAGAGGGCCCTGTACAGGGCCCTTGAAGGCTCAGCCCAAGGTCAGCACGACACGACCGCGGGGGATGCCACTTTCAACATACCGATGGGCTTCGACGGCCTGCTCGAACGGAAACAGCCGATCGACCTGCGGGCGTAGCAGGCGGTCGGCGGTAAGCTGATTGATATGCTGCAGCGCGCGCTCGACCGCCTCGCGGTTCTGCTCGATGCCCAGCTCCGGTTGCCCGGTGAAGTCGCACAGGCAGTGCAGGAAGAACTTGAAGTTCTTCTTGAACGCCGCGCAGACCGGCAGCGCGGTCTCGTTGCCACCGTTCATGCCGTAGAGAATCAGCTTGCCCAACGGCGCCATGACATCGCCCAGCAGCTTCATCTGCGAGCCGCCGCAGGCATCCAGCACCACCTCGACGCCACGGCCTTCAGTCAGCTTCTGCAGGCGGCCGACCAGATCTTCCTCTTCGGTGACGATGACGGTTTCCGCGCCCAGCTCGCGCAGGTAGTCGCGGTCTTCGCTGGTATCACAGGTGGCGATCACCCGCCCGCCCAGCGCCTTGGCCAGCTGTACCGCCGCCGGGCCGGTGCAATGTGCGGCCTGGTTGATCAGCACGTACTGGCCGGGTTCCAGCTGGGCCAGTTCCACCAGCGCGAAATAGCTGACCAGCATCGGCGTGTAATGAATGGCTGCCTCGCTGGCGTCGAGCATGTCCGGGTAGTGCACCAGCGCCTGTTGCGGCAACAGGGCGTGCTCGGCATAAAGCGGATATTGATTGAGATCGTGGGCCGGGAAGCCGGCAACCTGATCGCCGACGCTGAAACCCTGGACGCCCTCACCCACCGCCAGCACCTCGCCTGCCACTTCGCTGCCGAGCCCGGCAGGCAGACGCGCGTGTCGTGGCGCAAGATCCTGGCGCCAGAGCACGTCATTCCAGCTGACGCCGATGGCACGAACGCCGATCAGCACCTCGCCGGGGCCGGCAACCGGCACCGCGCGCTCCTCGTGGCGCAACACGTCGGCCGGACCGAACTGATGAAAACGGATGATGCGGGACATTTCGACCCCTCACTTACTACTGTGCAAACGGACTTTATCGTCAGTATCGTCACAACTCCAGCGAACGGCGTGGATTCCCATTGATAGTCCCCATGCGCCGTAATGATGGAACTGCGTATGTATCCCTGCCAGGCATTGCAGCTTTGTGCATTTCGAAAGCGGGATCGGGCATGCCGCTGGCTACCGAAGCTGTCTAGAATGCATACCACCCTCCAGAGCCGGATGCCTCCTGGCCCGGCTGCAGGCTCGACGTGAACCAGGTATGAATCGCAACGACCTTCGCCGTGTTGACCTCAATCTGCTGATCGTTTTCGAAACGCTGATGCACGAGCGCAGCGTGACCCGCGCTGCAGAAAAGCTGTTTCTAGGCCAGCCGGCGATCAGCGCGGCGCTGGCACGCCTGCGCACCCTGTTCGACGACCCGCTGTTCGTGCGTACCGGCCGCAGCATGGAGCCTACGGCTCGCGCATTGGAGATCGCGAAGCTGCTATCGCCGGCACTGGATTCGATCTCTACTGCCGTCAGTAGTGCCTCGACCTTCGACCCGGCGACCAGCAGCCAGGTGTTTCGCATCGGCCTGACCGATGAAGTCGAGTTCGCCCTGCTGCCACCGCTGCTGCGCCGCCTGCGCGCCGAAGCGCCGGACGTGGTGCTGGTGGTGCGCCGCGCCAACTACCTGTTGATGCCCGGCCTGCTGGCGTCCGGGGAGATATCCGTGGGCGTCTGCTACACAGAGGAGCTGCCGGCGAACTCCAAGCGCAAGGTACTGCGTCGACCCAAGCCGATGCTGCTGCGCGCCGACAGCATTCCCGGCCGGCTGAGCATGGAGGACTACTGCAGCCGTCCGCATGCGATGGTCTCCTTTGCCGGCGATCTTAACGGCTATATCGACGAGGAACTGGCGCTGCACGGCTGCAAGCGCAAGGTGGTCCTGGCGGTGCCGCAGTTCAACGGCCTGGCTAGCTTGCTCGCCGGAACCGACATCATCGCCACCGTTCCGGATTACGCCGCCGCCGCGCTGGCCGCCAACGGCGGCGTGCGCGCCGAACCGCTGCCGTTCCAGACCAGCCAGGACTTCGAGCTGTCCATGGCTTGGCGCGGCGCCCAGGACAACGACCCCGCCGAACGCTGGCTGCGCTCGCGTATCCAGATGTTCGTTGGCGATCCGGACAGCCCATAAAACCGCTTCACGTTTCACTTCTGTGTTTCGGTGTCCTGAACCGCTGGCGAGGCACTAGCCAGTGTTCCGCCGGAGCGGCGTCTGCCGCACAGCGCACCTCGCCCGGCGCTGATTCCGAATCGTTAACCATCACCGCCAATGATATTCACCTTCGCCTTGTTCGATTTCTGCTGAACGACTTGACCACGCAGACTCCTGCCATCAACAAATCCGACTTGCGGAGTCAAGCATGGAACGTTCGTTCAACGCCTTGCGTTTTCCCCTTATCGCCCTGACGGTGCTGATCACCGCCGCTTGTGGCAAGGCACCGGAGGCCACCCAGTCGGGCATGCCGCCGCCCGCCGTCAGCGTCGCGGAAGTCATCGAACAGCAGGTGACCGAGTGGGACGAACTCACTGGCCGCCTGGAAGCGCCAGAATCGGTGGAGATCCGCCCGCGCGTGTCCGGCTTCATCGACAAGGCGGCCTTCGAGGAAGGTGCGCTGGTGAAGAAAGGCGACCTCTTGTTCCAGATCGATCCGCGGCCGTTCCAGGCCGAGGTCAAGCGCCTGCAGGCCCAGCTGCAACAGGCCCGTGCCATCCAGCAGCGCACTGTTGCCGAGGCCGAACGCGGCGAGCGCCTGCGGCAGAAGAATGCGATTTCCGCCGAGCTGGCCGATGCCCGCGTCAGTGCCGCCAGCGAAGCCCGTTCGGCGACGGCGGCGATTCAGGCACAACTGGATCGCGCGCAACTGGATCTGTCCTTCACCCGCGTGACGGCGCCCATCGACGGACGCGTCGGCCGCGCGCTGATCACCTCCGGCAATCTGGTCAACGCCAGCGAGGCGCTGCTGACCACGCTGGTCTCCACCGACAAGGTCTATGCCTATTTCGAAGCGGACGAGCGCACCTACCTCAAATACCGTGAGCTGGCGCGCAACGGTGACCGTGGCGAGACGACGCCGGTCTACCTCGGCCTTTCCAGCGAGGACGGTCACCCGCACCTGGGCCACATGGACTTCGTCGACAATCAGGTCGACCCGCGCACCGGTACCATTCGCGGTCGCGCGGTGTTCGACAACCGTGACGGCAGCTTCACCCCCGGCCTGTATGCGCGGCTGAAGCTGGTCGGCAGCGCCACCTACGACGCCGTGCTGATCAAGGACGTCGCCGTTGGTACCGACCTCGGCAAGAAATTCGTCCTGGTGCTGGCCGAAGACGGCACCGTCGCCTACCGGCCGGTCGAGCTCGGCCCCAAGCTCGAAGGGCTGCGCATCGTCCGCAGCGGTCTGGCGAAGGGCGAGAGCATCGTGGTCAATGGCCTGCAGCGCGTGCGCCCGGGCAGCCCGGTGCAGCCGGAGTCGGTGCCCATGGCCGACGCCGAAACGCTGGCCACGCTCCGCCAGCAGAACCGTGCGATCAGCGAGGCGATGAAGCCACAGGTGGTCGAGCGCACCCTGGCTCAGCGCCCAAGCAGCTAAATACCGACACAACTCACCTGAACTCCGGCGCGCATGCCGCGCCAATCCGATCGATCCGCCAGGGCGCCGCCAGATGCGCGCCCTACCCCGGAGTGCGCCATGAATTTCTCGCAATTCTTCATCAGGCGGCCGATTTTCGCCGCCGTGCTGTCGCTGGTGATCCTCATCGGCGGGGCCATCTCGCTGTTCCAGCTGCCGATCAGCGAATACCCCGAAGTCGTCCCGCCCACCGTGGTGGTACGCGCCAACTTCCCCGGCGCCAACCCCAAGGTGATTGGCGAAACCGTCGCCTCGCCGCTGGAGCAGGCCATCACCGGCGTCGAGGGCATGCTCTACATGTCGTCCCAGGCGACCGCCGACGGCAAGCTGACGCTGACTATCACCTTCGGCCTGGGCACTGACCTGGACAACGCCCAGGTGCAGGTGCAGAACCGCGTCACGCGCACCATGCCGACCTTGCCCACCGAGGTGCAGCGCCTCGGCGTGACCGTGGACAAGGCCTCGCCCGACCTGACCATGGTGGTGCACCTGACCTCGCCGGATCAGCGCTACGACATGCTCTACCTGTCCAACTACGCCGCGCTCAACGTCAAGGACGAACTGGCGCGGCTGGATGGCATCGGTGACGTGCAGCTGTTCGGCATGGGCGATTACTCCCTGCGCGTCTGGCTCGACCCGGAGAAGGTCGCCTCGCGCAACCTCACCGCATCGGACGTGGTCAACGCGATCCGCGAGCAGAACCGCCAGGTCGCCGCGGGCTCCTTGGGTGCGCCGCCGGCACCGGGTGCGACGGACTTCCAGCTGTCGATCAACACCCAGGGCCGCCTGGTCACCGAGGAAGAATTCGAGAACATCATCATCCGCGCTGGTGAAGATGGCTCGATCACCCGCCTGCGGGACATCGCCCGCGTCGAACTGGGCTCCAGCCAGTACGCGCTGCGTTCGCTGCTGAACAACCAGCCCGCCGTCGCCATTCCGGTATTCCAGCGCCCGGGGTCGAACGCCATCGAGATCTCCGACTCGGTGCGCGCACGCATGGCGGAACTGAAACGCGACTTCCCGGAAGGCGTGGACTACGAGATCGTCTACGACCCGACCATCTTCGTGCGCGGCTCCATCGAGGCGGTGGTACATACGCTGCTCGAAGCCATCGTGCTGGTAGTGCTGGTGGTGATTCTGTTCCTGCAGACCTGGCGCGCCTCGATCATTCCACTGGCCGCCGTGCCGGTGTCGCTGATCGGCACCTTCGCGGTCATGCACCTGCTCGGTTTCTCGCTCAACGCGCTGTCGCTGTTCGGCCTGGTGCTGGCCATCGGCATCGTGGTGGACGACGCCATCGTCGTGGTGGAAAACGTCGAGCGCAACATCGGCCTCGGCAAGTCGCCGGAGGAAGCGACCCGTCAGGCCATGAAGGAAGTGACCGGGCCGATCATCGCAACGGCGCTGGTGCTCTGCGCGGTGTTTATCCCGACTGCATTCATTTCCGGCCTCACCGGGCAGTTCTACCAGCAGTTCGCGCTGACCATCGCCATCTCCACCGTGATCTCGGCGTTCAACTCGCTGACTCTGTCGCCGGCACTGGCCGCTGCGCTCCTCAGGTCGCACGACGCGCCCAAAGACGGCTTCTCGCGGCTGCTCGATCGGATTTTTGGCGGCTGGCTGTTCGCACCGTTCAACCGCATGTTCGACCGCGCCAGCCACGGCTACGTCGGTCTGGTGCGGCGCATCCTGCGCGGCAGCGGCATTGCACTGGTGGTCTATGTCGGACTGGTCGGCCTCGGCTACATGGGCTTCGCCAGCACGCCGACCGGTTTCGTGCCGCCGCAGGACAAGCAGTATCTGGTCGCCTTCGCCCAGCTGCCGGACGCCGCCACGCTGGACCGCACCGAGGACGTGATCAAGCGCATGTCGGAAATTGCCGGCAAGCACCCGGGCGTGGAAAACACCGTGGCCTTCCCGGGCCTGTCGATCAACGGCTTCACCAACAGCCCGAACAGCGGCATCGTCTTCACTCCGCTCAAACCCTTCGATGAGCGCAAGGACCCATCGCTCTCGGCCAACGCCATCGCGGCGGACCTGAACGGCCAGTTCGCGCAGATCCAGGATGCCTTTATCGCCATCTTCCCGCCGCCACCGGTACAGGGGTTGGGCACCATCGGCGGTTTCCGTGTGCAGGTGCAGGACCGCGGCAACCTCGGCTACGAGGAGCTGTACAGCCAGGTGCAGAACGTCATTGCCAAGAGCGCGGACTATCCGGAGCTGGCCGGCCTGTTCACCAGCTATCAGGTGAACGTGCCGCAGGTGGATGCCGACATCGACCGGGAAAAAGCCAAGACCCACGGTGTGCCGATCGACGAGATCTTCGACACCATGCAGGTCTACCTCGGCTCGCTGTACGCCAACGACTTCAACCGCTTCGGCCGTACCTATCAGGTCAACGTCCAGGCGGACCAGAAGTTCCGCCTGGCACCGGAGCAGATCGGTCAGCTGAAGGTGCGCAACAACCGCGGCGAGATGGTCCCGCTGTCGACCTTCGTCAACGTCACCGACAGCGCCGGCCCGGATCGGGTCATGCACTACAACGGCTTCCTCACCGCCGAGATCAACGGCGCGGCCGCGCCGGGCTACAGCTCCGGTCAGGCCGAGGCGGCCATGGAGCGCCTGCTCAAGGCTGAACTGCCGAACGGCATGAGCTACGAATGGACCGAGCTGACCTATCAGCAGATCCTCGCTGGCAATACCGCAATCTTCGTTTTCCCGCTCTGCGTGCTGCTGGCCTTCCTGGTGCTCGCTGCGCAATACGAGAGCTGGAGCCTGCCGCTGGCGGTGATTCTGATCGTACCGATGACACTGCTCTCGGCCATCACCGGGGTGATCCTCGCCGGTAGCGACAACAACGTGTTCACCCAGATCGGCCTGATCGTGCTGGTGGGCCTGGCGTGCAAGAACGCCATCCTCATCGTCGAGTTCGCCAAGGACAAGCAGGAGGAAGGCATGGACCGGCTGGCGGCCATCCTCGAAGCCTGCCGCCTGCGTCTGCGGCCGATCCTGATGACCAGCTTCGCCTTCATCATGGGCGTGGTGCCGCTGGTGCTTTCCAGCGGGGCCGGTGCCGAGATGCGTCATGCCATGGGTGTCGCGGTGTTCAGCGGCATGCTCGGGGTGACCTTCTTCGGGCTCCTGCTGACCCCGGTGTTCTATCTGGTGATTCGCGCCTTCGTCGAGAAACGCGAAGCCCGCAAGGCGGTTTACAAGGAGGTTCAGGCATGAAGTTCTTCGCCCTTTCACTGCTCTCTCTGGCACTGAGCGCCTGCGCGGTCGGCCCGGATTACCGGGCACCGCAACCTGAACCGGCGCGCATCAGCCAAGCAGCGAGTGGCGATTACGACCGCTCGCGCTTCGAGGCAGCCTGGTGGCAACAGTTCGAAGACCCGACGCTGGATGCCCTGGTCGGCGAAGCGCTGGCCGAGAACCGCGAACTGCGCATCGCCTATGCCCGCCTGCGTGCCGCCCGGGCGATCCGCGATGACGTCAGCAATGATCGTCTGCCCACCGTCACTGCCGGTGCCAGCGCCGATATCGGCAAGGCCCAGCAACCGGGCGTGACCGAGCAGCGCGTGAATGCAGAACGCTATGATCTGGGGCTGGACATGGCCTGGGAGCTGGACCTGTTCGGCCGCATCCAGCGCCGTCTGGAATCCAGCGAGGCGCAGGCCGATGCCGTCGAAGCCGAGCTCTATCAGCTGCAGGTCAGCCTGATTGCCGAGCTGGTGGATGCCTACGGCCAGTTGCGCGGTGCCCAGTTGCGCGAGCGCATCGCCCGCGACAACCTGGCCAACCAGCGCAATTCCCATGAACTGACCGAACAGCTGCGCGAAGCGGGCGTCGGCAGCGAGCTCGACGTGCTGCGCGCCGACGCGAGGCTGGCGGCGACCGAAGCCAGCCTGCCGCAGCTCAGGGCGCAACAGGCACGTGCGCGCAATCGCATCGCTACCCTGCTCGGCCAGCGCGCCGATCAGCTTGCCGTCGACCTCGCCCCGCGCGACCTGCCGGCAATTGCCAAGGCGCTACCGATTGGCGATCCCGGCGAGCTGCTGCGCCGGCGCCCGGACATTCGTGCAGCCGAGCGTCAGCTGGCCGCGGCCACTGCCGATGTCGGCGTCGCCACTGCTGATCTGTTTCCGAGGGTCAGCCTTTCCGGCTTCCTCGGCTTCATCGCCGGGCGCGGTTCGCAGATCGGTTCCAGCGCCGCTCAGGCCTGGGGGGTGGCACCGAGTATCAGCTGGGCGGCGTTCGATCTAGGCAGCGTGCGGGCGCGCCTGCGTGGTGCCGAAGCCGATGCCGACGCGGCGCTGGCCAGCTATGAGCACCAGGTCCTGCTGGCACTGGAAGAGTCGGAGAACGCCTTCAGTGATTACGCCAATGCCCAGCAGCGCCTGCTTTCTCTGCTGCGCCAGTCCACCGCCAGCCGTGCCGCTGCCCGGCAAGCGGAAATACGCTATCGCGAAGGCACAGCCGATTTTCTGGTGTTGCTGGATGCCGAACGCGAACGCCTGACGGCCGAGGATGCTCAGGCGCAGGCCGAAGTGGAGCTCTATCGCGGGGTGGTCGCGCTGTACAAGGCGCTTGGCGGCGGCTGGGAAGTGACCGATAAGTCACTGCGGACCAGCAACGCGGCGATGGCGCCAGCGGAGGGACACCAGGCAAAACTGTGACACGCTGCCACTCCCGTCGGGTTGGTTCGGGAAAGCGCTTTCAGTCGTCATCTATCTTTGGCATAAGGGGCGGCTGAAAGCCTAGACGTGTCCTAGCGGTCGGTCCGCATGGATGCACTGCCAACCAACCAGAATAAAGAGTCTTTCATGAAGCCGATCATTACTCTTGCCGGGGTCTTGCTGGCGCTCGCCAGCGCCTGTGCCCAGGCGGAGCCCATCGTCATCAAGTTCTCCCACGTAGTGGCCGACGACACCCCCAAAGGCAAGGGTGCATTGATGTTCAAGCGCCTCGCCGAAGAGCGCTTGGCCGGTCAGGTACGCGTCGAGGTCTATCCCAACTCGACGTTGTTTGGCGATGCCACCGAGCTCGAAGCGCTGCGCAACGACGAGGTTCAGTTGCTCGCGCCGTCACTGGCCAAGTTCGAGCAGTACACCAAGCAGCTGCAGGTATTCGACCTGCCCTTCCTGTTCGACGACATCGAGGCAGTCAATCGCTTTCAGAAGCGCGCCAAGGGCAAACAACTGCTGCGCTCCATGGAAGACAAGAACATTACCGGTCTGGCCTATTGGCACAACGGCATGAAGCAGCTGTCGGCAACGCGCATGCTGCGCCAGCCGAGCGATGCTTCGGGCCTGAGTTTCCGAATCCAGCCGTCCGCCGTTCTGGAAGCGCAGTTCGGCACTGTTGGCGCATCTACCCAGAAGATTCCCTTCGCCGATGTCTACGACGCCCTACGCGCCGGTACCGTACAAGGCGCTGAAAATCCCTGGTCGAACATCTACAGCAAGAAAATGCACACCGTGCAGCCCTATATCATCGAGACCGATCACGGCGTGCTCGACTATATGGTGGTGAGCAACACGCGCTTCTGGATGGGCATGCCGCACAAGATCCGCTTCGAACTCGAAGCGATCCTCGATGAGGTCAGCTTCATGGTGAACCGTGAGGCCGACGAGCTGAACCGGGCCGACCGCGAGCGGATTCGCCAGGCCGGCACATCGGAAATCGTCGCCCTGTCCCCGGAAGAGCGTGAGCGCTGGCGTGAAGCGATGCGTCCGGTGTGGCAGCAGTTCGAGCCGGTGATCGGCGCGGACATCATCAAGGCTGCCGAAACGGTCAACCGCAAGCAGCGCAACTGACCAGACCTGCAATGCAAAAAGCCCTGCCTGTTGGCGGGGCTTTTTTATGCCCGTGCACTCAGCGTTCGGTGGTCGAAAGTACCGGCGCCAGCTCCAGTTGTTGAGCATCCCAGCCACCACCCAGCGCCGCGATCAGCAGCACACTGGCGGTCAGCCGGTCGCCAAGCAACGTCAGGTTGGTGCGCTGGTTGTTCAGCGCTGTGGTCTGCACCGTTGCCACGCTGAGGAAGTCCACCGTACCGGCGCGATACTGGTTCTCGATCAGCCGCAGGGATTCCTGTGCAGCCTCCAGCGCCTCACGCTGAACCACTGCCTCCTCTTCCAGCACGCGCAGCTGCACCAGGTAGTCCTCCACCTCGCGGAAGCTGTTCAGCACCGTCTGCCGGTAACTGGCCACGGTCTGATCGTAACTGGCCTCGGCCCGCTCCAGTTCGGCACGCCGTCCACCGAAATCGAGCAGCGTCAGTGCCAGTTGCGGCCCCAGTGACCAGAACCGATTGGGTACGCTGAACAGGTCGCTGAAGCTACTGTTGCGATAGCCGCCGCTGGCCGACAGTGTCAGCTCGGGATACCAGGCGGCCTCCGCCACGCCGATGTTGGCATTGGCCGCCATCACCTGACGCTCGGCCGAGGCGATATCCGGACGACGCTCGAGCAACTGCGACGGCACGGCGAGCGGTATCGCCGGCAACGGCGGGATATCCTCGCGCACGGCGATGCCCAGTTCCGACGGCGCCACGCCCACCAGCACCGCGATTGCATGCTCCATCTGCGCCCGTTGCCACTTGAGGTCGATGGCCTGCGCCTGGGTGCTCTTGAGCTGCGTCTGCGCTTGGCTGACATCGGACCGGGGCACGATGCCGGCGCGATACTGGTTCTCGGTCAGGCGCAGCGAGCGCGCATAGGCCTCTACCGTCTGGTCGAGCAGCCGCTGGTGTTCGTCGATCACCCGCAGTTGCAGATAGGTCTGCACCAGTTCCGCCTGCAGACTGAGCCGAGCAGCAGCGAGGTCAGCGGCGCTGGCCTGCATATTGGCGCGATTGGCTTCCAGGTTGCGGCGCAAGCGGCCCCAGATATCGGCCTCCCAGGATGCGCTCAGGCCCGCTTCGTAGCTTTCACCCACCCCACCATTGAAAGTACTACCGGTGCTGCTGGTGCTACCGCTGCCTTGGGCCGAACGACTGACGCCAGCGCTGCCGGACAGGATCGGAAACAGCTGCGAGCGCGCGCCGCGAACCAGCGCCCGTGCCTGGCGGAACTGCGCCTCGGCCGCGGCAATGTTCTGGTTGGAGACATTCAGCCGGCTCACCAATGCATCCAGCTCGGCATCGCCGTACAGCCGCCACCACTCGCCACGCTGCAGCGCATCGGCTGGCGTGGCGGGTTTCCAGCCTTCGGCCTGCTTGAATTCGCTGGCCACCGGCAGGTCCGGCCGTTGGTAGTCGGGCCCCAGCGTGCAGGCTCCCAATGACAGGGCGAGCACGGCAACCGCGAGGGGGCGTAGGGCATGCTTCAGCGATGAGGGGTTCAGCGACGGCGAATTCATAGCGAGTTTTCCAGGGCGGCATCGGTGCGGACACCGCGCCAGCTGTTGAAACGATGACGCAGACGATCCAGGTACAGATAGACCACCGGCGTGGTGTAGAGCGTGAGGATCTGGCTCAGCAGCAGCCCGCCAATGATGGTCAGACCCAGCGGCTGGCGCATTTCGGCCCCTTCCGCACCGCCGAGCAGCAGCGGCAACGCACCGAGGATCGCCGCCATGGTGGTCATCAGGATCGGCCGGAAACGCAGCAGGCAAGCACGATGGATCGAGTCGGCGGGCGACAGCTTGTCCTGACGCTCGAACTGCAACGCCAGGTCGATCATCAGGATGGCGTTCTTCTTCACCACGCCGATCAGCAGGAACAACCCGAGCAGCGAGATCAGGCTGAACTGGTCGCCGGTGAGGATGATCGCCAGCAAGGCGCCCACACCCGCCGAGGGCAAGGTGGAAAGGATGGTCAGCGGGTGGATGTAGCTCTCGTACAGAATGCCCAGCACGATATAGACCAGCAGCAAGGCGCCGAGAATCATCAGCGGCTGGCCTTCCTGGGTGGTCTGGAAGGCGCTGCCGGTGCCGCCGAGACGGCCCTGCACCTCACTGGGCATGCCGATGGCCGCCACCGCCCGCTCGATGGCCAGGGTCGCCTGGTCGAGACTGACGCCGGGGGCCAGGTCGAAGTCGATGTTCTCGGCGGCGAACTGGCCATCGTGGCTGACGCGATCTTCCTCCAGGCTGCGCTCGTAGCGGGCAAATGCGGCCAGCGGCACGCGGCGGCCGTCACTGGTCACCACGTGAATCTGCTCCAACACCTCCGGGTACTGCGCGTAGCTCGGATCGATCTCCATCACCACCTGGTACTGATTGAGCGATTCGTAAATGGTCGAAATCTGGCGCTGGCTGAAAGCATTGTTGAGCAGCGTGGTCACGGTGCTCATGTCGATGCCCAGACGCTTGGCCGCATCACGGTCGATCTTCAGGCTGATCTGCTGCGCACCCTCGCCGTCGTTGGCGTCGATGCTGGTGAGCTCCGGCAGGTCGGATAGCGCCCGGGTCACCTGTGGCACCCAGGTACGCAGGTCGTTGAGGTCGCTCGCCAACAGCGTATAGGCATAGGCCGAGCTGCTCTGCCGGCCACCGCCGAATTGCAGGTCCTGGTCGGCCATGAGGAACATCCGTCCACCGGGCACCTTCGGCTGATTCTTGCGGATGCGCTCGATGACCTTTTGCGCCGAAATACCGCGCTCATTCAACGGTTTCAGCCGCACGATCATGAACGCGTTGTTGATGCCGCCCTGCCCGCCGATGAAGCCGGCCACGCTTTCCACCGCCGGGTCGGCGAGGACTGCCTTGCGGAAGATCTCCATCTTCGGCTGCATGACCTGGAACGACATGCCGTCGTCGCCGCGGATAAAGCCGGTGATCTGCCCAGTGTCCTGCTGCGGCAGAAATGTCTTGGGCACCTGCACGTAGAGCACCACGTTCAGCGCAATGGTCGCCAGCAGGCTGAGCAAGGTGATGCGCCGATGACGCAGCGCCCAGCTCAGCGAACGATCGTAGTAGCGCAGCAGCCACTGATGAGCATCGTGGCTCCAGCGCTGCAGGCGCCCTTCCTTCTCCGGCTCATGCGGCTTGAGCCAGCGCGCGCAAAGCATTGGCGTCAGGGTCAGCGAGACCAGCAGCGACACCAGGATTGCCGCCGCCAGGGTGATGGAGAACTCGCGGAACAGCCGTTCGACGATGCCGCCCATATAGAGGATGGAGACGAACACCACCACCAGCGACAGGTTCATCGACAGCAGCGTGAAACCGACCTCGCGGGTGCCGACGTAGGCCGCCTTCAGCGGTGGCATGCCATCGTCGATATGCCGGGCGATGTTCTCCAGCACCACGATGGCGTCGTCCACCACCAGGCCGGCGGCGAGGATCAGTGCCATCAGCGACAGCACGTTGAGCGAGAAGCCGAACATGTACATCACGGCAAAGGTGCCGACCAGCGACACCGGCACCGCCAGTGCCGGGATCAGTGCGGTGCGCAGGCGGCCGAGGAACAGGAACACCAGCACGATGACCAGGCCTACCGCGATCAGCAGGGTGCGCTCGGCCTCGTGCAGCGTGGCGCGGATCACCGGTGAGCGGTCCATGGCGATGTTCAGGTCGACGCTGCCCGGCATGATCGCCTGCAGTGCTGGTAGCTCGCGGCGGATGCCCTCGATGGTCTCGATGATGTTGGCGCCGGCCTGGCGGTTGACGATCAGCAGCACGGCCTGTTCGTTATTGAAGAAGCCACTGTTGTAGCGGTCCTCCACCGAATCGCGCACTCGCGCCACGTCACCCAGGCGCAGTGCGGCGCCATCCTGATAGCGGATGATCAGTGGTGTGTAGTCGGCGGCCTGGTGCAGCTGGTCATTGGCGCGCACCTGCCAGTGCTGGTCGGCGTCCTCGACCATGCCTTTGGGCCGGCGCACGTTGCCGTTGGCGATGGTCTGGCGCACTTCATCCAGCGACACACCGTACTGCTCCAGCTGCTGCGGCTGCAATTCGACACGCACCGCCGGCAGCGAGCTGCCGCCGACCTGGATCTCGCCAACGCCGGAGACCTGCGACAGCTTCTGCGCCAGGATGGTGGAGCCGATGTCGTACAGCTCGGCCTTGTCCAGTACCTCGGAAGTCAGCGAAAGCACCATGATCGGTGCCTGCGACGGATTGATCTTGCGGTAGGTGGGCATGCTGCGCATGCCGCTGGGCAACAGGTTGCGCGAGGCATTGATGGCCGCCTGCACGTCGCGGGCAGCGCCATTGATGTCGCGATCCAGATCGAACTGGATGATGATCCGGGTCGAGCCCTGGCTGCTGCGGCTGGTCATCTGGCTGACCCCGGCGATGCTGCCCAGCGAGCGTTCCAGCGGTGTCGCCACGCTGGAGGCCATGATCTCCGGGCTGGCGCCGGGCAGGCTGGCCTGCACGGTGATCACCGGGAAGTCCATGTTCGGCAGCGGCGATACCGGCAGCAGGCCGAAGCTGACCCCGCCGAGCAGCAGGATCGCCAGGCTGAGCAACATGGTCGCCACGGGGCGGGCAATAAAGGGCGCGGAAAGGTTCATGCCCGCCCCCGCACGGTCACAGGCTGGCTCACGCTTCAGCCTCCAGCAGCGGCTCGCGTCGACGCCCGAAGCGCTGGCCGAGGCGGTCGAAGAACAGGTAGATCACCGGTGTGGTGAACAGCGTCAGCAATTGACTCAGTAGCAGCCCGCCAACCAACACCAGGCCCAGCGGCTGGCGCAACTCGGCGCCGGAACCGGACGCCAGCATCAGCGGAATCGCACCGAAAAGCGCCGCCAGGGTGGTCATCAGGATCGGCCGGAAACGCAGCAGTGCCGCGCGGTAGATCGCATCCTGCGGGCTCATGCCCTGGTGCCGTTCGGCCTCCAGGGCGAAGTCGATCATCATGATTGCGTTCTTCTTGACGATGCCGATCAAGAGGATGATGCCAATGATCGCGATCAGGCCCAGATCGTTGCCGGTCAGCAGCAGCGCGAGCAAGGCGCCTACCGCCGCCGAGGGCAGCGTCGAGAGGATGGTAATCGGATGGATGTAGCTCTCGTAGAGCACGCCGAGCACGATGTACATGGTCACCACCGCGGCGAAAATCAGCAGCAGCGTGCTCGACAGCGAGGCGCGGAACGCCTCGGCAGCGCCCTGGAAGCGCGTCTGGATGCCGGCGGGCAGACCGATCTGCTGCTCCACCGCCTCGATCACCTCCACCGCCTTGCCCAGCGACACGCCGCTGGCCAGGTTGAACGAAAGGGTCACCGCCGGGAACTGGCCGATATGGTTGATCAGCAGCGGCGCGTTGCGCTGCTCAAAGGTTGCCAGGCTCGAAAGGCGCACCGGTGTGCCACCTTCGCTCTGCACGAACAGCTGCTCCAGCGCCTGCGGGCCGAGGCGATTGCCCGCCTCCGCCTCCAGCACCACGCGATACTGGCTGGCCTGGGTGAAGATGGTGGATATCTGCCGTTGGCCGAAGGCGTCGTACAGCGCATCGGTGATGTCCGCCACCTGAATGCCCAATCGCGCCGCCGCGTCGCGATCGATATCCAGGTAGATCTGCAGGCCATTGCTCTGCAGGTCGCTCGCCACATCGGTCAGTTCCGGCCGCTCACGCAGGGCCTCGACCAGGCGCGGCGTCCACTCCTGCAGCAGCTCGCTGTCCGGCGTTTCCAGGCTGAACTGGAACTGCGTGCGGCTGACGCGATCCTCGATGGATAGATCCTGTACCGGCTGCAGATACAGCTCGATGCCCGGCACCTTGGCCAGCTCCGGTCGAAGCCGATCGATGATCTGGCTAGCGGTCAGGTCGCGCTCGCCGTGGGGCTTGAGGTTGATCAGCAGACGACCACTGTTGAGCGTGACGTTGTCGCCATCCACGCCGATATAGGACGACAGGCTTTGCACCGACGGGTCGGCGAGGATCACCCGGGCCAGCGCCTGCTGACGCTCGCTCATGGCGCGGAAGGAAATCGACTGCGGCGCTTCGCTGATGCCCTGAATGACACCGGTGTCCTGCACCGGGAAGAAGCCCTTGGGCACAGCGAGATAGAGCACAACGGTCAGGCCGAGCGTGGCCACCGCTACCAGCAGGGTCAGCGTCTGGTGACGCAGCACCCAGGTCAGCCAGCGCGAGTAGCCGCCGATCAGCCGCTCGACCCAGTCCGGCTTGGCCTCGGCGACACTGTGCGGCTTGAGCAGCTTGGCGCACATCATCGGCGTCAGCGTCAGCGAGACCACCAGCGAGATCAGAATCGCCACCGCCAGGGTAATGGCGAATTCGCGGAACAGCCGGCCGACGACGTCCTGCATGAATAGCAGCGGAATCAGCACGGCGATCAGCGAGAAGGTCAGCGAGATCAGCGTAAAACCAATCTGCCGTGCGCCCTTGAGCGCCGCATTGAGCGGTGTCTCGCCCTCCTCCAGATGCCGCGCGATGTTCTCCAGCATGACGATGGCGTCGTCCACCACGAAGCCCGTGGCGATGGTCAGCGCCATCAATGTCAGGTTGTTCAGGGAGAAGCCGCAGACGTACATCACCGCAAAGGTGCCGACCAGCGACAGCGGCACGGCAATCGATGGAATCACCGTGGCCGAGAGCTTCTTGAGGAAGACGAAGGTCACCATCACCACCAGGAAGGTGGCGAGCATCAGCTCATGCTGTACATCGGTAACCGCGGCACGGATGGTCTGGGTGCGGTCGGTTAGGACAACCACATCGAGCCCGGCCGGCATGCTGGCGGTCACTTCCGGTAGCAGCGCCTGGATGCGTTCGACCACATCGATGACATTGGCGCCCGGCTGACGCTGGACATTCAGCAGCACCGCCTGGCTCTCGTTGGCCCAGGCCGCGAGGCGCTCGTTTTCGGCGCCGTCGACGATATCGGCGACATCCTTCAGCCGCAGGGCTGCGCCATCCTGATAGGTCAGGATTAGCTCGGCGTATTCCTCCGGCGTCTTCAGCTGGTCATTGGCATCGAGCATCGACACCCGGGTCGGACCGTCGAAGTTGCCCTTGGGCTGGTTGACGTTGGAGCTGGTGATCAGCGAACGCACGTCGGCCAGCGACAGCCCATAGGCCGCCAGCGCCTCGGGATTGGTGCGAATACGCACCGCCGGTCGCTGCCCGCCGGCGATGCTGACCATGCCGACGCCGTTGATCTGCGCCAGTTTCTGCGCCATCCGTGTATCGACCAGATCGTGCAGCTTGGGCAACGGCAGCGATTCGGAGGTCACCGCCAGGGTCAGTACCGGCGTGTCGGCCGGGTTGACCTTGTTGTACACCGGCGGTGCCGGCAGGTCGTTGGGCAACAGGTTGTTCGCCCCGTTGATCGCCGCCTGCACCTCCTGCTCAGCCACATCCAGGGCGACGTCCAGCGAAAAGCGCAAGGTGATCACCGAGGCACCGCCGGAACTGGTCGACGACATCTGCGCCAGGCCCGGCATCTGCCCGAACTGACGCTCCAGCGGTGCGGTCACCGCGCTGGTCATCACTTCCGGGCTGGCGCCTGGATAGAGTGTCATCACGCGGATGGTCGGGTAATCCACCTGTGGCAGCGCAGCCACCGGCAGCAACTTGTAGGCGATCAAGCCGGCCAGCAGGATCGCGACCATGCTCAGCGTGGTCGCGACCGGGCGCAGGATGAACAGGCGGGAGATGTTCATTGCGCCTCGCGCTCCGCGGCCTCGTCACCCCCGAGCACGGGATTCTCGGCGGCCTCTTCGGCCATGCGACGACTGCCGACCACTTCCACCTCGGCACCGTCGCGCAGTCGGTCGGTACCTTCCATCACCACGCGTTCACCGACCTCCAACCCCTCCAGCACCACGGTCGTTTCGCCATTGCTCGGCCCGGCCTTGAGCAGGCGCAGCTGCACCTTGTTGTCCTCGCCAACGACATAGGCGAATGTGCCGCGCGAGCCGAACTGCAACGCAGCCGAGGGAATCAGTACCGCATCGCTCAGGGTTTCCACGCGCAGGCGAACATTGACGAACTGGTTGGGGATGAGCAGTTCCTGCTCATTGTCAAAACGCGCCTTCAGCCGCAGGGTGCCAGTGGTGGCGTCGATCTGGTTGTCGATGCTTTCCAGCAAGCCTTCACCGAACATGAGCTTTTCACCGCGATCCCAGATCTGCACGGCCAGCTTGTCACCCTGACGGTAGCGGGTCAGCACCGGCAACAGATCGCCTTCAGGGAGCGTGAAGCTGATCGACATCGGCTGGGTCTGGGTGATCACCACCAGCGGCGTGGTGTCATTGGCCGCGACCAGGTTGCCGACATCGAGCTGGCGCAGGCCGACGCGGCCATCGATGGGTGAGCGAATCTGGGTGAACTCCAGGTTCAGCCGTGCCTCGTTGACCGATGCCTGGTTGGCTGCCAGCGTGCCCTGATACTGGCTGACCAGCGCTTCTTGGGTATCGAGGGTCTGCTTGGCGATGCTGTCATCGGCGAAGAGCCCGCGATAGCGCTCGAAGTCGACCTGGGCGTTCTTCAGCTGGGCACGGTTCTGCTGCAAGGTCCCCTCGGCCTGCTGCAACGCCACCTTGTAAGGGCGTGGATCGATCACCGCCAGCAGGTCGCCCTTCTTCACGCGTTGACCTTCCTCGAAACGCAGTTCAACCAGCTCCCCGCCTACGCGGCTGCGCAGATTCACGGTATTGAGCGGCGTTACGCTGCCAAGCGCCTTGTTGAACACCTCGAACTCGCCCTGCTCCACCTTGGCGACGCGCACGGGAACCGGTCCGCCAAACGCACCAAAGCCTGGCCGGCCGCCGGGACGCTGCGGCGTTTCCTGCGGCGCCGGCCATAGCCACCAGACCAGCAGGCCGATGGCGGCCACGGCAAGGATGAGGAGCAGCCAGCGAGGGCTGAAACGAGCGGGATTGGAGTGAGCCTCGGACATGAACGGCGTTCGCTTGAAAAGGAGCGTGAACCATAAGCAGTCGCGAACCGCTCGCAAAGTGCCTTTACGGCATTTTTACGTATCGACATGTATGTCAGCCCGGTTTGACCGCGTCGCCCCGGAACCATGCAGCAGGTCTTAAGTCTATTTACCGTTCTTCTCGCTGCACCGGGTTTGCACGTGAAGAAAAGCTGTGAGCAGGCCAGGCGTCTGCCAGCACGTCGAATCGGACATTGTCGTGTCGTTAACGGGCCATCGCATCGATGGCCGCAAAGGATCAAGGAATGAATGTATCGCTGGTCATCCTGGCGCTCACTGTCGCCAGTTTTCTTCTCGGTTTCCTGCGCGATCTGTTCATCGCCCGCTCCTTCGGCCTCAGCTGGGAAGCGGATCTCATCTTCGTAGCGCTGATACTTCCGCTCTTCTTCGAAAATTTCCTTGGCCTGGCGTTGCGCGACGCCTTGATCCCGTACCTGCAAAAGCTGCGCAGCCAGTCGCAATCGCTGTTCGAGGCGGTGGCGCGCTGGCTTTACTGGCGCATCATGCTGCTCGGTGGCGCAGTCTGCCTCGTGATATTGCTGACCAGCTATTGGGTGCTGAATGCACTCGCGCCGGGCTGGACCCCGGAACAGGTCGCCAACGGCCAACTGGTCTTCTGCGTCGGCGCACTGCTGATCGGGGTGCAGGCAGCGCTGTACTGCCAGGGCGCATTGTTGAACATGGACAACGTGTTCATCCTGCCGATGACCCGGACGCTGCTGCTCAATGCCGGAGCGATCATCGGCATCCTCCTGTTCGAACCCAGCGGCATGGCGATCTTCCTTGGCATGCTGTTGCCTCAGCTCGTCCTGATCGTTGTGCAGCACCGCCGCATTCGCTACCTGAGAGGAGAAGCACAAGCACTGGAGAAAGGCCACGGCAGCCAGTTCGGCCTGGCCTTCGCCCCCGTGCTGCTGGCCGCCGGCGCACAGCAGGCCTGCATACTGGCAGAGCGGATGTTCGCCTCGTTTCTTGAGGAAGGCAGCATTACCATGCTGTCGTTTGCGTTCCGCATCGTAACCATACCGCTGACGCTGTATGCGATGTCGGTGCTGTCAGTGCTGTTCCCGCAGTTCTCGGCCAGCTGGAACGACCAGGATCACACCGGCCATGCCGCAGTGATCCGCAAGGGCCTGCTGGCAACGCTTCTGTTCCTGGTCCCGGCGACCGTGGTGCTTTGCTCCTTTCCGGAAGCCGTGGTTTCGGTGCTGCTGGAGCGTGGCGAGTTCGGCGCCGCCCAGACCCAGGCCACGGCATCGTTGATGGTCATCTACGCGCTTGGCCTGCCGGCGATGGGTCTCGCCCTGCTCTGGGGGCGCGCATTGCTCGCTCAGCATCAGGTCCGCCTGTTTCTGGTGATCACGCTGATCAGCTCAGCCATGACGATCGGTCTGGATGCTGCGCTTTACCGGCATTACGGGGCCGCCGGCCTGGCATTGGCCTTCTCCAGTGGCGCAGCATTGCAGGCGATGTTCATGGGACTGTTCGTCTATCGCGCCTCGCCGAAAGGGGCTGGCGTCGCGGTACTGGCCCGCTGGCTGGCGACAGCAGTCGTGGTGGCCGCTGCGCTGCATTTCGTGCCGCAGCCACATGGGCTGATTGAGCTGTGCCTGTATATCGGGCTGGTGCTCGCAGCATTCGCCGCCGGCGTGACACTGCTTGGCGAGCGTGACCTGTTCCGGCTTCGTTACTGGTCCATGCACAAGGCCTGAGTGCCGCTGCATTGCAGCTCATCGTTTCGTCGAGGTCACGCAGAGAAGTCACGCAGAAACAAAAAGGCCGCTGTCGGATGACAGCGGCCTTTTTCTCGAAAGGGTAACGCTCAGCCACCGAAGGCCAGCATACCCATCGTGTTGATGCTCGGTGTAGTCCAGGCGTCGGCCTTGCTCTCGACTTCCACCAGACGCGGTTTGCGCTGTTCCATGACGATATCCAGCGCACGACTCGGCAGGATGTCGATGTCGTCGAAGGTGATGATCTGGCCCGGCTCGACGGCGCGCTTGAGAGCAGTCTTGCGCAGCAGGCCGATCGGTACGTGGTCCGGATGCTGAGCCAGCTTGATGGCCTCGCCACGGAACTGGAAACCACCGATACCGCGTTCGATCAACTCGCCCGGTTTCATCGCACGCTTGGCGATCGCGGCAACGCCCAGGGTCGGCTCAGTGGAATTATTGAGCAGCACGCCGCCTCCATTCAGCACGCGGCGCACGGTCTTGCCGACTTCCAGTGAACACAGGTGGAACGGACGCACCAGGGTGTAGAACGGCCCACGACCTAGCTTGAAGTACTCGATGGCGCGCGCCTGATCCTCGTCGTGCTTGCCGACCAGAAACACGCCACCGGCCGGATAGCCGGAAGGAATGACGTAATCGACGATCGGCTGCCCTGCCCGCTCGGCCAGCATGCCGAGCAGACTGGCGCTATCGTCCAGGTTGGTCGAGGCCAGCCCTTCCATGCCCTGGCGGGTGATGGTCGCGCCGAGACCGTTGCCGATGATCACCTGCTCGATCTGCACCTTGGTGCCGTCGGTAAACGAAGTGGTCTGGTCGATGCTGATTCCCTGGCGATTGGCCCAGTAAGCCATGTCCTCCGGCGAAGGATCATGGTTCAGGTAGCCTTTCATATTGCCGTAGACCAGCGGCTCGAAACCCATCTGCAGAGCATCTTCGCGCAACGCAGCAAGAGAGCCAGGCTGGTCGCCCTCCGCTTCGGTCAGGAAGCCTTTACCTGCCAGATAGGAACCGGTGGTTACCTGCAGCTCGGCATTGACGGTAACCACTTTCAGCCCGGCCTCGAATGCACGTTCGATGACCGACGTTCCGTGGAACACGTCACCGCTGCACTCAACGACCAGATCGGAATGGTCGATCAGCTCGTCCAGTGAATTGGTGAGCGCATCCGCTAGCGGAAAGTCAGCCATCGAAGAAAGCGGGCGGCGTGTCAGAACGCGGGAGATTTGCATGTCCGGATAGTGATTTCTGATCAACCGGATAAAGCCGCGGGCGATCATTCCGGTTCCGGAAACACCGATTCTCTTGATCTCTGAAGTAGGCATAAATGAATCCATTCAATGGGCATCAGCGCTATGACAGCAGCCGAGCGAAAAGATTTTTGAAAAGCTGCCTATTTGCGACTTTTGCAGACTTCTCCACACCCGGAACTCCTGAGCCGGGTGGCGTGAGAGAAATTAGTAGCCCGTGGACGTTTGCGCTAATTGACGACGACAAGCGGTTCGGCATCCGGCGATGGTTTTCCGCCGTCAGAAACGAAACGGCGAGGCCTCGTAGTAGAGCGCCTCGCCGTTTGCGTGTCGCTAAGCGACGAAATCAGGCGAGCGAAGCGATGGCCGCCTCGTAGTTCGGCTCGCTGCCGATCTCGCCGACCAGTTCGCTATGCAGCACGCGATCCTGCTCGTCCAACACGACAACTGCCCGCGCTGCAACGCCCGCCAGAGGCCCACTGGCAATCGCCACGCCATAGTTCACGAGAAACTCGGCGCCACGCATGGTCGACAGGTTGACCACATTTTCCAGCCCCTCAGCGCCGCAGAAGCGCTTCTGCGCGAACGGCAGATCTGCGGAGATACAGAGCACCACGGTATTCGCCAGCGCATTGGCCTGCGTATTGAACTTGCGCACCGAAGTGGCACAGGTCGGGGTATCAACGCTCGGGAAAATATTGAGGATCTTGCGCTTGCCGGCGAACGCCGAGAGTTCGACATTGGCGAGATCAGCACCAACCAGGCTGAATGCCTTGGCCTGCTGACCGACTTGCGGGAATTCACCGGCTACCTGGACGGGCGCGCCTTTCAGAGTGATTTCAGACATTGCTTGGCTCCTTGATGCACAGAGGCAGAAAAAAGCCGTGGAACCTCAGTCAGCCCCACGGCTTTGAAAGATGGCCGATATCGGACATCAACTACGTGCGAAATATTCCTTGGTCAGCTTGACCACCACCGGACTCAGCAGCAGCAGCGAGATCAGGTTGGGGATCGCCATCAGACCGTTGAGCGTATCGGCCAGCAGCCAGGCGAAGTCGAGCTGGGCGATCGCACCGAACGGCACGGCCAGTACCCAGATCACCCGGAACGGCCAGATGGCCCGGGTGCCGACCAGGAACTCCCAGCACTTCTCGCCGAAATAGCTCCAGCCGAGGATGGTAGTGAAGGCGAAGACCACCAGGGCGATGGTCAGGATGATGCCGCCGATACCTGGCATGGCTGATTCGAAGGCCGCTGCGGACAGTGCCGCACCACTTTCGCCGCTGGTCCAGACGCCAGTGCAGATGATCGCCAGACCGGTCATCGAGCAGACGATGATGGTGTCGATGAACGTCCCCAGCATGCCGATCATGCCCGAGCGTACCGAACTGGTGGTGGTGCCGGCTGCCTGGGCGATACCGGCGGTGCCAAGGCCCGCCTCGTTGGAGAAGATGCCGCGGGCGACACCAAAGCGAATTGCCGCCATGACCGCAGCGCCGGCAAAGCCACCGGTGGCAGCGATCGGGGTGAAGGCGTGGGTGAAGATCAGGTCGAATGCTGCCGGAATCGCCGAGACATTGACTACCAGTACCACCGCAGCGGCAATCAGGTAGGCCAGGCACATGAACGGAACGAGCGATGCAGCCACCACCCCGATGCGGCGGATACCACCAAGGATCACCAGCCCGACGATCACCATGGTGACCAGGCCGGTTGCCCACAACGGTACCGCGAAGGTGGTTTCCAGGGCATGGGCCATGCTGTTGACCTGCACCATGTTGCCGATGCCGAAGCCCGCCAGGCCGCCGAAGATGGCGAAGGCTGTTCCCAGCCAGATCCACTTCTTGCCCAGACCGTTCTTGATGGCATACATCGGACCGCCGACATGCTCGCCTCGGTCGTCCTTCTCGCGGTAGTGGACTGCCAGTACGACTTCGCAATACTTAGTGGCCATACCGACCAACGCAGTGCACCACATCCAGAACAACGCACCCGGGCCGCCGAGGAAGATGGCGGTGGCCACACCGGCAATGTTGCCGGTACCCACGGTTGCCGCCAGCGAGGTCATCAGTGCCTGAAACGGACTGATCTCGCCCGTCGCTTCGTCACCCTTGGTACGTCCACGCCACATCAGCGCAAAGCCGGTCGGGATGCGTGTCAATGGCATGAACTTGAGGAAGATCATCAGGAACAGACCGGTACCAAGGATCAGCACCAGCATGGGCGGGCCCCAGACGAGGCCATTGACGCTATTTACGAGGTTGTTCAGAAATTCCATTCGAGCACCTTATTTCTTATAAGCGAGTTCCCTCGCGTTAGGGTCGCGCTACCGTGGAGCCGTTGAAAAACATGACGCTTGTGGCGGTGGTTTTTCAGCGACCAGGTAACGACGATTCCGGTCCGCCTCTGGAGCTTGTAAGCGCTGAGGCGGCAGGCGCTTTGCAAGACTCGTGCTAGAGCGTCGCGCGGTTATAACCGCGACGGTCGGAAGCGTGGATGCTACCACTGCATTCGCTCGTTGGGCTTGGGGCAATCGCGCCAGATTAGGTGATCGAATCGACCTGCAAAGCAGACCGACCGGTCAAGATCCGCACGATTCCGTCCAGCAAGTACGAATGGCACGGAAAGCGAAAATCAGCGTAGCCCACTCTGGTGCGCCTGCCAGTCGTGTTTGATGCGCTTTGGTGCGACTCACGCTGCTGCAGGAGTTACCTGCGTCGGGGTGGTGCATCCATGCGCGGCGCAGCAGCTGATCAGAAATCGCGGCGATAGAACACGTCCAGCGAGCTGGCCAGACCGCTGGCAGCTTCGAGGAAGATTCGGCGAGTCAGTTGGTAGCGCAGCGCGATGGTATTGGTTGGCTCGAATACGCCGACGCCGTAGCGCAACGCCAGCCGTTCGGTCAGACGTCCGGTGGCGACCACGCTGGTACCGGCTCCGGTGCCCTCGGTGTCCAGCTGGAAATCCTGGATCCCCAGGCGTTGCGCCAGCCCACCGGTTATGGATGAACTGCCGGCGAGGCCGAGACCCAGCGCCGCCTGCGCCAACAGATTGCTATCGCCAGTGTCCGCACCCAACGGCCTGCCTAGCACCAGATAGGCCAGCGCCTGCTCCTGACTCATGGCCGGCTCGGAAAACACATCGATCCGCGGCTGCTCGGCACTGCCGGTAATGCGCAGGCCGGCGACGACGTTCTCCGCCTCGATTCGACGTATCGCTTCGATATTGAGGAACGGCTGGCTGATCAGACCGGTGAACAGCAGCTCGGCACGGCGGATGGTCAGCCGCTGGCCATAGGCGCGGTAGCGGCCGTTCTTCAGCTGCAGCTCGCCCCGTGCATCGAGGTTGTCGCCGATGTGCAGATATCCGGCGAGATCGGCAGTCAGGCCGAAACCGGTGAAGCGCAGACGATCCTGCCCCACCTCGACATCGATATCCATTTTCACCGCCAGCGGCGTAGCCGGTTCTTCGGCCTCGCGGCCAACGATGACCGTGTCTTCGGAAACTCTGACCGTCGTCGGCGGCAGCTCGCGGACGGTGATTGCACCCCGCGGCACCGCAACCCGTCCACTGACGGCGAGGTCCTGGCCGCTCAGCACGATACGCAGATCGGGCTCGACTTCAAGATCCGCGTAGGGCTCGACCACCACGGGCAAGCGACTGCCTTTTATGGCCAGGTCCAGGTCCACTGCATCGCGCCAGTCCAGCGTGCCGCTCAGATTGCCGCGCCCTTGATCGCCGGCCCGCCAATCGCCATCGATGCTCAGCCGCTCGCCCTCGATCAGCATGCGAACGCGCAGATCCTCGAACGTGGTAGGCAGCTCGCTACCGGCTATTTCGCCACCACTGAGCAGCAGTTGCCCATTGAGCGTGGGTTGCCGAAGGCTGCCGGAGAGCTGTCCACTGCCGTTCAGCTGACCGCGCAAGCGCTCGACCATCGGCACGAACGGACGCGCCACGGCAAGATCGAGACCGCTCAGACGAAACTCGCCATAGATTGGCTTGTTCTCCGGGCGCGGATCGATGCGGACCTGCACATCGAGTTCGCCAAGTTCTCCGCCCTGGAAGCGCAGCTCACTGTCGATCCGCTCCGGCAGCAGCCGGCTGTTGAGCACAAGAGTCTGGTAGGGAAAGTCGTGCCATTCATCCGCATCACGAATCCGCAGCACGCCCGGACCTGCATCGACCTGAACCCGTCCATTGGGGCCACTGGCAGGCAAGTCCAGTTCGATATCGGCATTCAGTTCGCCTTGCCAGCGAAAGTCCTCGGGCAGGTACTCGGCCAGGGACTGCAAGGCAAAGTCGCGCAGCCGGTAACGAATCCGTGGATCAGGCATGATGCGCTGATCCACGGCGCAAAGACTGGCAGGACCGGAGAGCCAGCAATGCGCGCCGAGCTCTAGTCGGCCGTCGGCGAAGCGCTGCAACGTGGCTGGCCGTTGCAATGCCCAGTTCTGCTGTTCGGCACTGAGTTCGCCGCGTGTCAGCCGCCCCAGCCAGTCCTCGCCACTTAGTCCGCCGTCGACGGCCAGCGCCAGGTCAAGCAATGGGCCCTGCAAGCGCAGGTCTGCCTGATGCTTGTCTGCGCTGCCGTCGGCATTGACCTGTAGCGCGCCGAGATCGGTTTCACCTGCTCGAATACTTTCGGCGTTGAGCACCAGTCGGCCACGCTCGCCATCCGATAGCTGACCCTGAAGGTTGAGCCGGCGCAATCGATTGTCCTGGTAGGCGAGATTGCGACCGCTGAGCTCAATCTTTCCGCTCGGCGCCGCAGCGGTGCCACCCAACGTCACCTCACCGCTCAGTTGCCCGCGAAGATCCGGCCACAGTTGCGCCAGGCGACGCAGTTCCAGCTGTACGCGCCCGTCCAGTGTTTGCGCCCAGGTGCCCTCACCGTGCACACGGTTGTCGCCCATGCGCAGATCAATGACAGGCAGATTCCAGCGCTCGCCCTCGCCGCTGGCCTGCAGCTGAAGGCTGGTGTTCTGCCCACGCAACCGTCCGTTGATATCCAGGCTGGCCTCGGCCTGCAGGCGCTCATCACGCAAGGCGCCCTGGCTTTGCAAGGTGCCGCCGAGGTTGCCCGGCAATTCTGCCAGCCAGTACGCCGGATCAAGATCGCTCAGGGCCAGATCGGCTTTCCAGTCGATGCCATCGGCGAAGCCGACACTGACCGACCCCGTGGCACTTCCCTGCCCGGCTCGCAGTTCCAGTTGCGGCAGGTGCACCGCCTCGAGATTACCGCTGACCGGGCTGTTCAGCGTGAAGTCCCCAGCGGGACCGGTCATGGCTGATTCGAAGTTACCGAGGTAGTTGCCATCCTGGTACTGAATTTGTGCCTTGAGTTCGCGCAACGTTACCGGTGGCTCTTCGATCTCTGGATAGAACCGTCGCCAGGGAAAATCACGCCAGAGCAGATCGGCGTTCGCGGCCAAGCCGTCCTGCCAGTCGACATCTCCACTCAGGCGTACGTGACGCTGTTGGCCGGCGTCCAGTTCCAGCGTGGCGATCTGCGCGCCGGTGGTACTGACGACACCTTCGAGCGCGACCCGCACGGCGCCGCCCTCTCCCGGTAACTGGGTGGTGCCGAGCAGACGATAGCCGTCCTGCATGTTGCCGCTTGCCGTCAGCTCCAGATCATCCAGGCGCAAGGTTTCCGGCAGATCAGGCAGCGCCTTGAAACCGTCGGCATTGAGCCTGACGGTCGCAGGCAGCTGCTCGTCCAGCGCACGCACATGACCGCTGAGGCTGCCCTGCAGGTAGCCCTGACTCTCGACCTGCAACTGCAGCTGTTCGCGCAGATCCCCTTCGATGGCGATCATCAGCGCCCAGGGCTGTTCGTCCGGGGACTGCAGCGCAGCCTGCCCTTGCAGCTGCAGCGGCCAGTTACCGCTGGGCTGCAGACGGCCGGTCAGCGTCAGATCGAGATCATCCCGGCGCACATCCAGGCGCTGTATATCCAGGCCGTCAGCACGCCAGTTCGCCTGCAGCTGCAGGCGCCGCAATTGCTCGGCGTCATTGAGCGTTACCTGCCCGATCTCGATGCGCTCTACCTGCAAAGCCAACGGCAAGTTGATATCCGGCAGGCTGAAAGGCTCGGCGTTGGGGTCCGGTTCGCTCGGAGGAAAATTGAGCTCGATACTTCCCGTCACCAGCTCATCGATACACAGGGTGCGCTTGAGCAGGCAAGCCGGCGACCAGGCGAGTCGGGGCTGCTGAACCTCCACGCGGCTGCCATCCTGTTCCCAAATCAGTCGATCGGCCTGCCAGCGTTGGCCGAGGCGCCCTTCGAACGCCTCGACCGTCAGACCAGGTACCTGTGTCAGCAACCAGCGACTGCCGGCTGACGTACCAAGCAACGTGCCGAGCGCGATGGCCAGCAACAAGACCAGCCCAAGCAATGTCCAGCCTAGGCCACGCAATATCCGCCTCACAGCTCAGGCCCCATGGAAAAGTGCAGGCGGACGCCGCCTTCGCTGTCCAGCGGATGAGCGAGGTCGACGCGAATCGGACCGACCGGTGAAACCCAGCGCACACCAACACCGACGGCGCTTTTGAGGGTGGGAATCTCCAGCGAGTTGAAGGCGTTGCCCTGGTCGACGAAGGTCGCGACGCGCCATTTTTCGGCGATCGAATACTGGTATTCCGCGCTCACGGCGAACTGGTAGCGGCCGCCGATCTTGTCGCCGTCGGAGTTGGTTGGCGACAGGCTCTGATAGTCGTAGCCACGCACGCTCTGATCGCCACCGGCGAAATAGCGCAGCGATGGCGGCACGTTGACGTATTCATCCGTCCAGTTGCCACCAAGCTGCACCCTGCCGAGAAAACGATGGCGCTGGCCGAGCGTGGTAAGCCCGCGCAGCAGCACGTTGGCGTGAACCAGATCAGCATCGGACAGCACGCCGGATTTGGCCGCCGCCACTTCGAATTGCAGGCGGTAGCCATTGCTTGGATCGATGCGATTGTCACTGCGCAGATAGCTGTAAGCGATGCCAGGCATCAGCAAGGTACTGATCCCCGAGTCATCGCCCAGCTTGTATTCCTCGTGCTGCCACTTCAGCGAAACCACGCGCAGCCAACCGCTGGGCAGCCGACTGTGCCATTCCGGGCCGACCTTGAGCAGACGGCTCAGCGTATCGGTACCGGCAATTTCCTCGTACTGGTAGCCGCCAACGAAACGCAGCTTGTCGGTCAGCGGCGGGTCGAGCGGAATGTCGTACCAGAGTCCGACGTTCTGCCGCGGCGCGGACAGCTCGGTTTCGGCGCCATAGCTGTGGCCCTGGGGATTTACCCAGTGGCGCGTCCAGTTCAGCCGAACCCGTGGCCCGACATCGGTGGAATAGCCCAGACCAAGACCGAACGTGCGCGGCTTGCGCGTTGTGAGCGCTACCGCTACGGGAATGCGCTGCTCACTGGCGCTGGTCGGGTTGGCATCGACGCGCACACCTTCGAAATAGCCACTCGACTGCAATGCCTGGCTAAGCTCGGCGATCAGTTCGGAGTCATAGGGGGTATCGGCATCGAACGGCACCATGCGCCTGAGCAGGTCGTCGTCGAACGGCGCATCGCCTTCGAATCGCACGTCACCCAGGCGGTAGCGTGGCCCACTGTCGAAAACCAGTTCGACATCTGCAGTGTTTTCCCGCGGGTCGACCGCGAGCCGCTGGCGAGTGAAGCGGCCATCGAAATAGCCATAGCGCGAAGCCTGGTTGAGAAATTGCTGTTTCACGTCCTCGTAACGGCCGTGATTGAGCACATCGCCCTGGCGCAGGGTGCGCTGAGCGACTCGAAAGCCCGAGAACTCCGCTGCCGGTCCGTCCAGGCGGACCGTGATGTTGCGCAGGCGCACCGGCTCACCAGTCTGGACGCGCAGCACCAGAGTCGGCTCATCGCCTTCACGCACATCGGTTCGGATTCGGCTGCGATAGTAGCCCAGCGCTTGCAGGGCTTTTTCGGCTTGGCGCTGCGCGACCCGGCTGTAGCGCAGCAGCTCGTTGGCATCGCGATCGCCCAGGTCACCTATGTAGTTCTCGATATTCTCGCGAAGCGCCCGGCTCTGTGGCTCGATACGAACGTCCAGTTCGGCGGCGCCGGCAGAAATGCCGCTCAACATCAGGACTGCGGCTACCAGCGGGCCGATTCGGTTCGATTTGCACATGGCGCGCAATGCTAACACGGGCTCGCGGGGATGCCGGAACCCGCTGGTTAGACAGTCTGTAAGGTGGCTTTGCGGGGGGACGGGCATCGGCTGACATCGCGTGGCTTCAGACCAGTCAGACTGGCCCACCCGGATAAAATTCGCCCACACCTAACGCGCCGCTTCCATCCGCCTTGGCGCAGGATGGAAAAAGATGTGCTCCACCACCGGCCCGACAGCAATCTGGCCGATTTCCTCGTAACCCTGTCGCTGGTAGAAGTTCAGGTAACGCGGGTTGCCGGTATCGATTACCAAGCCCTGGGAGGTTTCATCCTCGGCACACCATTCGTGGACGGCGTGGAGCAGCTGCTCGCCGTAATGCTGCCCCTGAAACTGCGGATGTACACCCAGCAGCGGCAGCAGATGCACCGCGCCAGAGGGCAGGCAGGCCAGCACCGCAGCGTGATAATCCAGATAGCGGCGCGTGCAGCGGAACCCCGCAGTCAGCAGCATGCGCGCGCGCCAGGCCCAGCTTTCGGTGATATCCAGCCGGCGTTGCGGTGGCGCGATCAGAGCGACGGCGATCAATCGATCATCCAGCAGCAGGCCGAGCGCTGGTTGTTGTTGTAAAAAATGCTGATTCACCAGTTCCCGCACGGTGGCACGCACACGCTGCTGGTAGCCGGGACGGTCGGCTTCGAACAGGTAGGCGAAGGTCGGTTCGTGGCGGTAGGCGTGATACAGCAGCGAGCGTGTTTCGCGGTCATAACCACTATCGAGCGTGCGAACCTCGGCAGACATCGGCATGGCAACTTCTCGGCTTTTTTCAGGAAGATTGATTGCAACTTAGCAGCGCTTCGTCCGCCCCGCCACGCGGCGGACGTCTAGCAGTTGGTAAGCCTGACGGCAGCTCTCTAGAATCAGCGTTTTCCGCCCACGACAGATTGGCTTGTCAGCAGCGCTGATGCTTGCACTGACCTGCGGCCAATTACAGCCTTCACGGACTCTCATGAAAATCGTTTCTTTCAATATCAACGGGTTGCGCGCAAGACCTCATCAACTTTCTGCAATTATTGAAAAGCACCAACCGGACGTCATCGGCCTGCAGGAAACCAAGGTTTCTGACGAACAGTTTCCCCAGGCGGAGATCGAGGCGCTCGGCTATCACGTCCACTATCACGGGCAGAAAGGTCACTACGGGGTCGCCCTGCTCTCGCGCCAGGCACCGCTGGAGATTCACAAGGGCTTTCCCAGCGATGGCGAGGAGTCGCAGAAGCGTTTCATCTGGGGTCGCTTTGCCGATGCAAATGGTCAGCCGGTCACCGTCATGAATGGCTACTTCCCTCAGGGCGAAAGCCGCGCGCATCCGGTGAAGTTCCCCGCCAAGACCAAGTTCTACGCCGATCTGCAGGCCTTGCTCGAACAGCGCTTCAGCCCGGACGAAGCGCTGGCGCTGATGGGTGACTTCAACATTTCCCCGCAGGACTGCGACATCGGCATCGGCGAGGTGAACGCCAAGCGCTGGCTGCGTACCGGCAAGTGCAGCTTCCTGCCAGAGGAGCGCGAGTGGCTCGAGCGGATCAAAGGCTGGGGCCTGCAGGACAGCTTCCGTACCCTCAACCCTGAGGTCGTCGATCGCTTCAGCTGGTTCGACTATCGCAGCCGCGGCTTCGAGGACGACCCACGCCGAGGGCTGCGTATCGACTACATCCTCACCACTCATGCACTGCATGAACGCGTGACCGACTGCGGCGTGGATTACGACATCCGCGCGATGGAAAAGCCATCCGACCACTGCCCGGTCTGGATCGAGCTGCGTTGAAGGCGTCTACCCTGCCTACTTCCGGCGTTTCGCCTGTCATCTTTCGGTAACCGAATCGTCTTAATCTCGCGGCCTTCTACAAGGAGGTCGCAAGATGAAGCCAGGCTTGATTGGACGGTTAAGGAAACGGGCGCTGCCCCTGCTGCTGCTCGCTGCGGCCAACGGCAGTTTCGCTGCCCTGCCGGTTCCCACAGACGCTGCTGCCGTATTGCGCGTCCATGGCTCCAATACCGTCGGCGCCAAGCTGGCGCCGATGCTCATCGCTGGGCTGTTCGAGGCCGAAGGCTTTCAGGACATCGGCATTCACCCGACCGAGGTGGAGAACGAACAACGCGTCAGTGCCCGCACGCCTCAGGGCAAGCAGGTGTATGCCACGGTGGCTGCACACGGAACCGGCACCGGCTTCGCCGGCCTGAAGAACGGCCAGGGCGACCTGGCTGCAGCCTCCCGGCCGATCAAGACCGGCGAGCGCGCCGAGTTGGTCGATCTTGGCGACATGCGCAGTGCCAAGGCGGAACAGGTCATTGCCATCGACGGCCTGGCCATCGTCGTGCACCCGAACAACGCTGTCGATTCGTTGACCACCGCACAACTGGCCGGGCTGTTCGCGGGTGAAATCCGCAACTGGCGCGAACTGGGCGGTCCGGACCTGCCGGTGCGGCTGCACGCTCGCGATGATCGCTCGGGCACCTATGACACCTTCAACGAGCTGGTACTGGCGCGTCAGGGCAAGGCGCTCTGGAGCGACGCACGCCGCTATGAATCCAACGACGAACTGTCCCGCGCGGTCACCCTCGACGCAGGTGCCATCGGCTTCACCGGCTTGGCCTCGCTGGGCAAGGCCAAGGCGTTGGCCATCGCCGACGGCGACTCGCAACCGATGCTGCCCTCCCGAGCCTTGGTCGCGACCGAGGACTATCCGCTATCGCGCCGACTGTTCCTCTATGCCCATCCGCGCAAGCAGTCGCCCTGGACCGAGGCCTACATCGAGTTCATCCATAGCAGGGCTGGCCAAAGCATCGTCGAGCGATCCGGCTACGTCGCCCAGCACGTCGAGGCGATTCGGCAAACGGCACTCGTCGACATGCCCGTTTTCTATCAGCAGCTGGCGAGCGAAGCCCAGCGCCTGACGGTCAACTTCCGCTTCGAGGAAGGCAGCGCCCAGCTGGACAACAAGGCCCAGCGTGACCTCGCGCGGGTGGCTGAATACCTGCGCGTCAATGGCAAGCTCACCGACAGCGCCGCGCTGGTGGGCTTCGGCGACGCGACGGGCGATCCGGCACGTGCCGCACTCCTCTCCAAGCTGCGCGCGATGACGGTACGTCGCGAGCTCAACAAACGTGGCGTGTTCCTCAAGGAAATCAATGGAATGGGTTCCGAACTTCCAGTCGCCTCTAACGATGCGGGCAGCGGCCGAGTTAAGAACCGTCGGGTGGAAGTCTGGGTGTACTGAAGCGATAAAAAAAAGGCAAAGCCACTGTGTGGCTTTGCCTTTGGTCCTGCGCGCCTCGGACGACGCCTCAGCGGCTGCGCAGCGCCTCGCGCGGCACGTACTTGCCCAGCTCGTGGCGAGCAATCGCCACCCGATGCACCTCGTCCGGGCCATCAGCCAGGCGCAGCGTGCGCTGCATTGCCCACCAGTGCGCCAGCGGGAAGTCTTCGGATACGCCGGCGCCACCGTGAATCTGAATGGCGCGGTCGATGACCTTCAGCGCGACGTTGGGCGCGACCACCTTGATCTGCGCGATCTCGCTGGCAGCGATCTTGTTGCCGACGGTGTCCATCATGTACGCCGCGTTCAGCGTCAACAGGCGCGCCATGTTGATCTCGATGCGGCACTCGGCGATGTAATCGAAGTTGGCACCCAGGCGGGCCAGCGGCTTGCCGAAGGCAGTACGGCTAACGGCGCGTTCGCACATCAGCTTCAGTGCACGTTCGGCAACGCCGATCGAGCGCATGCAGTGGTGAATGCGACCTGGGCCAAGACGGCCCTGGGCGATCTCGAAGCCGCGGCCTTCACCGAGGATGACGTTCTCGTACGGTACCCGCACGTTTTCCAGCAACACTTCCGCGTGGCCGTGCGGCGCGTCGTCGTAGCCGAACACCGGCAGCGGGCGCAGCACCTTCACGCCGGGGGTATCCATCGGCACCAGGATCATCGAATGCTGGGCATGCCGCGGCGCATCCGGGTTGGTCAGGCCCATGAAGATCATGATCTTGCAGCGCGGATCGCAGGCACCGGAGGTCCACCACTTGCGACCGTTGATGACCCACTCGTCGCCCTCGCGCACCGCCCGGGCTTCCATGTTGGTAGCATCCGACGAGGCCACACCCGGTTCGGTCATGCCGAAGGCCGAACGGATTTCGCCGCGCAGCAACGGTTCCAGCCACTCGCGCTTCTGCGCCTCGCTGCCGTAGCGCACCAGCACTTCCATGTTGCCGGTATCCGGCGCCGAGCAGTTGAACGCTTCCGGGCCGAGGCCAGAGCTGCCCATGATTTCGGCCAGCGGCGCGTATTCGGTGTTGGTCAGGCCGGCGCCCAGTTCCGACTCCGGCAGGAACAGATTCCACAGCCCCTCTGCCTTGGCCTTGGCCTTGAGCTCCTCGACGATGGCGGTCGGCTGCCAGCGATCACCCTCGGCGACCTGCTGGTGGAACACCTTTTCGGCGGGATAGACGTGAGCATCCATGAACGCTTGCACGCGCTCTCTCAGCTCTTGAACCTTCGGGGAGTAGGCGAAATTCATGGGCGACAACCTTCTGGCAGGTAATGTTTTGTAGTTTTGAATGCTAGAGGAGGCCTGGTGATTTATCTAAGCTATTTTCCTCGTGTATAAACATTCATCACCGATATATGATCGGCGAATTCCGATACACGCCGGAGAGCACAACAATGAACCTGAACAAGGTCGATCTGAATCTATTCATCGTCTTCGACGCCATCTACACCGAGGCCAACCTGACCCGTGCCGGGCAGATCGTCGGCATCACTCAGCCCGCCGTTTCCAACGCCCTCGCCCGGCTGCGCGAAACCTTCAACGATCCGTTGTTCGTGCGCACCGCGCAGGGCATGGTGCCGACGCCGATGGCGCAGAACATCATCGGCCCGGTGCGTAATGCGCTGCAGCTGTTACGGGTTTCGGTGCAGGAAAGCCGGACCTTCAGCCCGGCGCAGGCGAACAAGACCTTCCGCATCAGCATGACCGACCTCACCGAAGCGGTGATGCTGCCGCCGCTGTTCCAGCGCCTGCGCCGCCTGGCACCGAACGTGAAGATCGAGAGCATGCTGGCCAAGCGCCGCGAAACCACCAAGGAACTGGCCGCCGGCCGCCTGGACTTCGCCATGGATGCGCCGCTCAACACCGATCCGCAGGTGCGTCACGTCAAGCTGCTGGAGGATCGCTACATCTGCGCCATGCGCCGTGGCCATCCACTGGCCAAGGACAAGTTGACATTGGAGCAGTACCTGTCGCTGTCGCACATCCATATTTCCAGCCGCCGCAGCGGGCTCGGTCTGGTGGACCTGGCGTTGGGCAAGATGGGTCTGCAGCGCAAGATCGCCTTGCGCTCACAGCACTATCTGATGGCGACCCAGGTGATCGACCAGACCGACATGGCGGTGACTGTCCCCGAGCGTTTCGCCCGCCGCCATAACCTGCATCAGGTGGACCTGCCGGTGGATATCCAGCCGCTGGAAACCCACATCTATTGGCATGAAAGCACCGATCAGGATCCGGCCAACCGCTGGATGCGCGAGCAGATGATCGAGATCGCCCAGCAGGTCACCGCCCAGCAGGATCTCTGAGGGCCGGGCGGGTGAAAGCCCGCCTCAGGCGCTGTCGCGCATCACCACTTCGAAGCCCACGTCGATACAGCGCTCGGCAGGCTGCTGACCCCGCATCAGGCTCAGCAGCATCTGTGCCGCCAACTCACCGATCTCGCCGCGCCGGGTGCGCACCGTGCTCAGCGCTGGATGCATCCAGGCCGCGGCCGGCAGGTCGTTGAAACCGGCGATCGCCAGCCGTCCAGGTACTTCGAGCCCCAGCTGATGGGCGCGGAACAGCGCCCCGAGGGCCAGGTCGTCGTTGTTGAAGAACACTGCGTCGATCTGCGGATGCTGCGCCAGAAGCCGATCCAGCAACTCTGCGCCAAGACCGATGGACGACAGCTGCGGCGTCAGCAGTTCCAGTGTTGGCTCGTAGCGTCCGGCCTGACGCATGGCCTGACGGTAGCCTTCGGCGCGTTGCAAGGTCCGTGGATCGAGCTGCGCCGCGGCGAATGCGACATGGCGGTAGCCGCGCTCAAGGAGCGTGCGGGTCATGGCCACGCCGGCTTCCAGTTGCGAGAAACCGACGCAGTAGTCGTCCGGCCGCTCGCTCAGCTCCATCAGCGTGACCATCGGTGCGGTGTAGTTGGCCAGCACCGCACGCGCGGCGTCGCTGCGCTCGAACCCGGTAAGCAGCAGCCCGGCCGGCTGGTGCGCCAGGTAGGCGCGCAGCAATCGCTCGTCTTCTTCCGGCCGGTAGTGGCTGACGCCGATCATCATTTCGTAGCCCGCCGGCATCAGCACGCGCTGGATGGCCTCGACCGTGTCGACGAACACCGCGTTGGACAGCGAAGGGATGATCACCGCGACCAGATTGGAGCGCGAACTGGCCAGGCTGCGCGCCGCGGGATGCGGCACGTAGCCGAGCGCCTTGACCGCCAGTTCAACACGCTCACGCAATGCATCGGATACCAGGTCCGGTTGCGACAGCGCGCGCGAGGCCGACATCAGCGAGCAGCCGGCACTGCGCGCGACATCGGACAGAGTAACTCGCTCGGCAGAGCGTCTGCGGCGTGTGGTCATGCGCGTTCCATGGGTCGAAAACGGCGGATTCTAGCAGCGGGCATTCTGGGGGCGCCTCCTAAGGTGCGGCCTTTTCCACTTCGGCCTGCACCTGGTCGAACAGCTCCTGGCCGACCGCATCGATCACCGTCTGGATCGCCGGCTGCGCCTTCTCGCGCATGCGCTGGATCTCATCGGGACTGACTTCGTTGATCTGCATGCCGCGCTCCTTCAATGCTGCCAACGCCTGGCTGGCCTCGCGACGGGTGTCCTCGCGCTCGGCATCGCGTGCCTTTTCCGCGGCTTCCATGAGGATGCCCTGCTCGGTAGCGGACAGCCCGTCCCACCAGCGCTTGGAAACCGTGACGATCCAGGGGCTGTAGACGTGATTGGTCACGCTCAGGTACTTCTGCACTTCATAGAACTTGGACGAGAGGATGGTATTGAACGGGTTTTCCTGGCCGTCCACGGCCTTGGTTTCCAGCGCCGTGAACAGCTCGGAGAACGGCAGCGGCACCGCGTTGGCGCCCATGCGCTTGAAGGTGTCGATGAACACCGGATTGGGCATCACGCGCAGCTTGACGCCATTGAAGTCCTCGAGCTTCTCGATCGGCCGGGCACTATTGGTCACGTTGCGAAAACCGTTCTCCCAATACACCAGCCCGACCAGGCCTTTTTCCTCGAGCTTGTCCATCACCTGCCGACCTACCGGGCCGTCCAGTACCTGATCGGCCTGGCGCGGGTCGGTGAACAGGAACGGCGTATCCCACACTGCCATCTCCTTGCTGATGCCGACCAGCGTCGCGGTCGAGCCGACCATCATCTCCTGCGCGCCGCCGATAAGGGCGTTCTGCATCTGGTCGTCCGAGCCGAGGCTGGCGGAGGCGAAGGTACGAACCTTCAACTTGCCGCCCGAGGCCTTGGCCACTTCCTCGGCCAGCAGCTTGGCCGCCCTGCCCTGATTGCTGTCTTCGTTGAGGCCGTAACCGAAGCGGATCATGCGTGGGCGGATGTCGTCCGCCGCCTGCGCGTAACCGAGGCTGAGTGTGCTGCCAAGCAAGGCGGCAGCCAGGGTGCTGATGAGAAGTCGTTTCATGTCGCGTTACCTTCTTGTTGTTGGACGTTGGGTTGTTGAACGCTTGGTTGCACGACCGGCGTTACCGCAGCCAGGCCAGGGGTACGGTGATGATCGAGGGCACGGCGATGAGCAGCCCGACGATCACCAGATAGATAAGGAAGAACGGCATGACGCCGCGCACCAGGGTTTCCATGCGCAGCCGGCCGATACCGCCGACCACGTTGAGCACCGTGCCCACCGGCGGCGTGATCAGCCCGATGGAGCCGATCAGCACGAACATCACTCCGAAGTACACCGGGTCGATGCCGGCCTTGATCGCGATCGGCGCCAGCACCGGACCGAGGATCAGGATGGTCGGCGTCAGGTCGAGCACCATGCCGACGGCGATCATCAGCAGCATGATGGCGACCATCAGCAGCTTCGGATCCTGCGCCAGCGGGCCGAGCATCGCGGCGATCTCGTCGGGCAGTTGCGCCAGGGTGATCATGTACGCGGACACCGTCGCGGCGGCGCAGAGGAACATCACCGAGGCGGTGGTGCGACTGGCGCGGGTCAGCACCTCGACCAACCCGGCCCAGTTCAGCTCGCGATAGAGCAATGTCGAAACGGCCAGGGCATAGACGGCGGCGACCACCGCCGCTTCGGTCGGGGTGAACAGGCCGCCACGCAGCCCGCCAACGATGATCACAGGCAGCATCAGCGCGGCGGCGCCGTCGACCAGCACACGGCGGCGCTCTGCAGCGCTGGCCTTTTCCTGTTTGGGTTCGTCGATCCGCCGGGCGATCAGCGTCCAGGCAACGATCAGGCCCATGCCCATGATCAGCCCCGGCACCATGCCGGCGAGAAACAGCTGGCTGATCGAAGTGCCGGTCACCACGCCGTAGATCACGAAAGGCATCGACGGCGGGATGATCGGCGCGATGATCCCGCCCGCCGCCACCAGGCCCGACGACGAACTCAGCGGATAACCGCGCTCACGCATCATCGGCAGCAGCAGCGTCGCCAGCGCGGCGGTATCGGCCAACGCCGAGCCGGACATGCTGGCCAGCAGCACCGAAGCGGCAATCGCCACGTAACCCAGGCCGCCGCGCTTGTGGCCGAAATAGGCCTGTGCCATGGCGATGATGCGCCGCGAGATGCCGCCGGCGTTCATCAGCTCGCCGGCAAGAATGAAGAACGGCACCGCGAGCAGCGGGAAGCTGTCGGCACCGGCCTGAAGATTCTGCGCCAGCAGCTGCACGTCCCAGAAATCCAGGTACCACATCAGCACCGAGCCGGTGAGCAGCAGCGCGAAAGCGATGGGCATGCCAAGCGTCATGAAACCCAGCAGCGATGAAAGGAAGACGACGACGGTCATACAAGTTCCTCGGTTGGGCAGTGCCCGTATTGTTCTGAATGCGGCGTCGCTTCAGTCCGCGGTGACATTCGCAGCGGCAGTGGCCGATGGCTGGTCGCGCCGCCAGACATTGACCAGCTGCAGCAGCGCGAGCACCGCCAGCGCCACCATGCTGGCCGCCACGGGCAGCATCGCCAGGCCGAGCGGATAGCCGACTACCGGGCTGTTGATGGTCCAGCCGAACTGCATCTGGTTCCAGCCGCCCCAGGCCGCCAGGCAGCTCGCAGCTGCCACCAGCAGCCAGCTGAGGGAGTCGACGACGCGGCGGAACAGCCGCGGGAAACGGTCGCGCAGCATGGAAAAGCTCATCAGCTCGCCGCGGCGCATGCTCGAAGCAACGCCGACGAACACCAGCCAGACGAACGCCAGCCGGGACAGCTCCTCAGCGCCGGTCCAGCCAGTGCCGAAGGCGTAGCGCAGCACCACGCTGGAGAACACCACGATGACCATGAAGGCCATCAGTGCGGCCATCAGCCAGTCGGTCAGGCGGTCGAAGTGCTGCGCGACCCTGCCGCTGTAGATCGGCTCGTTGGTCAGTGGCGGCGCCGTGGTAGCGCTATCAAACGGACGCGAAGAAAGATCGACCCGGGTTTCGATCAGCTCATCCAGTCCGCTGCCCTGCATCCATTCGACAATCTGGCGCAAGACGCCTTCGCGCGGTTGACTGGCATCCACCGTCAATACGCCGGGTTCGCCCTCGGGTGATTCGAGGGTGGCGAATTGGCTGTCCACCAGGGAAATCGGCATGAAATGCCCCGCCCTGCCGCCCACTCGCTGCACGGCGGTTTCGTAATCGATGGCCAGATGGGCGAAACGCAGCTCCGGAACAGCACTGCGCAGCAACTCCCGGTAGCTGCGCTTGAGCGCCGAGCAAGCCAGCACGAAGCCGCTGCCCGCTGCCAGGGTCCTCTGCATTTCGGCGATCAGCGCGTGCAGCCACTCCATGCGGTCGGCGTCGGACAGCGGAGTGCCGGCACGCATGCGCGCCACGTTCTCTGCCGGGTGAAAGTTGTCCGCTTCGATATGCGGCAGGCCGAGCGCGTCGGCTACGGCGTGGCTGGTCTCCGTCTTGCCGGAACCGCTGACGCCCATGACGACCAGCACCGGAAGCGCGGAAGCCTTTGAGGTATGCACTGAAGGCATGCGAGGAATCCATTGTTTTGCTTGTTTGGCCGGATGTTAGCGCTATCAAACAGCACGATAAAACTACCGCTCGTCGACCGATAAGTCACAAAACAGCTGCATCGAAGCGCTATCCCGTTCGACATTCGCCGCGGCACGACTACAATCGCGCCCCTGTGCAATCAAGGACACCGAGCATGCCCAAAGCCATGTGCCGCCACATTCTGGTCAAGACCGAGGCCGAAGCCGCGCAGCTGAAAAAGCGCATCGCCAATGGCGAAGCATTCGACGTGCTGGCGCGCAAATACTCGACCTGCCCGTCCGGCAAGAAAGGTGGCGATCTCGGCGAAGTGCGCCCGGGGCAGATGGTGCGCAGCATCGATCAGGTGATCTTCAAGAAGCCGCTGCGCGAAGTGCACGGCCCGGTGAAAAGCCAGTTCGGCTATCACCTGGTGCAGGTGTTCTACCGCGACTGAGCCAGCGCTCAGCCAAAGCGCTGCAGCTGCATTTCCCGCAGACGACTCAATGTGCGGCGGAATGGAAACGCCAGATAGCCCTCGGTGTACAGCTCATCCAGCGCCACTTGTGCCTCGATATAGAGCGGAATCCGCCGGTCATAGCACTCGTCCACCAGCGCGATAAAGCGTCGCACGGCATCGTCACGCGCGGCGAGCCTGGGCAGCTGGCGGTCGCCCGCCTCGACCCGCGCGGCTCCATCCTCGGTGCCGCGGGCAATGCGCCCATCGCGCTGCCTGCCGCCCAGCCTGGGCAGGTCACCAATCAGGATCGCCGTGAAACGGTCGCACAGCTCGATGAAGTCCAGCGCTGAAAACGGCTGCTCGCACAAATCGGCGAAGCGGCACCAGAGCACCAATTCGCTACGCCGCACGACGTCGAGGTGGCGGCGGCTGAGGGCCAATGGCTCGGTGCTGACTGCTCCAGCGGCGAGCGCCTCGAACGTCGCGACCAGCGCGCTGCCACTATCGGGCTGGGCGATCCAGTAGCGCTGCAGCGCAGCGCCGGGACGCAGGCGGTGATCGGCGCCGCCATCCACAGCCACCACATGCATGTGCTCCACGATGGCATCGATGGCCGGCAGAAAGCGCTCGCGATTGAAGCCGTCGGCATACAACTGCTCCGGCGGCTGATTGGAGGTGGCGACGATCACCACGCCGTGCTCGAAGAGCACTTGGAACAGGCGCCCCAGGATGATCGCGTCGCCGATGTCGCCGACGAACAGCTCGTCGAAGCAGAGCACGCGAATCTCTTCAGATAGTTCTCTGGCCAAAGCCTGCAGCGGATCCGCCGTGCCGTTGAGCTGGAACAGTCGGATATGCACCCAGCGCATGAAATGGTGGAAATGCTGCCGCCGCGACGGAACCGTCAGGCTTGCGTGAAACAGATCCATCAGCCAGGTCTTGCCACGCCCGACCGGGCCCCAGAGATAGACACCAAGCGGCAGGTCCGCACATGAAACCAGTGCCTCATGACAGGCCTGGAGCCGCGCGACAGCGCGCTGTTGAGCCGCATCGGGTACGAACCCGTCTTGCGCAATGGCCTGCTGATAACGTTCAAGGGGCGAGTCGGCGTGCATGATCGTCCGGCGCAAAAGCCGCCATGGTAGCGCACGCCTGCGCACGACCGCTCAGTTGTGCCCGTCCTGCAGCAGTCGCTCGGCTTGGGCGCCAAGCTGCTCCATCAGCATCGCCTGCGCTGGCAGCGGCTGCTCGTGAACACGGGTCACTGCGTAGACCGGCACGCTGATGGCCGGCTCGAGCAGACGGGTCTGCACCTCGCCGCCAGTGGCCGCCAGTGCGGTGAACGGATCGACCAGCGCCACGCCCTGTCCCGACGACACCAACTGTCGCGCCAACTGATAAGTCTGCACCCAGGTAACCACGCGCGGCGGCGGATCGAGCTCCTCGATGTGGCCGCGCAACAGGCTGCCCAGGGCATCGCGGGCGTCGATACCGATCAGCGTTTTACCCGCTAACGCCTGCAGCCGCAGAGGACGATGCAGTTCATCCGGCTGCCACCAGCCAGGCGGCGCGATCACACGCATACGGCCCTCGGTCAACAATTGGCTGCGCAGTCCCGGATGCTCCACGGCCTGTGACGTCAGCCCGAGATCGGCTTCACGCAGCAACAGCGCCTCGACGATTTCCGCCGTGTGCTGCGTCGCGAGCTGACAGACCGTACGTGGAAATCGCTCGCGCCAGGCGTACAGCGCCTGTGGCAGCAGCGCCTGAGCCAAGGCCGGTGTGCAGACCAGCCGCAGTGCGCACTCCTCGCCCCGGCCGAGGCTGTCTGCAAGGCGCCGCAGATTCTGCAGGTCGATAGCCAGGCGTTCGGTCTGCTGCTGCAGCACCCGCGCCTCGGCGGTGGGCTGCAGCTTGCCGCGCACTCGGTCGAACAGTGCAAAACCCAGTTGCTGCTCGGCATGCTTGAGAATCTTGCTCGCCGCCGGCTGGGAGATATGCAGCAGCTCGGCCGCGGCCGTCAGGCTGCCGGTTTGCAGGATCGCCTGGAACAGTTCGATATGACGCAGCCGCATGCATGTCCCTCCTTCAGTCGATCGAGCATAACCGCAGGTTATGGGAGCGCTCCATCCTTTCATTGGCCGCCCCGCTGGCCGGCGTCTTAGGCTGCGCTGATCGAGTCGGAGGAGCGGTTGTATGCGGGTAGCAGTCATCGGCGCAGGGGTCATCGGGCTTGCCACGGCCTATTCATTGGTGCGCCAGGGGCACAGCGTGGAGCTGATCGAACGGCGCGACGATGTTGCCCTGGAAACCAGCTTCGCCAATGGCGGGCAGCTCAGCTACCGCTACGTTTCGCCCCTGGCCGATGCCGGCGTGCCGCTGCAGGCGATTGGCTGGATGCTGCGCGGAGCCGATGCCCCGCTGCGCTTCCGACCGCAGGCGAGCCTGCACCAGTGGCGCTGGTGCCTGCAGTTCCTGCTGGCATGCCGGCGCTCGGTCAATCGGCGCAACGCGGCTCACTTGCTACGGCTCGCCCTGCACAGCCAGCAGATCCTGCGCAGCTGGCGCGAGCAGGACCGGCTGGACGGCTTTGCCTGGCGCGCCAACGGCAAGCTGGTGATCTATCGCGATCAACACAGCCTGCACAAGGGCGCGGCGGCCATCGACGACGATTCCGGGCAGCGGCTGCTGGACGCCGCGCAATGCGTCGACGTCGAGCCAGCGCTGGCGCCGTTGGCGGCATCGCTGCACGGCGGCATCTATTCGCCCGGCGACGAGGTTGCCGACTGCCATCTGTTCTGCACAGAACTGCTGCAGCGACTAGGCGCATCACCTCGGTTTCGTCTGCATACCGGCCAATCGGTGAGCGCATTGCGCACCGAAGGCAAGCGCGTCCGCGCGGTCGTGCTCGGGCGCGATGACATCGCCATCGACCATCTGGTAGTCGCGGCCGGCACCGGCAGCGTCGGGCTGCTCAAACCACTGGGTATCGACCTGCCAATCTACCCGCTCAAGGGCTACAGCCTGACCGTTGGGCTGGCCGACCAGGACGGCGTGCCGCAAACCAACGTCACCGACTACGACAACAAGGTCGTCTACGCCCGCCTTGATGACCAGCTGCGCGTGGCGGCAATGGTGGATATCGCCGGCTGGGATGCCGGGCTCGACCAGCAGCGCATCGCCACCCTGCAGCGTCTGGCTGGTGCCACCTTCCCCGGCGCCGGCGACTACCAACGCGCGCGGCAATGGGCGGGGCTGCGCCCGGCGACGCCCCAGGGCACGCCACTGCTTGGCCGCAGCGGCTTCGACAATCTCTGGCTCAACGTCGGCCACGGCAGCCTCGGCTTCACCCTGGCCTGTGGCAGCGCCGACCTGCTCACCAGCGTAATCGGCGGATCGCCACCCGCTGTTTCTCTGGACGGCTTGAGCCTGCCCGCCTGACCACTCAAAGAGGAAACCGATATGACCTTGCAACGCATCGAGAGCAATCCACGCATGTCCGCCGCAGTCGTTCATGCAGATCTTGTGTTCCTTCGCCGGCCAGGTGCCGGACGACCGCAGCCTGGATACCGCCGGACAGACCCGCGAGGTGCTGGCGAAGATCGACCGGCTGTTGACCGCCGCCGGCTCCAGTCGCGAGCACCTGCTCAGCGCGCAGATCTGGCTGAAGGACATCGATGCCGACTTCGCCGCCATGAACGAGATATGGAGCGACTGGCTGCCAGCAGGCTGCGCACCGGCACGGGCGACGGTGCAGGCGCGTCTGGCCTTACCCGAGGTGCTGGTCGAGATCATGGTGATCGCTGCGCGCACCTGACCACAGCGGTCTATCGTTCCTGCGCCGGCCAACCACAGTTGCAACCACCCACAATACAAACAAGAGGGAACCGCAATGAACCATCAGATCCGTAACGGCCTGTTCGGCATCACCCTGGCCGGCGCACTCGCCAGCGTCTTGGCCAGCACCAGCGTGCTGGCGCAGGAGCGCTTCGTCACCATCGGCACCGGAGGGCAGACCGGCGTGTACTACACCGCAGGCCAGTCGGTGTGCCGCTTCCTCAATCGTGCCGAGGTGAAGCCCGCCATCAAATGCAACGCACCCTCGACTGCGGGCAGCGTGACCAACATCGTGTCGTTGCACAAAGGCGAGTACGACTTCGGCTTCATCCAGTCCGACCATCAGCACAAGGCGCTGCAGGGCCTGGCGCCCTTCGACAAGGAAGGCGCCGTCGAACTGCGCGCTGTGTTCTCACTGCAATCGGAGATTCTCACCGTGGTCGTTCGCAACGACAGCGGCATCACCGATCTGGCCGGGCTCGAAGGCAAGCGGGTGAACATCGGCGTGCCCGGCTCGGGCAGTCGCGACACCTTCGAGGAAGTCATGCAGGCAAAAGGCTGGACGAACGCCAGCTTCGCTCTGGCCGCGGAACTCAAACCGGCGGAAATGGCTTCAGCCCTGGGTGACAACAACCTGGACGCCATCACCTATGTGGTCGGCCATCCGAGCGGTGCGATCCAGGAAGCCTTGACCAACGTGAAGGGCAGGATCATTCCCGTGCAGGGCGCCGAGATCGACAGTCTGCTGGCCAAGGCCGATTACTACAGCGCCGTGGAAATCCCCGCCGGGCTCTACCCAGGCGTGGACGGCGCCATTCCGTCGATCGGTGGCAAGGCCGTGCTGGCGACCACCAGCAAGACCGATCCGGAGGTGGTCTATCAGCTGGTCAAGTCGGTGTTCGACAACCTCGACCGGTTCAAGCGCCTGCATCCGGCCTTTGCCGATCTCAAGGCCGAAGACATGATTCGCGTCGGCCTGACTGCGCCGCTGCACGAGGGCGCCGAGCGCTATTACAAGGAGAAGGGCTGGCTGTAGGACAACGAGATCAGCGGGCGTCACCGCCCGCTGAGTACAGGCTCAGAGTTCCACGGACAGGCTAACGCTCAGGTTGCGCGGCTCACCCGGCATGACCCAGACATTGCTGTAGGAACGCTCGTAGTAGGTCCGGTCGAAGGCGTTGTTCAGGTTCATGCCAAGGGTCAGCTTTTCCGTCGCCTTGTAGCGCGCCAACAGATCCACGGTGGTGTACGACGGCAACTCGAAGTCGCTATCGGCCTGCCCTGCCCGATCACCCACGTAGTTCACGGCGCCGCCAAGGGAGAGTCCGCTGAGATCGCCATCGAGGAATTCGTAGGTGGTCAGCAGGCTGCCGCTGTGGCGCGGTACGTTGAGCAGCCGGCTGCCGCTGGCCAGGGTGTTGTCCCGAGTCACCTCGGCATCCACGTAGGCGTAACCACCGATCACGCGAATCGCATCGGTCAGCTGCCCGGCCAGCTGCAGGTCAATCCCGCGGCTGCGCACCTCACCCGCGGCTATCTGAAAACCGTCGTTCGCCGGATCGCTAGTCAGCACGTTTTCCTTGGTCAGATGGAAGGCGGCGGCGGTCAGCCCCAAACGGCCATCGAACAGGTCGAGCTTGACGCCAGCCTCATAACCCACGCCCTCTTCTGGATCGAACGTCGCGCCGCTGAAGTCCGCACCATTGTTCGGCTTGAAGGACTGCGAAGCGTTGGCGAACAACCCGACCTCCGGAACCAGCTGATAGAGCACGCCAACACGCGGCGTGACCTTTTCATGGGTCTGCTCGGTGCGCCGGCCGGCAACCTCATTGTCCAGGCGTTGCTCATAGTGGTCATAGCGGGCGCCGATGACGCCAAAGAGCTTGTCGGTAAAGCGAATCTGGTCCTGCAGGTTCAGTGCGCGGCTGTGCACCAGCTCATTACGGTCGACCGTACGGGCGGGATTGAAAGCCGGACGCGGCGCGCCGTAGACCGGGTTATAGAGATCGATGTTGCGCAGGTTGTTGGAGCGCAGCATGAATTCGCTCAGGGCGTAGCGCTCGTACTCGGTGCCGATCAACAGCTGATGCTCGATCGAGCCGGTATCGAAACGCCCGCGCAGCTCCAGCTGGGTGATTGCGTCCTGCCAATCGTAGTCGCGATAGCGCAGGTTGCGTGTCAGGGTGCGGTCATCGTCGGCAACCGCAGCCGCTTCGGTGGCGTAACCGTCCATCCGGCCCTGCTTGTAGTGGCTGGCCAGGCGCAGGGTCCAGACCTCGTTCAGGTCGTGTTCGAGTTCGGCCTGCAGCGTTTCGTTGTCGTTGCTGATCGGTCCATCCGAGGGCTCGCCATAGAACGCTGAGCGGGACACCTTGCCCAGGTCGCCGCCCGGTGCGACCACACCGCGATCGAAGGTCTGGCGGTTGCGCACCACCTCAGCCTGCACCAGTAATCGCGTGTCCGGGCTCAATTCCCAGCTAAAGGAAGGCGCGACGAACTGGCGCTCAGCCTCGCGATGATCGCGGAAGCTATTGCCGTCTTCGACGGCGATATTCATGCGATAGAGCATGTTGCCGTCTTCATCGAGTGGCGTGTTCACGTCCAGCGCGGTGCGATAGCGATCCCAGCGACCGGCGCTGAGATCGAGACGGGCAAAGCTGTCCAGTTGCGGCCGCTTGCTGACGATATTGATGGTGCCGCCAGGGTCGCCGCGCCCGTAAAGGCTGGCCGAAGGCCCCTTGAGCACTTCGACCCGCTCGATATTGGAAGCGTCCGGCGGGTTCATGAAGCCACGGTTGACGCTGAAACCGTCCTTGTAGAACTCCCCGGTGGTCAGCCCGCGCACGCTGTACTCGTACATCGTCAAGCCGCCAAAGTCATTCTGCCTGGCGACGCCGCCGGCGAAATCCAGCGCCTTCTCTGCACGCGGGCTGTCCAGATCCTGCAATACGGATGCTGGGATCACGCTGATCGACTGGGGTATTTCCTCGATGGGTGTGTCGGTCTTGGTCGCACTGCGCGTGCGTTTGGCGCGATATCCCTGAACCGGTCCATCGGCGCGTTCCTGGTCCGCCGTGATGGTGACCGAATCGAGTACCGCCGCCTCCTTTGCTATAGCCAGCGGCGCACCAGCCAGGATCAACGCCGCTCCGCAACCAACCCATTTCAATACCGCACTTGCGTTATTCATGCTTTAACTCAGACACCGATGTTATATCGTAACAATGCTGTCTGTTTGGCACACGCCTGTCAATGAAACGATTCGCATCCGCGCGCACTGGTGGGCCCTACCGGGCGTTTCCTGGTTGCCTCGTCAGGGCGTCCTTACGCCGGCAGTGTAGCTATGCGACAATGCGCGGCTGAACTCGGTAGCCACCCCGCATTCATCCGGCAGCAGGCGCAAACGCCCACCGTTGTCATTCACCTCAAAAATCGCTGGATCGACCAGCTCCCTGTCGGAGCGAGCTGGACCGCTGAGTATTGGTATCGGATCGGTATCAGCCTGATTCACGCAGCCACACGTCATTGATAGGTAAGCCCTTGATCTCCACCGCCAACATCACCATGCAGTTCGGTGCCAAGCCGCTGTTCGAAAACGTTTCCGTCAAATTCGGCGGTGGCAACCGCTATGGCCTGATCGGCGCCAATGGCTGCGGCAAGTCGACCTTCATGAAGATTCTCGGCGGCGATCTGGAGCCATCTGCGGGTCAGGTGATGCTCGAGCCGAACGTGCGCCTGGGCAAGCTGCGCCAGGATCAGTTCGCCTACGAGGAATTCAATGTCATCGACACGGTGATCATGGGCCATGAGGACCTGTGGAAGGTCAAGGCTGAGCGCGACCGCATCTACTCGCTGCCGGAAATGAGCGAAGAGGACGGCATGAAGGTCGGCGAGCTCGAAGGTGAGTTCGCCGAGATGGATGGCTACACCGCCGAATCCCGCGCCGGTGAACTGCTGCTTGGCCTGGGTATTCCGCTGGAGCAGCATTTCGGCCCGATGAGCGAAGTCGCACCGGGCTGGAAGCTGCGTGTGCTGCTGGCGCAGGCGCTGTTCTCCGATCCGGATGTGCTGCTGCTGGACGAACCGACCAACCACCTGGACATCAACACCATCCGCTGGCTGGAAACGATTCTGACGGCGCGTAACAGCACCATGATCATCATTTCCCACGACCGCCACTTCCTGAACTCGGTCTGCACCCACATGGCCGACCTCGACTACGGCGAGCTGCGCCTGTTCCCGGGCAACTACGACGAGTACATGACCGCCGCCACCCAGTCGCGCGAGCAGCTGCTGTCGGACAACGCCAAGAAGAAGGCACAGATCGCCGAACTGCAGACCTTCGTCAGCCGCTTCTCGGCTAACGCCTCCAAGGCCAAGCAGGCCACCAGCCGCGCCAAGCAGATCGACAAGATTCAGCTGGCTGAGGTCAAGCCTTCCAGCCGTATCAGTCCGTTCATCCGCTTCGAGCAGACCAAGAAGCTGCACCGTCAGGCGGTGACCGTGGAGCGCCTGTCCAAGGCGTTCGATGACAAGGAGCTGTTCAAGAACTTCAGCTTCACCGTCGAAGCCGGCGAGCGCGTGGCGATCATCGGCCCCAACGGCATCGGCAAGACCACCCTGCTGCGTACCCTGGTCGGCGAGCTGACTCCGGACAGCGGTAGCGTCAAGTGGACCGAAAGCGCCGACTACGGCTATTACGCTCAGGACCATGCCCACGACTTCGAGGACGATGTCAGCCTGTTCGACTGGATGGGTCAGTGGACCCAGGGCGGCGAGCAGCTGGTGCGCGGCACCCTCGGCCGCATGCTGTTCTCCAACGACGAGATCCTCAAGTCGGTGAAGGTGATCTCCGGTGGCGAGCAGGGCCGCATGCTGTTCGGCAAGCTGATCCTGCAGAAGCCCAACGTGCTGGTCATGGACGAACCGACCAACCACCTCGACATGGAATCCATCGAGGCACTCAACCTGGCGCTGGAGAACTACCCGGGCACGCTGATCTTCGTCAGCCACGACCGCGAGTTCGTCAGCTCGCTGGCAACGCGAATCATCGAGTTGTCCGCGAATGGCGTGACGGACTTCAGCGGTAGCTACGATGATTACCTGCGAAGCCAGGGCGTGATTGTCTGATCATCAGGCGAGCCTGACCGTCGCAGCGCCCTCACCCGCTGTGGCGAATCGGCAACGGCAGTCTTCGACGGGCACCCGCACGGTCGCAGACCGCAAAGGTGCGCCTTCAACGCATCAGCCAGGATAACGCCGCGCTAGAAAGCCCAGCAGCAGCTCGTTTACCCGCCCTGCCTGCTCGTTCTGAATCCAGTGACCGCACGGCGCCAGTACGCGCTGCTCCAGGTCCGGTACCCAGTCCGGCATCTTCTTCAGCGTGTAAGCCTCCAGTTCGGCAACCGGGTCATGATTGCCGATCAGGAACATCGTCGGTTGGACGATCTTCTGTCCCTGCAGCGGCTCGGTCAGCTGCCAGTTGCGCTCGAAGTTGCGGTACCAGTTCAGCGCACCGCGAAAGCCGTGCCCGGCGAAGGTCCGCCGGTATATGGACAGATCCTCTTCCGTACACCATTGCGGCAGCGGCCCCGCCTGCATGTCGTCTTCGAATAGCGTGCCGTCGGCGGGCTTGTCCTGCAGCAGCAGGTTTCGCCCCTGGTAGTACATGAGCAGGCGCAGAGTCCGATCGACGTCCACATCCAACTCTCGCTCAGCGCGCCCAGGCTCCTGGAAATAGAGGATGTAGTTGAATCGGCCAGCGCTGGTTTCGCGCATGATCTCGATGGCGGGCCGTCGCGGCCGGCCGGCGAAAGGCACCGACATGGTGACCAGCGCGGCGACTCGTTCGGGCTCGAGCAATGCCAGATACCAAGAGACCATCGCCCCCCAGTCGTGGCCGACCACCGCCACCTGCCCGTGACCGAAGTGATCCATGGCCGCCCGAATATCACCACACAGCGTCAGCACGTCATAGGCCGTCACCTCAGCCGGTGCGCTGCTATTTCCGTAGCCGCGCATCTCGGGAACGAACACGCGGTACCCAGCCGCCACCAGAGGATCAATCTGATTACGCCAGGAATGCCAGCACTCGGGAAACCCGTGCAGCAGCCATACCGGCCGGCCCTCTTCGGGGCCGAAGCAATACAGGCTGAGGGAAATGCCGTTGAGGTCGAGCTGGAAATGGTCGGCGGTCGCGGTCATAGGGCCTCCTGATGGAGAGCCCACTATGGCAAAGCCAGCCGCACTTGTACGCGTTATCAGCCGAACGAAGGCCAGGCCATCGAGCTGACGGATCAGGCCTGGACGCTGGTCCAGTCAATCAGCCCGAGCTGCCAGGTGGCCAGAATCAGCAGACCGAAGCCGATCCGGTACCAGGCAAATGCCGCATAGCTGTGGTTGCCGATGAACTTGAGCAACGCCCGCACCGCGAGCATCGCGAAGATGAACGAAGTCACGAAGCCGATGGCGAACACGGCGAAGTCGCCGGGCTGGAACAGATCGCGGTACTTGTAACCGGAATAGACCGCAGCGCCGACCATGGTGGGCATCGCCAGGAAGAACGAGAACTCGGTGGCGGCCTTGCGCGACAGCCCGAACAGCAGCCCGCCGATGATGGTCGAGCCCGACCGCGAGGTGCCCGGCACCAGCGCCAGACACTGGGCGAAGCCCACCTTCAAGGCCAGCGTCCAGGTCATGTCATCGACAGTCTCGGCGCGAATCGCATGATCGCGGCGCTCGGCCCAGAGCATCACGATGCCACCGATGACCAGTGCGGTAGCCACGGTGATCGGATTGAACAGATACTCGTGAATCAGATCGGCAAAGGCGACGCCGAGCACCACGGCTGGAAGGAAGGCAATCAGCAAGTTGGTGGTGAACTTCTGCGCCTGACGTTCCTTAGGCAGACCTACTACCACATCGATGATCTTGCGCCGGTACTCCCAGATCACCGCGAGAATCGCACCCAGCTGGATGATGATGTTAAAGGCCAGCGCCCGCTCGCCGCCGAAACCGATCAGATCCGCCACGATGATCTGGTGGCCCGTGCTGGATACCGGCAGAAACTCGGTTATACCCTCAACCACACCCAGAATCAGCGCCTGAATCGCAACCCAAAGATCCATCTATTCCCCTAAAGCGATGCAGTCCATCGCGACTCAATGCAACCAAGGTATATGTCGGACAGCCATCTGGCCGGCTGTTCTGACTCGCCCCGGAGAATTAAATTCCTCGGCAGGACGACGAGGGGGCTCATTTTTAGCCACGCGCGGCCGAAAAGCTACTCAGAGTGCCACGGCACGACCGGTGCGGTCGGGTGAAGCGCTTACCACCGACCAACCAGTAAAGAACGATAAGAAAAGTAACCTCAGGAGCCGTACTCATGAATCTGCTGCGCAATGTTCCCATAAGCAAGCGCCTCTGGCTGATCCCCGTGGTCGCCGTGGTCATGCTGTTCATCCTTGGCCTGCTGATGATCCAGCAGGTGCGCTCCGACTTGTATCGTGGCAAGCAGGAGTCCACAAGGCATGTGGTGGAAGCGGCCTCCGGCGTGTTCGAGCACTACCGCAAGCTCGAACTGAGTGGGGCCATGACGACTGCCGAAGCCCAAAAGGCAGCCATCGAACAGATCCGCCTGCTGCGCTACGACGGTCAGGACTACTACTGGATCAACGATCTCGGCCCGACCATGATCATGCACCCGATGCAGCCGAAGCTCGATGGACAGGATCTGTCGAAGATCAAGGACCCCGAAGGCAAGGAACTCTTCAACGAGATGGTCCGGATCGCCCAGCGCGACGGCGCCGGACTGGTCGATTACATGTGGGCCAAGCCCGGCGAGGAGAACCCGGTCCCGAAGATCTCCTATGTGCAGCTGTTCAAGCCGTGGGGCTGGATCATCGGTTCGGGCATCTATGTGGATGATGTCGAGCAGGAATTCTGGAACTACCTGACCCGCTTCTCCCTGATCGGCCTGCTGATCTCGGCAATCATGGCCGTCCTGGTGGCGATTCTGATCCGCAGCATTGTCCGTCCGCTTCGTCACACGATGGCGGCCATGGCCAACATCGCCAGCGGTGAAGCCGACCTGACCCGCACCCTGGACGTTTCCGGCAACGACGAGCTGACCACCCTTGGTCGTGATTTCAATCGATTCACGCAGAAGCTGCGCACCGTAGTCGGCCAGCTGTTCGAGACTGCAGGGGCACTGGACCAATCCTCCCGTTCGCTCAGCCAGCTGTCCGGCCAGGCGCACGAGCAGAGTCAGCAGCAGATGCTGCAGATGGAGCAGGTGGCGACAGCGATCAATGAAGTTACCTACGCCGTACAGGAAGTGGCGAAGAATGCGGAACATGCCTCCAGCGAAGTAGGCAGCGCCGAGAATCAGGCGGGCCAGGGCCAGCGCAACATCGAGACAAGCCTGCAGCAGATCGATGAGCTTTCGGCAACCATCGGCCAGGCAGTTGACGTCATCCAGTCGCTGGCTGACGAAACGACCAAGATCGGCTCGGTACTCGAGGTCATCGGCTCGATTGCGGAACAGACGAACCTGCTGGCGCTCAACGCTGCGATCGAAGCCGCCCGCGCTGGCGAGCAGGGCCGTGGTTTCGCCGTCGTCGCCGACGAAGTCCGCCTGCTTGCCCAGCGTACCCAGCAATCGACGGCCGAGATCCACGGCATGATCGAGCGCCTGCAGAAGAACTCAGGGGCTGCGGTCAATGTGATCATGGAAAGCAATCGCGCTTCGCAGCTGACTGTCGAGCAGGCGAGCCAGGCGGGCGAGAGCCTTGGTGAAATTGCTCAGGCCCTGCGCAACCTCTCCGGCTTGAACGCTTCGATTGCCAGCGCAACGCTGCAGCAATCTCACGTGGTTGAAGACATCAACCAGAACGTCACGCAGGCTGCAGGGCTGGCCCAGGAAAGCACGCTGGCTGCCGAGCAATCCAGTGAAGCCGGCAAGCAGCTTGGCGAGCTTGCCGGTCAGCTGAACCGGCTGCTGAGCCAGTTCCGCGTTTGATCGCCTCTGCGACTCGCCCGGCATGGGCGAGTCGCAAGGTGCCATTAACAGGCACTACTCTCCTGCATCGGCACCATGGTGAAGCCGAGGCACTCGGCAGACGGCGGTTTCAGCTCGCGACAGGTTGTCGCACCGAAATATTTTCGTGACTCGCCGGCGGTGAGCTAACCCGTCCGACCTAAATCGATTTTTCCAATATTTCCAGCGACTTAAGTAGGCCTTTGGAGCCACTGCCGGAGAACCGCCAGCCTTATACTTTTGGCTAATTGCAAAGGCCTTCAAATTTTTTCGAACTCGCATGTGACTTGCCAGTCCTCTGGGTACATCAACTGCAATGTAAGGCCAACGCCAACGAGCTTGGCTGCAGGTATTTTGGGTATCACACAGAGAGACATGCCCCATGCACACCCCGCTGCGTATCAATGAAGCCCTTCTGATCACCGATCGCGCATTCAAACCCTTCCAGTGCGTCGCCTGGACCCTTCCCGAAGGGAATGGCGAAGTCAGCATCACCGTCGTCGATCGCGACGAAGCCCGTCTGCTCGGCCGCTGCAAGATGTCCAGCAGCGTGTTCACCGACCCGGTGAAGCTTGGCGAAACCCTGGAACAAACCCGCGAACAACTGAGCCGCAACGGCGCTCATTTCTCGCCGTGGCACATGCCCGAGTAAGCATGAGTTGCTCGAACCAAGGCCTGCAGCGGCGCGCTCCAGGCCTTTTTTCTTGCTCGACGTTCTCTATGCAGCCCGAAGCTGACTGATCCAATCGCCTGTTTGAAGGTCACAACATCAACAAGCGAAACAGGAGAAGCTCATGAAAGGCGCAGAAGCGTACGTCAACGATCAATGGCACAGCTGTGGTCTCGCCGACCTTCCACGGGGGCCTGGTGCCCATGCAGTCAAACTGCATTTCATCGTGCCGCGAGACGCCCAGATGCCCGGCCTGATCAACCACATCAACGAAGTCGCACTGCGACATCTGAGCGAGTTCTATGAAGGACGCACCGTCACGCACAAGCCCGTGGTCGGCTCGGTGGTAGGCGACGGCAGCGGTGACGGAATTGACTTGGAGTTCGACGTAACGCCAGCAAGCTGAACCGGCTGGCAACCTGCCTTGTGTAGCGAAGCGCTCTAGAATGAGCCGGGAGAGGCGCTTTGCTGCGTCTGCGCCCGCTCTATCGGAAGGATGAACCGCAATGACCCCCTTTGACCTGCAGCGCATGCTTCTGCACGAATTTCCGCTGATGTTCGTTGCGGAGGTCTCGCTAAGGGCGCTATTGGCGTTCATCGCGGTTTTCGTCTTCCTCAAGGTCAGCGGACGGCGCGGGATTCGCCAGCTATCCGTGTTCGAACTGGTGATCATCCTGACCCTCGGCTCGGCTGCGGGCGACGTCTCCTTCTACGACGATGTTCCGCTGCTGCCGGTGGCGGCGGTATTCGCCACGTTACTGGTGCTGTATCGCCTGACCGTGTTCTTCATGAACCGCAGCCCGCGCTTCGGCGTCTGGCTGGAAGGCAAGCCGGTCACCATCATTCGCGACGGCATCTATGAATTGCGCAGTCTGGATGGCCTGAACATTTCCGCCGACGAGTTCTTCATGGAGCTGCGCCAGCAAGGCGTCGAACATCTCGGGCAGGTCAGGCTCGGCATTCTGGAGAACGATGGCAACGTCAGCCTGTTCTTCCATGAGCCCGAAGCGGTGCGCCCCGGACTATCTGTGCTGCCACCGGAGTACCGGCCGGTTTTCCATCAGGTCCCCGCGGCCGGAATGTATGCCTGTAGCCGCTGTGGCTTTCCTCAGGCACTCGAAAGCCAGCAAGCGCAGTCATGCCCACGCTGCTCCAATCCCACGTGGTCGAAGGCGCTTTCGACGCTCAGGTCGCGCTGATACACGGTACGAACCGCCACGACTGTCGCCGGTCAGTTGTTACAAGGCCGCCGAAACAAGCATTTCGAGCGCCCTTTCCTTCCGATCCAGCAGCAGGAGCAAACCATGCTTGGCGACTACTCATCGATCAATGACCACCTCGAAACAGCGCGCAAGCACGCCGACCAGGCGGAAACCGAAGCCAAACCGGAGCTTTATCGTGAAGCCGTGGATGAGCTGGTTGCAGCCATCCGCTTGCTGATGCGCAACAGCAACGAAAAGGATAACTAGCCCATCCAGGCGCCTTGCCGGCGCACTGCCGGCAAGGCCATAGCGGGAAATCGCCGACATGCGCAATGACACCGTGCTGGACGAGCCTCCGCGACTGGCCGAAGGTACCCGCCCTGTTCCCGCCGACGAAAGCAGCGACACCGGCACCCTGCTCTGCCCTGACCTGACCTGCCTGATGACCTGCATTACGTCGATGATTCACAGCCGGGCATCAGGCGCAAATTGCAGCGCGGCAAGTTCGTTTACTTCGGGCCGAACGGCGAGCGCATCCGCGACGACGCCGCGATACAGCGGATCAACAAGCTGGTGATACCACCGGCCTATCGTGACGTATGGATCTGTCCTGATCCGCAGGGACATTTGCAGGCCACCGGACGTGACGCACGCGGCCGAAAACAGTATCGCTACCACAGCCGCTGGCGGGAAATCCGTGACGGCAACAAGTACGACCGCATGCTCCAGTTCGGCGAGGCGCTACCGAAACTGCGCCAGAAGCTGGAAAAGCACCTGGCCGCCCCGGAGCTCTCACGTGAGAAGGTCATGGCGCTGGTGGTAACGCTACTCGAATCCACACTGATCCGAATCGGCAACTCCCGCTACGCCCGGGACAACCGCTCCTATGGGCTGACGACCTTGCGTACACGGCATGTCGATATCAGCGGCACCTCGATCCGTTTTCATTTTCGCGGCAAGAGCGGCGTTGAGCATGAAGTTACTCTGCGCGACCGCCGCTTGGCCAGGCTGATGCGCCGCTGCATGGAGCTGCCAGGTCAGCAGCTGTTTCAATATCTGGACGAAGATGGCCAACGGCGCGCCGTCAGTTCCAACGATGTGAATCTCTATCTACGAGAAATGACCGGCAGCGACTTTACCGCCAAGGACTACCGCACCTGGGCCGGCAGCGCGCTGGCGTTGGAAAGGCTGCGCAAACTGGATAGCGCGCCTGATAGTGTTGCCAAGCAAAACCTCGTGGAGACGGTCAAGCAGGTCGCCAGCCAGCTGGGAAACACCCCTGCGGTCTGCCGCCAGTGCTATATCCATCCGGCAATCCTGGACGCCTTCAGCGCAGGCGATCTGGCCAAGCCAAGGGCTGCGCGCAAGCGCAAATGGCTCAGTGCTGAAGAAGTCGCATTGCTCAACTTTCTGCAGCAACAACGAACCGCTTAGCGCGCCGAGCGATTCCGCGCAGCGACGTCAATGCTCATGCAGCGTAACGCGATTGCGCCCGCAGGCTTTCGAGACATACAGCGCCGAATCGGCCCATTCGATCAACTGGGCATGGCTGGTGGTTGGCATGCTGAGATCGGCCACCCCCAGGCTGATGGTGAAGCGAATGCGGTACTGCTCATGGCGAACCTCGCGCGCCTCGACCGCCTGCCGGAGCCGTTCGGCGAAGATCAGCGCGCCTTGCTTGTCAGTATCTGGCAACAGCACCACAAACTCTTCACCGCCGTAACGCCCAGCCACATCCGAGTCGCGCAGATTCTCCCGGATCAGATCCGCGACCTGCTGAATGACGCTGTCGCCCACCTGATGACCATAGCTGTCATTGATTGCCTTGAAATGGTCGATATCGAACATGACCAAAGCCGCCTGGCTGTCATAGCGGCGATGCCGAGCGTAATCCAGCCGCAGCATTTCTTCCCAGTGCCCGCGGTTGTAGAGGCCCGTCAGGCGATCGGTGCTGGACAGGCGCTGCAGCTCGGCATTGGCCGCCTGCAACTGGCGCCGGTTCACCGCTACGTCGGTGACGTCGTAGATGATCAGGCATACCTGATCGATGCTGCCGTTGATGCCCTTGAGCGGCAGCAGCGTGGTGTTCTGATACATGAAGTCTTCCAGCCCGGTGATCGGCTGGTAGTTCTTGAAGCGCAGCAGGTACGGCCGCTGCTCCCAGATGGTGAATGACGGCGTGCCCAGGGTCATCACGCTCTCGACCTTGCGGCGGAACCAATCCTCATCCACCTCGGGGAAAAGCGTAAAGAAACTCTGGTTGCGCGCAGTCTCCGGCTGCAGCCCGGAGCGGTTTTCCATGAAGGTGTTCCAGACTTCGACGCGGTAGTCGCGGTCCAGCACCACCACCCCCACATCGATGCTCTGGACGATCGCCAGCAACCAGTGAAGCTCGTTCAACTCGTGGGTATCGCTCATGCTCAATCCATTAGGTGGGCGAGCTTGCGGGTCAGCAGCTCGACCGAATCTTCCGTGAACAACAGCAGCAGGTCGAAATGGATATCGTGACCTTCCAGGCTGTAGCTGATCTCCACCGCCAGCGTCTTCTTCCACCGACCGCTGTTGATCCTTATCAGTTCTTCGATCGAGGCGTGCTGACCGAGTACCTGTGGGTGCCCCTGGGAAAAAACCACCTCGATCTGCTCAGCGATGCCGCTCAGGCAGGCGCTGATCAGCAGGCTCGAGAGATCCAGCAGCATTTCCATCTCAAGGTAATCCTGACGGCGCATAAGACGCGCCATGTCGGCTACTTCCGAATCATGGAACAGCAGCAGTGCTTCGCCGGCGATCCCGCCGCCGATGTAACCCTGGCAGACGGCAGTAAGCTTTTCGCCGCGCGCTGCATCGGCCAACGCCATGTGCAGCTCGCCGACCTCGAGGATGTTGACGTTGGGAATCGGCAGCTGGATGAACACGCCGAGCACTCTGGCCAGCAGAGCCGCGGCGCGGCCCATGGCGATATTGACGACTTCGCGGAAGGTGTCGCGAAAGCTGATACGTTCGCCGTCGACCCGGGTGATCAATGCGGATACATCGTCCAGCAACCCGAGGCTGGCCAGCGTCTGCCGCAGGTGGACCGGATCGGCCGGCTTCTTGATGAAGGCGCGTGCGCCAAGCGCCAGCACGCGGCGTACGGCCTCTTCCTGGATATCGGCGGATATCACGATGGTCTTGCACTCGAGCTGCTCTTCGCGCAGCTGAGCGAGGACCTGATATCCGTCCATTTCCGGCATGGTCAGATCGAGCAACAGGACATCGATATCGCCCTGACGGATCCGGTCCAACGCCTCGACGCCAGTAGCAGCCTGGCTGACCGTAACCGGCCAGCCAGCAGGCAGCGCATGCAGTAGCTGCTTGCGCGCCAGGCTGGAATCATCACAGATCAGGAGGGAAATGGCAGACATCTGGTGCGAGCTCTCGTTGCCCGATCAACCGAAGGGCGAGAGCTTATCGCAGGACAGAGCTGCTGTGTGCACCATGGAGGCAAAATAGTGGCATTTCGTCCGAAATGCCACTGGAGGGCCCGGCGAGCCGGGTTCGACGGCTCGCTGGATCAGTAGTAAGCGTTTTCGCGATTGGTATGGTCGGTCACGTCGCGCACGCCCTTGAGCTCCGGAATACGGGCCAGCAGGGTCTTCTCGATGCCTTCCTTGAGGGTAACGTCAGCTTGGCCACAGCCCTGGCAACCACCGCCGAACTGCAGCACCGCGATGCCTTCGTCAACCACATCGATCAGAGTGACCTGCCCGCCATGGCTGGCCAGGCCGGGATTGATTTCGGTCTGCAGGTAATAGTTGATGCGCTCGTTCAACGGACTGTCTTCACTGACCATCGGCACTTTGGCGTTCGGCGCCTTGATCGTCAGCTGGCCACCCATGCGGTCGGTCGCATAGTCGACCAGTGCATCTTCCAGAAACGGCTCGCTGGTGCCATCGATCCAGGCGGTGAAGCTCTTCAGAGCCAACGCAGTGTCGTCCGGCTTCTCTTCGCCCGGCTTGCAGTAGGCAATGCAGGTTTCGGCATAAGGAGTGCCCGGCTGGGTGATAAAGATGCGAATGCCGATGCCCGTGGTGTTCTGCTTCTCAAGCAGGTCAGCCAGATAATCGTGTGCAGCTTCGGTAATAGTGATCGCGCTCATGAGAACTCCTCGCAGACATGCGCCGCAGTGTACGCCAAACCACTGCCGCGGTTAAGTCCTAGTATTTTAGTCGGACTATCGATTTTCAAGTTCCCTGCGCCATCCGAACGGTCCGCAATCCGGAAATCACAGATTCTCGTAGCGGTTCATATCGAGCACGCCTGCTTCAACTGGCTCGGTTTCTTCAAGGTAGCGAGTCAGATCGGTGAAGTAGTCCCAAAAACGCGGATGGCTGCGGCGTACGCCCCAGCGCTCGACCAGGCGTTCGAAGTCACGGTTATCCCGGACCTGCTCAAGCGCGGAGACAAAGGCCGGCACATCCGCCGCAGGCATGTTGAACAGGAAGTTCGGGTAACTGCTGAGGATGCCGGGATATACCGTCAGGGTGTCCAGTCTCGGCTGCCAACGCAGCGACTCGCCATACATGAAGGCCACATTACTGTGGGCACGATTGCGCAACAGGCTGTAGAGCTCACGCCGGCCGTCACCAGCCTCGACGCGCAGCAGCGTGGCTTCTGGCAAATACTGGATGGCGGGCAACCCGGCACCCAGCCGGTTGGTAAGGCGGCTGAGCGCCTGCTCGGCTCGCTGCAGCAGCGCTGGCTGACCCGCGCGGAAGCAATGGCTGCCCTGGCAACGGTTGATCGGATCCGGCGTTGCATTGATGCCGGCATAGCGCGCGAGCAGCTGACGGGCAAACGCTCGCTTGGCGTCGGCCTTGCCCAGATCGAGCAGCGACGGCGTTGTAGCGTCGATCGAGGTATAGGCCAGTAGCAGCTTCAGCTGCCCGCCTTTCTCGTACCAGCCATTTAGAATCCCCTGGCGGGACGAAGCCGGCAGCAGGCGGAGGAAATTCAGCTCCGCACCATTGCGGATCAGATCGAAGTACAACCGTGTCTGCCCTTGATGGGAAACGTTGCCGAACACGTCGAAGTTGACCACAAGCTGGTAATAGGTGCGCTCGAGCAGCGGATAGTCCATCCACCAGAGTGTTTGCGGGATTTCTCCGATCAGCCCTTTGCGCACCGAGGCGCTGTCATGCTGGCGGAAGATGCTCAACAAGGCGTTGTCATTGCCGGACCAGATATGCGCCCAGTCTGCTGGCTTGTTGGCATAAGCCTGCGTGCGTAGGTGCTCGTACTGGTTTCGCTTGACGCGGTAGGTCTTCCAGAACGCCAGCAGATTGCCCATCTCATCGAACTGCCCCGGCATTGCCAGCAGCGGTGTGGTCTGCTCACGGTAGCGGCGGTCCGTCAGATACAGATCGTGCTGCGGATCCTGGAAGAAAACCCAGAAGTTGTCGCGAATCACGTCGGTTGCGATCTGCCCGCGACATACGGGCCCCCTGATGAACGTACGCACGAAATACTCGGCGTTATCCAGCATGAACTGATAGCGCGCCTGGGCCGGAATCGCCTGGAAGGTCTTGAATGGGTTGGCCCGATGAGCGGCGCCGTAGCCAGGAATGCTATCGACGGGCCAATCATCCTCGAAAAACAGCGCCGTGACTCGCGCCAGCTTCTGAGCACTCAACGGATAGGTAATGTGCGTCTTGTGCACGATCACATCTGGAATTGGTCGCAGCCGATAACTGAAGCGGGTGCCCGGATCATTGTTGGGCCGACGTGCCGCGATAGGGTCGACGGGCTCGCCACTGGGAGTGCGCGAACGCACCAGCTGGTAGAAGTGGCCGCTCTCCCCCCCTTCGAAATGCAGATGCGCAATAAAAAGGTGCTCATACAGCCAGCGGCCAACCAGATTGCCCCGAGCGCCGGGAGTGTTGAATAAGCGCTCCCACTGCTCAATCTGCAACGCTTCCGCAGGTGTCGGCTTCAGCTGCCGATGCTCGACCGGCGCGCCCTGCTCGAGCCAGCGCTGAACGACTGTGTACTCTTCGTCGCTAAGACCGGTAACGGCAAACGGCATGCCGCCATGGGCGTTCTTGCGCGCATAGCCGTCGAATTCACCGGGTAATGGGCAACTGTTCTCCCGGCCGATGCCAATATCCAGCCCCGGCGGCAGCTTGGCATTCGGCACCAACGGTTGACTGCGCCCCAGTTCCAGCATGCGCGCCATCAGCGCTGCCTGATTGCCCTCGGCTTCCAGCACCGAGTGAAAGCCCTTGCGTCGCCACGCCGCTTCCCCTTCGGCGTCGAGAAATAGCCGGGTCGGCTGTTGCGCCTTGACCCGAACACCGTTGTAGACCGGGAGCTTGTGGCCACCTCTTGACGCCCCCTCGCCGCTGCCCAGATTGAGCTGGCAAGGCGAGTCATAACAGGCATGGCAGGCGACACACTTGGCGGTAAAGATCGGCTGGATATCGCGCTGATAGGAAACAGCTTCGGCCTGCACAGCGCTGCCAATCAGGAGCAGCAGGCAGCCGAGCCACAAACGGAGGGACATGAAACGAATACCTTGGAGTGAACCTGCATTCTATTCGCCTCAGGCGACAGCCGCTTGTTCGCTCAACCTGAATAATCTTCATGCAAAAGCGCGGAAGCTAAAAAAGCATGCAGCTTTGCTATCATTCGCGCTCTTTTGTCTCAGCTTTTTCAGGTAGTTCCCATGTCCACTCGCAGCTCCCGTCTTCAGGCCCTCCAGCAAGCGCTCAAAGAGCGCATTCTGATTCTGGATGGTGGCATGGGAACGATGATCCAGAGCTACAAGCTGGAAGAAGAGGACTACCGTGGCACGCGCTTCGCCGACTGGCCGCAGGACGTCAAAGGCAATAACGACCTGCTGCTGCTGAGCCGCCCGGATATCATTCAGGCCATCGAGAAGGCCTACCTCGACGCCGGCGCAGACATCCTCGAAACCAACACCTTCAACGCGACCCGCGTCTCCCAGGCCGACTACGGTATGGAAGAGCTGGTCTACGAACTGAACGTCGAAGGCGCACGCCTGGCCCGTGAAGTGGCGGACGCCAAGACCGCCGAAACGCCGGACCGTCCGCGCTTCGTCGCCGGCGTACTCGGCCCGACCAGCCGCACCTGCTCGATCTCCCCGGACGTCAACAACCCCGGCTATCGCAACGTCACCTTCGACCTGCTGGTGGAGAACTATGTCGAAGCCACCCGCGGCCTGATCGAGGGCGGTGCCGACCTGATTTTGATCGAAACGATCTTCGACACGCTGAACGCCAAGGCGGCGATCTTCGCCGTGCAGCAGGTGTTCGAGGACGAAGGCGTCGAGCTGCCGATCATGATCTCCGGCACCATTACCGATGCATCCGGCCGCACCCTGTCCGGGCAGACCACCGAGGCCTTCTGGAACTCGGTGCGCCACGCCAAGCCGATCTCCGTTGGCCTGAACTGCGCCCTCGGCGCTAAGGATCTGCGTCCGTATCTGGAAGAACTCTCCAGCAAGGCCGAGACCTTCGTCTCCGCGCACCCCAATGCGGGCCTGCCGAACGCCTTCGGCGAATACGACGAAAGCCCGGCAGAAATGGCCGCGGTGGTCGAAGAGTTCGCCGCCTCGGGCTTTCTCAACATCATCGGCGGCTGCTGCGGCACCACGCCGGCGCATATCCAGGCAATTGCCGAGGCGGTCAGCAAATACCCGCCGCGCGCCATTCCGGACATTCCCAAGGCCTGCCGCCTGTCGGGCCTGGAGCCGTTCACCATCGACCGCAGCTCGCTGTTCGTCAACGTCGGTGAGCGCACCAACATCACCGGTTCCGCCAAGTTCGCCCGCCTGATCCGCGAAGAAAACTACACCGAGGCTTTGGAAGTCGCCCTGCAGCAGGTCGAAGCCGGCGCCCAGGTGATCGACATCAACATGGACGAGGGCATGCTGGATTCGAAGGCGGCCATGGTCACCTTCCTCAACCTGATCGCCGGCGAGCCGGATATTTCCCGCGTGCCGATCATGATCGACTCGTCGAAGTGGGAAGTGATCGAGGCAGGCCTCAAGTGCATCCAGGGCAAGGGCATCGTCAACTCGATCTCGATGAAGGAAGGCGTCGAGCAGTTCAAGCAGCAGGCCCACCTGTGCAAGCGCTACGGTGCCGCCGTGGTGGTCATGGCCTTCGACGAGGCCGGTCAGGCCGATACCGCCGCACGCAAGCGCGAAATCTGCAAACGCAGCTACGACATCCTGGTCAACGAAGTGGGCTTCCCACCGGAAGACATCATCTTCGACCCGAACATCTTTGCCATCGCCACCGGCATCGAGGAACACAACAACTACGCAGTCGACTTCATCGAGGCCTGCGCCTACATCCGCGACAACCTTCCCTATGCACTGACTTCGGGCGGCGTCTCCAACGTGTCGTTCTCGTTCCGCGGCAACAACCCGGTGCGCGAAGCGATCCACTCGGTATTCCTGTTCCATGCGATCAAGGCAGGCCTGACCATGGGCATCGTCAACGCCGGTCAGCTGGAGATCTACGACGAGATTCCAAAGGAGTTGCGCGACGCAGTCGAGGACGTAGTTCTCAACCGCAGCGCCAACGGCACCGAAGGCTTGCTGGAGCTCGCTGACAAGTACAAGGGCGACGGCTCGGTCAAGGAGGCCGAAACCGAAGAATGGCGCAGCCTGCCGGTGGACAAGCGCCTCGAGCACGCACTGGTCAAGGGCATCACCGCCTTTATCGTCGAAGACACCGAGGAATGCCGCCAGCAATGCAAGCGACCCATCGAGGTGATCGAAGGCCCGCTGATGAGCGGTATGAACGTGGTTGGCGACCTGTTCGGCGCCGGCAAGATGTTCCTGCCCCAGGTGGTCAAGTCGGCGCGCGTGATGAAGCAGGCCGTCGCGCACCTGATCCCGTTCATCGAGGCGGAAAAAGGCGACAAGCCGGAAGCCAAGGGCAAGATCCTCATGGCCACGGTGAAAGGCGACGTGCACGACATCGGCAAGAACATCGTCGGCGTGGTGCTCGGCTGTAACGGTTACGACGTTGTCGACATGGGCGTGATGGTGCCGGCGGAGAAGATTCTGCAGACCGCCATCGCGGAGAAGTGCGACATCATCGGCCTCTCCGGCCTGATCACGCCTTCGCTGGACGAGATGGTCCACGTTGCCAAGGAAATGCAGCGCCAGGGCTTCAGCCTGCCGCTGATGATCGGCGGCGCCACCACGTCCAAGGCCCACACCGCGGTGAAGATCGACCCGCAGTACCACAACGATGCGGTGGTCTACGTCACCGACGCCTCACGCGCGGTGGGTGTCGCCACTACTTTGCTGTCCAAGGAACTCAAGCCGGCCTTCGTCGAGAAGACCCGCGAAGAGTACGCCATGATCCGCGAGCGCACCGCCAACCGCAGTGCGCGCACCGAGCGCCTGAGCTATGCCCAGGCCGTCGCCAACAAGCCGCAGTTCGACTGGGCCAGCTACACGCCGGTCAAGCCGAGCTTTACCGGCCGCCAGCTGCTGGAAGATATCGACCTGCGCACGCTGGCCGAGTACATCGACTGGACGCCGTTCTTCATCGCCTGGGACCTGGCCGGCAAGTACCCGCGCATTCTCGAGGACGAAGTGGTCGGCGAAGCGGCCACCGCGCTGTTCAGCGATGCCCAGGCCATGCTGAACAAGCTGATCGACGAGAAGCTGATCCGCGCGCGCGCCGTGTTCGGTTTCTGGCCAGCCAACCAGGTGCAGGACGATGATCTGGAAGTGTATGGCGACGGCGGCGAAAAGCTGGCCACCCTGCACCATCTGCGCCAGCAGATCATCAAGCCGGACGCCAAGCCTAACCTCTCCCTGGCCGACTTCGTCGCGCCGAAAGATAGCGGCATCACAGACTATGTGGGTGGCTTCATCTGCACCGCCGGCATCGGTGCCGAGGAGCTGGCAAAGGCCTATCAGGACAAGGGCGACGACTACAACTCGATCATGGTCAAGGCGCTTGCAGACCGTCTCGCCGAAGCCTGCGCCGAGTGGCTGCATCAACAGGTGCGCAAGCAATACTGGGGCTACGCCAAGGATGAGCAGCTGAGCAACGAGGAGCTGATCCGCGAGCAGTACAAGGGCATCCGCCCTGCCCCGGGCTACCCCGCGTGCCCGGACCACACCGAAAAAGGCACGCTGTTCCAGCTGCTGGATGCTGACGGTATCAGCCAGGTCACGCTCACCGAGCACTACGCCATGCTGCCTACCGCGGCCGTCAGCGGTTGGTACTTCGCTCACCCGGAGGCGCAGTACTTCGCGGTAGGCAAGATCGACAAGGATCAAGTGGAAAGCTACAGCCAGCGCAAGGGCGAAGACATCGCCGTCAGCGAACGCTGGCTGATGCCGAACCTGGGTTACGACAACTGATCCCGCGGCGGGCGCCTGTGAGCGCCCGCCGTCGTTCCGCTCAATGGAGCTTGCACCATGTCATCCGAAACACCGCTGCTGATCGACGAACTCGAAACGGCCGACATGCTGATCATCGACGACCTGCATGCCTGGCAGTTCGCACTGAACGAGGCGTTGCTCGATGATGCCGACGCCGCCGCGGAGGCCAATCAGCCATTCGCCAGTGAAGACATCCTGCTGACCATCGATCTGGTCGACGGCCGCACGCGCCGCCAGTGGCAGTTCAGTTACAACCAGATCATGGAAGCCCAGCGCCAACCCGACGGCGAAAGCTGGCTGCTGGAAGGCCCGCACCGCCTGCGGTGCCTCAGCGCCATCGGCGGCGAGGACGAGGACGAGTAACGCGTCTCTAGCCGCCTCGCCCTGCGCGGGCGACGGCTATTGAACTCGCAGTCGCCCCCTCTCCGGCGGCTGCCGCTGACTTCGCACCCTCCATCAGCGGCCGTTCGATATAGCGATAGCTCAGGCCAGCAACGATCAGCGACATGGTTACGCAAAGCGCCACGCGCGGCAGCAGCGGCTGGTCATCGAGCAAACTCATGCACAGCAGCCAGACCGGGATATGGCACAGGTACAGGGAGAACGACAGCTGCCCGATTGTCTCCAACGGGCGCGACAAGGCGCCGAAGATCGCCTCGCTGGAACAGACCGCCAGCATGAATGGCACGGCCAGCACCAGCGTCGCCGCCGCCCAGCGAAACGAGGCGAGCGGCTCCAGGGCGATGGCCAGAATGCTCGCCGAGACCACCGCCAGACCGGTCACCAGCACTTTGGCGGTGGCGGTCATCGCCTCGATGTCGCGCTCGACGACGCGAAACTGATCCAGCGACGACAGCTTCCATAGCAGCAACCCCATGAACAAACCGTTCACCCGGAACAGCCACTCTGGCGCGAACGGGTTGGCGAAGCTGAACCACAGTACGATGCCTATCACCGCCGGCCAGAACGCCCGGCGTAGCAGGAGCAGCAGCGGAAACAGCAGGTAGAACTGCACCTCAAGAGCGATTGACCAGAAATAGCCAAAATCCGTCTCGTGCAGGCCGTTGAAGACATTGGCGAGAAAGAACGCCGCGCTCGCCGTCACGCCGAGCAGCGTGTCCAGCGAGTAAGCCGGCGCCCCACGCGGCGGCTCGACGACGCTGAACATCAACACCACGGCCGCCCAGAACCAGGTCGGCAGCAACACACGGCGAATGCGTTTCTTGTAGAAGGCATACACCGCCTCAGCTTCGAAGCCCTGCTGCTTGCGCAGAAAGGTCGCGCCCATCAGGTAGCCGGAAATGAGAAAAAACAGATCGACGCCAATACCCGGCAGAAAGCGCTGCAGCAAGCCGTCCCACCAGTCCGCCTCCGCGCCGACCAGCATCACCGAGGCATGGGCCAGCAGCACCAACATGATCGCTAGCCCGCGAAGAAATTGAATATTGCGATTCTTGCCTTGCCGCGCTCCGGCATCACTCATAAGCAGTCCGATATTCGCCAGCCGCCGCGACTTCCAGCCATTGCCTGGGTCATTCAGGATCGATTCCCTCTCCTCGGGGCTTGGTTCAGGTCTGGTCGGCCTCCCGCCGCACCTTGCCTCTAGCAAGACCAGTCGATACCCGTGTTGTTCAATCGCAAGCGCTTTGCAGCCTGCAGCAACGGGCTTCGACGTCCGCTATGATCGCGCCCCTCGTTTGGCCCTACCGGTAACGCCATGTCGTCGCTAGAACTGATCGCCTCGCTGCTTGGCCTGATCGCCGTATGGCTGACGGTACGTCAGAACCCATGGTGCTGGCCCATCGGCCTGGGCATGGTGTCGCTGTACGCCTGGTTCTTCTTCGACGCCAGGCTGTATTCGCAGGTGCTGCTGCACAGTGTTTTCGCCGCCATGCAGCTTTACGGATGGTGGACCTGGACACGCGGCGCGACTGGCGAGGGAGGCCGGCCCGTAACACGGGCAAGCAGTCGCGAAGCGTACATTGGCATTGCCGGTGCAATACTCGTCAGTCTGCTGCTTGGCAGCGCCATGGCGAACTTCACCGCGGCTGCCTTCCCCTGGATCGACGCCACCCTGACTGCATTTAGCCTGCTCGCACAGCTGTGGATGGCACTCAAGCGCCTACAGTGCTGGGTTTTGTGGATCGTCCTGGATGTGCTGTTCATTGGCTTCTTCAGCTATCAGGGCTACTGGCTGACTGCCGGCCTCTACGCGCTGTTCACCGGGCTTGCCGTCATGGGGCTGCGAGAGTGGCGAACGGCGCAGGTGGCCACTCGATGAAGGTCTTGGTGCTTACCGGCCCGGAGTCCACCGGCAAAAGCTGGCTTGCCGAAAGGCTGCTGCAGACGTTCGGCGGTGTGCTGGTCGGCGAATACGTGCGTGACTACATCGAGCAGACGCAACGCGACACGACGTTTGCCGATATTCCGGCCATCGCCCGTGGTCAGCTGGCCCGCGAAGACACCGCGAGAACTCAGGCACCGCACCTGCTGATTCTGGACACGCACCTGCTGAGCAACATGCTCTGGAGTCATACGCTGTTCGGCGACTGCCCCGCCTGGCTCGAGGAGGAGCTACTGGCGAGGGATTACCACCAGCATCTGCTGCTCTCGCCGGAAAAGATCGAGTGGCATGCCGACGGCCAGCGCTGCCAACCGGATATCAGCGAACGACTGGACTTCTTCGAGGCATGTCGCAGCTGGCTGGTGCAACGGGATCAGCCCTTCGTCGAGATCGGTGGCAGCTGGACCGAGCGCGAGCGCCAGGCGATTGCACACACCCGCGCGCTGCTAGGCGAAAAGCCCTAGGACTGACGGTCGCGACGGAGCAGCAGGCCGATGGCAAGCACAACCAGCAAGCTGCCTGGCAACCAGTGCACACCCATGCGGGCCGGCTGATCGAAGAACAGCAGCAACATCGAGACGAAAGGCACCAGGTAGCTGTAGGCCGTGACCGCACCGGGCGTGAGAACGGATGTCGCTCGCTGTTGCAGGAAGAAGGTCATGGCGCTGGAGAAAACGCCGAGGTAGGACACCAGCAGCAGATCCAGCAGGTTCATGCGCAGCAAGGCCGCAGGGCGCTCCCAGATAAAGCCCATCAGGCCGATCAGGACAGCACCCGCGATCAGACTCCAGAAGGTGCGCAACCCTGCCTGTCGCGGCAAAGTACCGTTCGCCAGCCCCCATTTGCTGAGCACCGGGTACAACGCCGAAGCGACACAGCCAAAGAAGAAACCCAACTCGCCCAGGCCAAACTGCATGCCGGAGAAATCGCCGCCGTTCTCGGCCCATGCCAGCCCAAGCGCCCCGCTCGCACCAAGCGCCAGGATAGCCAGCAGGCGACCGGCGGGCTGTTCGACACCCAGCCCGCGGCCCAGGCAGTAAGCCAGCAGCGGCACGCTGACGAACAGCGTCGCCATCGACAGTGCACTGACCCGATGGGCCGCCCAGAACATGGTTCCGAAAAAGCCCGCCAGACATAGCCCCATGCCAGCGTAGAGCAGCATCGTGCGCCAACCCGGCCGCCCTTCGCTCTGGCTCCAGGCCAGCGGTGCCAAGACCAGCGCGGCGATGGCGAAGCGCATGGCGGTCAGCAGCAGCGGCGGCAAGTCATCACTGAGCAAGCCCACCGCCGGAAACGACAAGCCGACAAAAAGCGCCCAGAGCAGCATGCCGAGATGCGCGCGGGTGGTTCCGCCGCTTTCACCCTTGTGTGTTTCGGCTGCGCGGTTATCGAGACTGGTGTTGGCGGCATGAACATGAGGGTGATGGCTGCGGTTCAAAACGTCGCTTCCTGTTCGTTGTCCTCACAGTCCAGTTTGGCGATTACAGACGCGAGGGGGACCGTCGAATGACCCTGATCGAGTGGCTGAGGTTCGGTTTGCGCGTCACGCTGATCGGCCGCCGGGTAACCGTATCGATCGTGATGTTCCAGAAGCCGGTGCTCGGCACCACGATCTTCGCCGGGAATTTATCGAACGCACCACCGTGGTAGGTGTGGCGCCCGCCGTTCTTGAAACTGCGGAAATTCGCATCGTTCATCAGGCGGATGTTGCAGGTCTGCGAGCATTCGATGACGACGATATCGTCCTCGTTGAGGTGCTCGCGCTGGTGTATGAACTTCATCGACTGCTCCGGCAGCGCACATGGCAACAAAGCGGACAACGATAGCATGCGTATCCCGCGAATCGCGCCCGATGAAGTCGGAGCGGCATGCTGATGGGTGCTCTTGCGGGCGGGTTGTGTTGTGCCGCAGGCTGGCTTGTGTATCCTCTGCCCCGTCTGCTCAATAACTGCCTCGTCCATGCCCAGCACGTCATTTCCCTGCTCTTCATGCCTGCCCGCGGGAAGCCGACTGCTGTTTCTCTTCGATACCGGATTGCTGGCCCTGTGGTGATACGCAGCTCGTCGCGCTGCCATCCACGCTGTCAATCAGTCAATCGAGGAATGCCGCCCATGTCTGCGGTCCGTAACACCGTTCAGATCGATACCCCCATCGTGCGCAACGCAACCCGTTGCGGTTTCTTCATGGCCGGCTTCGGCCTGTCCGTCTGGGCGCCACTGGTGCCCTATGTGCGCGAACGCATCGAGATGACCGATGCGGTGTTCGGCCTTTTGCTGCTCTGCATTGGCGTCGGCTCGCTGACTTGGATGCCACTGTCCGGCGTATTGGTAGGCCGCTGGGGCATCCGTCCAGTGCAGCTGTGTAGCGTCGTGCTGCTGGCGTTGGCCCTGGCCGGGATGGCACTGACCGAATCGATGTGGCTGCTGGCCCTTGCACTGTTCTGCTTCGGCGGCAGCCTGGGCGTCATCGATGTGATCATGAACATTCAGGCGGTGCTGGTGGAAACCGCCGTCGGTCGCCGGCTGATGTCGAACTTCCATGGCATGTACAGCCTTGGGGCCATCAGTGGCGCGCTGATATTCACCGGCCTGCTGACCCTCGGCCTGGCGCCGGAGATTGGCAGCTTTCTGATGATCGGGCTGATCGTTGTGGCGAATCTTGGGCTGGCCCGCGGCTTTCTGCCGAATCGTGCGCCGGGCGGCGGCTTTGCGTTCGTGCGGCCCACCGCCATCGTGCTGCTTGTAGGCCTGATGTGCTTCGTCGTGTATCTGGCCGAAGGCGCTGTGCTGGACTGGAGCGCGCTTTACCTGACCGGAAAGAAAGGCCTCGAAGTGGCCAAGGGCGGCCTGGGTTACGCAGCCTTCGCCCTCATGGTGACCATCGCGCGTTTCGCTGGCGGCCCGCTGGTCAATGCACTCGGCACGGCGCGCGTCATCGCCTTTGGTGGTCTGGTCGCTGCCTTCGGCATCGTCCTGAGCCTTGCTGCCGAGCACTGGGCCGTGGCACTGATCGGCTACGGCTTGTGCGGGCTGGGTTGCGCCAACGTCTCGCCGGTGCTGATTTCCTCCTTGAGCCGGCAGGACGGCATGCCGGTGCAACTGGCCGTCACCGTGGCGACCACCATCGGTTTCGCCGGTGTCCTCGCCGGTCCGGCGATGATGGGCGTGGTCGCGCATTTCAGCTCGCTGGGCATGGCGTTCGCGCTGCTCGCCGTCCTGCTGGTCGGCATCGTGCCGTTCTGCCGTCGCTTCACCGCGTGACCCCGGATAGAATGCGCGCCCTATGCGAATCCCAGACCTGCAGCAACGCCTCGCCGACATCGGCGCCAAGCCCCGTCATATCGGGCGAATGACCCGTGCCTGGCTCAAGGGTCTGCCGCTCGATGTGGGCCGCCGCCAGCAACAGGCCGAGGACTTCCTGCCGCTGAGCGTGCGCGAAGGCCTGCCGGCGCTTAACGCCGAAATTGATGGTCTGGCGCGGCTGCGCTCCGAACACCCAGCGGCCGACGGCTCGGCACGCCTGCTGGTGGAGCTGGCCGATGGGCAGATGGTGGAAAGCGTCCTGCTGCCGCGCGACGGCCTGTGCGTGTCCAGCCAGGTCGGCTGCGCGGTGGGCTGCGTGTTCTGCATGACCGGCAAGAGCGGCCTGCTACGTCAGCTGGGCAGCGCCGAAATCGTCGCCCAGGTCGCCCTCGCCCGACGCTTCCGCCCGGTAAAGAAGGTGGTGTTCATGGGCATGGGCGAGCCCGCCCACAATCTCGACAACGTGCTCGAGGCCATCGACCTGCTCGGCACCGACGGCGGCATCGGCCACAAGAACCTGGTGTTCTCCACCGTCGGCGACATGCGCGTGTTCGAGCGTCTGCCGCAGCAACGGGTAAAGCCGGCGCTGGCCCTGTCGCTGCACAGCACCGATGCGGCGTTGCGTCAGGCGCTGCTGCCGCGGGCGCCGCAGATCGCTCCCGACGAACTGGTCGACCTCGGCGAAGCCTACGCCCGCGCGACCGGATTCCCGATCCAGTATCAGTGGACACTGCTCAAGGGCATCAACGACAACCAGGATGAGATGGATGGCATCCTGCGCCTGCTCAAGGGCAAGTACGCGGTGATGAACCTGATCCCCTACAACAGTCTGGAAGACGACGAATACCAGCGTCCTGATGGCGAGCGCATCGTGCAGATCGTGCGTTACCTGCACAGCCGCGGCGTGTTGACCAAGGTTCGCAATTCGGCCGGCCAGGACATCGATGGCGGTTGCGGCCAGCTCCGTGCCCGCGCCGAGCAAGCGCTAGATCGCAAGCGGCGCGTTGATCGCGGCGCCTGAACCCGCAGGCCCGAGTCACTGTCCCAGCGCAATACGATCGACGGCCCGCTCGGCCTCATACAGCAAGGAAAGCGCAAATCCGCATGCATACATTAGAACAACTGGAACGCGGCGAGCTGGCCGGAATCCGCCGTCTCGATCTCTCGGCCGGCCTGCAGAGCTTTCCGGAGGCGATCTTCGATCTCGCCGATACGCTGGAAGTACTCAATCTCTCCGGCAACCAACTCAAGAGCCTGCCGTCCGACCTGTCTCGCCTGCGCAAGCTGCGCATCCTGTTCTGCTCGGACAACCTCTTCACCGAGGTGCCGGATTGCCTCGGCGACTGCGAGCAGCTCGAGATGATCGGCTTCAAGGCCAACCAGATCCGCCATCTGCCCGCCGCCGCGTTGCCGCCGGCGTTGCGCTGGCTGATCCTCACCGACAACCAGCTACAAGCGTTACCTGACGAGATCGACACCTGCCGACGCTTGCAAAAACTGATGCTCGCTGGCAATCAGCTGTCTTCGCTGCCGGATACGCTGGCCAATTGCGTCAACCTGGAATTGCTGCGCATCGCCGCCAACCGCCTGCCAGCGCTGCCCGCCTGGCTGCTGACGCTGCCACGACTCAGTTGGCTGGCCGCTGCGGGCAACTCTTTCAGCGATGCCAACGAAGCGATCAGCCTCGCTCGCCACTCACTACCGGCGATCCCGCGCGAGCAGGTCGTCCTGCATGAGCAGCTGGGCCAGGGCGCATCCGGCATCATCTACCGTGCCGAGTGGCAGCAGAGCGGACAGCCGCCCAAGCAGATGGCTGCCAAACAGTTCAAGGGCCACGTCACCAGTGATGGCCTACCCCATAGCGAGATGGCCGCCTGCGTGGCCGCTGGCGCCCATCCAAACCTGATCGATGTTGCCGGGCCGCTGGCTGATCAGTCGGGTCAAACGCCGGGGCTACTGATGGATCTGGTCGAGCCGGCCTTCCAGCCACTGGCTGGTCCGCCTTCCCTGGCCAGCTGCACGCGTGACTGCTATGCCGATGATCTTACGTTCAGCCTCGATCAGGCGTTGCGCATCGCCCGCGGAGCGGCATCCGCAGTGGCACACCTGCACCAGCGCGGCATCCTGCACGGCGACCTTTACGCCCACAACCTGCTGGTCAATGCTCAGGGCACTTGCCTGCTTAGCGATTTCGGGGCGGCATCCTTCTTCGAGCCGGAAAGCACCACCGGACGCGCACTGCAGCGCATCGAATCCCGCGCCTTCGGTTGCCTGCTGGAGGAATTGCTGCAACGCTGCCCTGGCTTCGATGGCGACCGGCGCCGTGGCACCCTGCTCGAACTACAGAACCAGTGCTTATCCGAGCAACCGGAACACCGCCCCCATTTCCACCAGCTGGCCACCACACTCGCCGCGCTCTGACGCGCCTTACCGGAGCGACCTCGCAATGCCGTCACCCGAAGTAGATGAAGAACACACGCCCTACCCCAAGCCCTATTCGGACCTGCCCGTTGATCAGGACCCGTTCATTCGGGGGCTGAAACAGCGCCTGCCGGAACATCTGCGTGAATCCTTCAGCGAAGAGCAGCTCGACGCACTACGCAGCGTATTTGGCGCGCGCTCCTGGGTCAGGCATCGGGTCGATCTGCGCGGCACCATACGGTTGTGGAGCGATCGCTACTACTTCGCGATCGTTGCTGGGCGCAACAAGCGAAACCTGACGCGCCCGCAACAAAACCTCTCGCTGATCGCCAAGGCAGCGTTGGCTACCGTATTCCTGTTGTTCTCCGGCCTGGTCGGCCTGGTGATTCTTTATCTGCTCAAGTCCGCTCTGGGCATCAATCTGTTCCCAGGCTTCTCGCTGGGGCTGTGGGACTGGTTCAAGCAGAGCCTTTGAGCAAAGGTGCCCAGGAGTCCTTGCCGCTTGCGCGGCATCGCCAAATTAGTGGGGCCGCCGTTGATCAGAATCAAACCGGGTTCTGTACAGCGGGTGAAAACTGAATGCGCTGTTAACTTCACGAGCTTCCCAGGAGTTTGCGAAATGAACGAGGCTTCGAACAAACCGCCCGTATCAACGGACGAAAAGAAGATCACGTCTGCGCCCCAGGAGCCCTGGCGCCCCTTTGACTCCCTGCGCCGACAGGTAGACCTACTTTTCGACGATTTCGAACGGCCCTGGCATCTGCCTTTCAGCCGCCATGGCATGGAGACTACTCCGCTGTGGCAAGGCGGTCCCAGCCGCATGCCGGTGGTGGATGTTGTCGAGAAGGAAAACGCCTTCGAGATCACTGCGGAACTACCCGGCCTGGATGAGAAGGACGTCGAGGTAAAACTGGTCGGCAACAGCTTGGTCATCAAGGGCGAAAAGCGCCAGGAACACAAGGAAGAGAAGGACGGCTATCACCTTTCCGAACGATCCTACGGCAGCTTCCAGCGCAGCTTTGCGCTGCCTGAAGGCGTAGACCGCGACAAGATCGATGCGAAATTCGGCAAGGGCGTGTTGCGCCTTTCGTTGCCCAAGCAGCCGGGCTCTGCCGATGGTGCGAAAACCATCGCTGTTCAAGCCGAGTAACGATAGCGGGGCCGGACACGACAGGCCGGTCCCGGCTTTCCGCCAAGCGCGACTCTTCGCGCCCCCTCTCTTTCACTTCCGCCCGATCACCTTTGCCACGCTCGGCTAGACTTCGAAAAAGTCCCCATCCGAGGCAGCCATGAAAGATGAGCAGGAAAAAAGCCTGACGCTACGTGAGATGCTTGGCAGCGTACTGGCGGCTGCGCTGGGCGTGCAGAGCGGCAAGAACAGGGCTCGCGATTTCAGCCACGGCAAACCCAGCCACTTCATCATTCTTGGCGTAGGCTTCACCGCGCTGTTCGTGCTGCTGATCCTCGGATTGGTCAAACTGGTGCTGTACCTAGTCGGCTGATGGTCGCTACTGATGGCTGACCCAGAATATCGCGGTCCCTACCGCAAGCATGATCAAGCTGAAGATCGCCGCAGCGTCCACTACACTGTCGCGCTGGTCGTTTCTCACGGGACTTCTCCTCTGACAGTTCGATTACATCGATAGCCTGCATTTACCGAGTTAAGACCACGTATCGCGGTTGCTCAAGCGCACACGGCTATAAGCCAATTTCGACTGGTTTAGTCTAAACATATTCCCAAACTTCACTTTTGCGCATAACCACGAGCTGGTATCGTGCCGCCCTCCCTAATTGGGTGCGCGGCCGTGCGCGCGAATGCTGTAGACAGCCTGAAAACAGGACATTTATGTACGTTTACGATCAGTACGACCAACACATCATCGAGGATCGGGTCCGGCAGTTCCGCGACCAGACCCGCCGCTTCCTGGCCGGCGAACTCGCTGATGAAGAATTCCGCCCGCTGCGTCTGCAGAATGGCCTGTACATCCAGCGCTACGCGCCCATGCTGCGCGTTGCCGTGCCCTATGGCCTGCTCTCCTCCACCCAGGTACGCAAGCTGGCCGAGATCGCGCGTCATTACGACAAGGGCTACGCGCACATCAGCACCCGGACCAATGTGCAGTTCAACTGGCCTGAGTTGGAAGACGTGCCGGAGATTCTCGCCGAGCTGGCCACCGTGCAGATGCACGCCATCCAGACCAGCGGCAACTGCATCCGCAATACCACGACCGACCAGTTCGCCGGTGTCGCCAAGGACGAACTGATCGATCCACGACCATGGTGCGAGATCATCCGCCAGTGGTCGACCTTCCACCCCGAATTCGCCTTCCTGCCGCGCAAGTTCAAGATCGCCGTCAACGGTGCGGTCAGCGACCGCGCCGCCATCGAAGTACACGACATCGGCCTGGAAGCAGTGAAGAACGAGGCTGGCGAACTTGGCTTCCGCGTCTCGGTTGGTGGCGGCCTCGGCCGGACCCCGATTGTCGGCAGTTTCATCAACGAGTTCCTGCCTTGGCAGCACCTGCTGAGTTACCTAGACGCCATTCTGCGGGTCTATAACCGCTATGGCCGTCGTGACAACAAGTTCAAGGCCCGCATCAAGATCCTGGTGAAGGCACTGACCCCGGAAGTGTTCGCCGAGCGCGTCGATGCCGAATGGGCACACCTGAAGGACGGTCCGACAACATTGACCGAAGCTGAAGTTCAGCGAGTCAGCAAGTTCTTCGTCGATCCGGCATACAAGGCGCTGGAAGATCAAGACGCGGCCCTCGCCCAACTGGGCGTCGAGCATCCGGGCTTCGCCCGCTGGCGCCAGCGCAACGTGGTCGCGCACAAGAAGCCCGGTTACGCGGCAGTCACCCTCTCGCTGAAGAGCACTGGCGTGGCACCTGGCGACGTCACCGACAAGCAGCTCGACGCCATCGCCGACCTGGCTGATCGCTATAGCTTCGGTGAGGTGCGCAACTCCCACGAGCAGAACATGATCCTGGCCGACGTCGAGCAGGCCAAGCTGTTCGAGCTCTGGCACGAACTGCGCGAGCTGGGTCTGGCTACGCCGAACATCGGCCTGCTGACCGACATCATCTGCTGCCCTGGCGGCGACTTCTGCTCGCTGGCCAATGCCAAGTCGATTCCGATCGCCGAATCCATCCAGCGCCGCTTCGACAACCTCGACTACCTGTTTGACCTGGGCAACATTGACCTGAACATCTCAGGCTGCATGAACGCCTGTGGCCACCACCATATCGGCCATATCGGCATCCTCGGTGTGGACAAGAAGGGCGCGGAGTTCTATCAGGTCTCGTTGGGCGGCAGTTCCGGCCGTGACGCGAGCCTCGGCCAGATTCTCGGCCCATCCTTCGCCCAGGACTCGATGCCCGACGTGATCGAAAAGATCATCAACGTTTACGTGGAGCAGCGTACCGAAGATGAACAGTTCATCGACACTTACCGCCGCATCGGCATTGATCCCTTCAAGGAGCGCGTCTATGCAGCGAATCATTAAGAACGATCAGCTGGTCGACGAAACCTGGCACCTGCTACCCAAGGAGCAGACGCTCGACGACCTGTGCAATAGCGACGACCTGATCGTTCCGCTGCATCTGTGGCTAGATCACGCCCATGCGTTGAAAGCCCGTGATGGCGGCCTCGGCGTATGGCTCGATGCGCATGAACAGGTCGAAGAAATCGCCGACGATCTGCAGCATTTCCAGGTCATCGCCTTGAATTTCCCGAGCTTCACCGATGGCCGCCACTATTCCAGTGCCCGTCTGCTGCGTGAGCGCTATGGCTACAAGGGCGAAATTCGCGCCATCGGTGACGTGCTGCGTGACCAACTGTTCTACATGCGTCGCTGCGGCTTCGATGCCTTTGCCATTCGTGCAGACCGCGATCCGGTCGACGCGCTGGAAGGGTTGAAGGACTTTTCAGTGACCTATCAGGCTGCGGCGGATGACGAGCGCCCGCTGTTCCGGCGCCGTCAGGGCTGATACCAGCCCAGTCGAACCGGCAAATAAAAAGCCCGCCAATAGGCGGGCTTTTTATTGCTTCATTGATACATCCAGAAATTAGGGTGTTCGACCGGAGCGGTAACCTCTACGGCCTTTTTTCCAGAAGCGATCTGTTTGATTTTCTCGGCAAGCTTCTTCATGAACGATTTCCTCGGTTGCGAACAGCACTGGCGCTAGCTTCCGCCAATTGCCGCTTCCGAGGAAATTCATTGCCACTATCGCGTCGATAAACCGCTTAGCAGGCGCAACTCAATCGACACGTACCAATATCCGACCTACCTGGCCCCCGGCCAAGATGCGCTCGATCGCCTCTGGCAGCTGCTCAAGAGCGATCTCGTGCGTCAGATCCTCGAGATTGACCAACTTCCATTGCAGCGACAGCTTGTCCCACATGGAAGCCTTGACCACCAGAGGGATCTCCACCGAGTCCACACCCAGCAGATTGACGCCGCGCAAGATAAAGGGCAGAACGCTAGCCTGGAAATGAGTACCCGCAGTGAGCCCGCAACAGGCTACGCTGGCACCACGCTGCAGCGACTTGACCACGTTGAACAGGATGTCTCCACCGACGGTATCAACCGCCCCGCCCCACTGCTCCTTGAGCAAAGCCTTCTCCACACCTGCCTGCAATGCGGAGCGCTCGACGATCTGACTGGCACCCAGGCGAGTGAGGAAAGCAGCTTGATCAGCCTTGCCGGTTACTGCCGCGACCTTATAACCAAGACTGGCCAGCAGCGCGACCGCAATACTGCCAACTCCCCCCGTGGCTCCGGTCACGAGCACGGGCGCATCACCCGGCTCCAAACCGGCCTGTTCGAGCTTGTCGACACAAAGCGCCGCGGTCAGTCCAGCTGTGCCTAGGATCATCGCATCGCGCAGTGACAGGCCCTGAGGCCGCTTGATCACCCAGGCAGCCGGAACGCGGATGTACTGACCGAAACCACCGGCGGTGTTCATGCCCAGGTCGTAGCCGGTGACGATCACCTCATCGCCTTCGGCGAATTCGCCCACACTCGACGAAGCCACGACGCCCGCCGCATCGATCCCCGGCGTATGGGGGTAGGACCGCGTCACGCCGCGGTTGCCGCTCGCAGATAGAGCGTCCTTGAAGTTCAGCGAGGAATAACGCACCCGGATGAGCACCTCACCGGCTGGCAGCTCATCGATACCACGCTCGACGACTTTGGATTCGAAACGGCCGTCGGCCACCTCGCTGACTTGTAGCGCCTTGAAGCTGCTCATCGCGGTCCCCTTGTCATTGCCAAAAACGTTGTTCGTTCAGCCGGCTCCAGCCTTTCAGCAAGCCGTGCTCCATAACCGTACTGGCCGCCATGCCGAAACGCTCCGGCAGGCTCTTCTTCTGTATGTAATGCAGCTGGAACAGTTCCGCTTCCTGGGCCCGTTCGGCAAGGTACTGATCACTGGTCTTCAGCTCGTCCGCCAGGTGCTTGCCCAACGCAGCGATGCCGAGCCAGACCTCCCCCGTTGCAACATCGTCTATCGAGAGGTTCTGCCGATAGCGGGCGACGAAGTTCTTGAACAGCTCATGGGTAGTTTCCAGGTCTTCCTGGAACTTCTCCCGCCCCTTTTCGGTGTTCTCACCGAAAACGGTCAAAGTTCGCTTGTACTCGCCCGCGGTGAGCACTTCGAAATCCACGTCATGCTTCTTCAACAGCCGATGAACGTTCGGCAACTGGGCTACCACACCAATGGAGCCAAGGATCGCGAACGGCGCAGTAAGAATGCGGTTGCCGATGCACGCCATCATGTAGCCGCCGCTCGCTGCCACCTTGTCGACACAGACTGTCAGCGGTACGCCGGCATCGCGGATGCGCACCAGCTGTGACGCGGCCAGGCCATAGCCGTGCACCATGCCGCCACCGCTCTCCAGGCGCAGGACCACTTCGTCCTGCGGCGTTGCCATCGTCAGCAGCGCGGTGATCTCGTGGCGCAGGTTGTCGACGGCCGAAGCGCGGATGTCGCCATCGAAATCGAGGACGAACACGCGCGCGGGCGTTTCCGGCTTCTTGTTCTGCTTGGCAGCCTTGGCTTCGCGCTTGCGCAATGCCTTGAACGCATCCTTCTCCAGCACGGCCTGCTCCAGGCGCTCGCGCATCGATTTGTAGAACTCGTTGAGCTTGTGCACTTCGAGATGGCCACCGCCCTGCTTGCTGCGCCCTCGGCGCATCGAAGCGAGAGCGATCAGCACGATCACGATTGCGACCACCAGCGTGACGGTCTTGGCCAGGAAGCTGGCGTAATCGACAAGAAATTCCACGTATTACCTCTCGGTGTGTTCCGGTTGCCGACAGACACCCTTCGGCAGCAAGCCGCCAGCATACCGATGGGCCTTGGGCTGGGCTAGCGCATGCAATTCAAACAAACGTTCGAATTATCGTTGACACTCCGGAACGATGTCCCTACCCTCGCGAAAAACAGTGCCGGCCGGAGCAGCATGCATGGGCAGTATCTACCTGATCAGACATGGTCAGGCGTCATTCGGCGCAGAAAACTACGACGTGCTCTCTCCTCTCGGTTATCGTCAGTCCGAAGCGCTTGGTGACTACCTGGCGCAACTTGATGTGACCTTCGATCGCTGTCTGAGTGGCGAACTTGAGCGTCAACAGGACACCGCACGCACCACGATTGCCAGACTGAGCACCCAGCCGGAACTCGAAATCGACGCGGCCTTCAATGAATTTCATGCCGATGCGGTTATCCGCGCCCACCTGCCCGATCTGCTAAAGGTCGAGCCAAACGCGATGCATATCCTGCGCAACGCCGCAGACCATCGGGCCGAGTTTCAGCGGTTGTTCAACTATGTCGTGCATCGCTGGATTTCCGGTGAACATGAAAAGGAAGAACTCGAGAGCTGGCAGCACTTTCTCGACCGCGTGCGCGGCGGCCTGGAGCGCGTACTCGAGCACGCCGGCAAGCGGGATCGCATTGCCATCTTCACATCCGGCGGAACCATCACCGCGCTGCTACAGCTGATCATCGGCGTACCGCCGGTCAAGGCGTTCGAGATGAACTGGCAGATCGTCAACACTTCACTCAGTCTGCTGAAGTTTCGTGAGCGCGATGTCGCGCTCGCCTCCTTCAATAGTCATGCGCACCTGCAACTTCTGAAGAATCCGGAGCTCGTCACCCATAGATGAGCCCAGCCCCAAGCGGCCTCGAGCTGCGTACCCATAACGACCAAAAAAGGAAACCCTCATGAGCAACGTCGCCGAGACTTTCAAAGGCATGCAGTCGAAGTTCAACCCCAGTGCCGCTGCCGGCCTGGACCTGGTGTTTCAGTTCAATATCACCGATGCCGAGAACTACTACCTGGTAGTCAAGGATGGCACTTGCGATCTGCAGCAAGGCGAATCCAGCGACGCCAATGTCACCCTGATCATGGACAGCGAAACCATGCAGGGCATCGTCAGCGGTGAAACCGATGGCATGCAGGCCTTCATGGGCGGCAAGCTGCGCGCTGAAGGCGACATGATGCTGGCCCTGAAGCTCAGCGAACTGTTCCCAGCCTGAGCCGCAGGCGAGCCTGCCAGGTGACACCAGAAACCGAAGTCTCAGACTTCGGTTTTTTTATGCAGACGAACTTTCCGCGAGCGAATCAGGCACCTTGATTGACCGGCAACACTCAGGCCAATAACGGCCAACGCCGCTTGGTCTGTGGAACAGCGAGCATTAGATTACCGAATCATCTTGGGCACCGAACATAAGCAGAAGGGATAACAATGGCGCTTACAGATCAAACCACGCGAGTCCGAGAAGGCGAAGAACTGCCGGTCGAGGTGATCGACACTTACCTCAAGGCGCACATTCCTGGACTGGAGGGTACGCCGCAGATTTCGCAGTTTCCCGGTGGTGCCTCCAATCTGACCTATCTGCTGAAGTACCCTGAGCTGGATCTGGTTTTGCGCCGCCCGCCCTTTGGCCACAAGGCGAAGTCCGCCCACGACATGGGCCGTGAATTCCGCATCCTCAACCAGCTCAACGACGGTTTCCCCTACTGCCCGAAGGCCTACGTGTACTGCACCGACGAGTCGGTGATAGGTGCCGAGTTCTACGTCATGGAGCGGGTCAACGGCATCATCCTGCGCTCGGAACTACCTGCAGAGTTGAAATTCGATGTGGCGCAGACGCGCGCGCTCTGCGAGAGCTTCATCGATAAGTTTGTCGATTTGCACAATGTTGACTACCAGGCCTGCGGCCTCGGGGATCTGGGCAAACCGGACGGTTATGTGAAGCGCCAGATCGAAGGCTGGAGCGAGCGTTACGAGCGTGCGCTGACCGCGGATGCGCCCGCCTGGGAGCCAGTCAAGGCCTGGCTGAAGGACAAGATGCCAGCCGATCACCCCAAGCCCGGAATCATTCACAACGATTACCGCTTCGACAACGTGATCCTGAACCCGGACAACCCGATGGAAATCATTGGCGTACTGGACTGGGAAATGACCACGATTGGTGATCCGCTGATGGATCTGGGCAACACACTCGCCTACTGGATCGAGGCCGATGATCCACAGCCCATGCAGGCGATGCGTCGGCAGCCGAGCCACCTGCCTGGCATGCACACCCGCCAGGGCTTCGTCGATTACTACGCACAGCGCGCCGGTATCGAGATTCCCTGCATCGACTTTTACTACACCTACGGCCTGTTCCGGCTGGCCGGAATCGTCCAGCAGATTTACTACCGCTTTTATCATGGCCAGACGCAGGACAAGCGTTTTGCCCAGTTCATCCACATGAACAAGCTGCTCGAGCAAAAGGCACTGCAAGTGATCGGGCAATCGAAGCTCTGAAGCCAACCCAAAGCCCCGTGCTCCACCACGGGAACGAACAAGAAAAGAGGAACGACCATGTCCAAAACCACCCTGTTCGACCTAGACGGCAAGATCGCCTTCGTTTCCGGCGCCAGCCGCGGTATCGGCGAGGCCATCGCCAAGCTGCTCGCGCAGCAAGGGGCCCACGTGATCGTATCCAGCCGCAAGATCGAGGGATGCCAGGCAGTTGCAGATGCGATTGTTGCTGAAGGCGGCAAGGCCACTCCGGTAGCCTGCCATATCGGCGAGATGGAACAGATTCAGGCGGTATTCGCGCAAATCCGCGAGCAGTTCGGCCGACTCGACATCCTGGTCAACAATGCCGCAACCAATCCGCAGTTCTGCCACGTCCTGGATACCGACGTCTCGGCCTTTCAGAAGACTGTCGACGTGAATATCCGCGGCTATTTCTATATGTCTATCGAGGCCGGCAAGCTGATGCGCGAAAACGGTGGTGGCAGCATCATCAACGTCGCTTCCATCAATGGAGTCACACCGGGCAACTTCCAGGGTATCTACTCGATCACCAAGGGCGCCGTGATCAACATGACCAAGGCCTTCGCCAAGGAATGCGCGCAGTTCGGCATTCGCTGCAATGCGCTGCTACCGGGCCTGACGGATACCAAGTTCGCCTCGGCGCTGGTCAAGAACGACTCGATTCTGCAAATGGCACTTCAGCATATTCCGCTGAGCCGTGTCGCCCAACCGAGCGAAATGGCCGGTGCAGTTCTCTACCTGGCCAGCGACGCGTCTAGCTATACGACGGGAATCTCGCTCAACGTCGATGGCGGTTATCTGGCCTGACAGGCTCTGCGACAAAAGAAAGATGCAGCGAAAAAAGGGAGCCGTAAGGCTCCCTTCTTGTTCACCAGTTCTTCAGCGCCTCGGTCGCCGCTGCGTTTGCCGGCTTCGCGATCAGTCCGGTCGGCGCAAGCTCTACAATGTAAGCAGCTCCATCGGCAATCGGCATGTAATCCACGCGCAGCATCTGCGCATCGACCAGGTGCATGTCACGCTGTCCGAGCTCCAGCGATTGCCAGATATCCACGCCCAAGGGCTTCTCGCTCAGCTCAACGCGACCATAACGCGCGAGATTCTGCTGCTCGACTGCGAGATAGCGTCCGGATAGCCGCTCCAGTCGATAGCCTGATTCAAGGCCGATCAGTTCGGCCAGGCTTTTCCAGCGCAACATATGCAGGTCGAGCTGCCAGAGGTCGCCTTCCAGAATCGCCGTGCGCGTCTCCTTGCCCTGATCCAAACGGACTTCGTAGCGCTGCGGCCCCTGCGCCTGGAACGTCAGCGTAACCAACGGTTGCTCACTCGGCAGCGAGGCATAGGTACTGATGTCGTAGCCAATCAGGCCGATCAGCCCGGCCAGCGCGAGAACCGCGAAGCCACAGGTGCCGCGCAACCAGCCCATCAGCCAACTCCCCCCTAGCAGCAAGCGCAGCGCCACCAGCAGGACAATCACAGCCAGTAGCGCGATCACGATCGCGAGCCCGAGATATTGCATAGCCAAGCATCCTTTTCATTGGGTGCGACATTATCCGCAGCTGCCATCAGCACAGCCAGGGCCGGCATGGGACGGGGGTCACGGGTTGACGTTGTTCTTCTCGCAGAGCTGGATGCCAGTCATTCAATCTTCCCTTCCGCCAGCGTAATAGCCGCATTATCCTCCGCTGTCACTCAGCCCACCGAGACCCGCATGCCCTTCGCGCTTGAGCTCGCGCTCGACCCTTCCACTCTGGTGATTCTGTTCGCCGTAGCCTTCACTGCCGGATTCATCGATGCCATTGCCGGTGGCGGCGGGTTGCTGACCATCCCGGCCTTGCTGACTGCCGGACTGCCTCCGCACCTGGTGCTGGGTACCAACAAGCTATGCGCCACCTTCGGTTCAGCCACCGCCAGCTATACGTTTTATCGACGTCGCCTATTCGAGCCTGAGATGTGGCGCCGCGCGCTTGTGGGCACTGCAATTGGAGCGGCGTTAGGTGCAGCACTCGCCCAATTCATGCCCGCAAGCTGGCTCAACCAGCTGCTGCCCTTGGTGGTTTCTGCCTGCGGTATATATCTGCTGTTCAGCCACATGCCCGCAAAACCCAGTAGCGATGCGTTGGTCATCGGACGCAAGCGCCAGTGGCCTCAGAGTCTCTCGCTAGGCTTCTACGATGGAGTGGCGGGCCCCGGGACTGGCGCCTTCTGGACCGTCAGCAGCATGCTGCTCTACCCGCTCGACCTGCTCAGGGCCAGCGGCGTTGCGCGGACGATGAACTTCGTCAGCAATGCAGTGGCTTTGAGCGTGTTCGTGATCGGCGGGCACGTAGCATGGGTACTTGGCATCGGTATGGGCCTGGCACTGATGGCCGGCGCCTATTTCGGCGCGCGCACAGCGATCCGTGGCGGCTCTCAGTTCATCCGCCCGATATTCATTCTGGTGGTTCTGGCGATGAGCCTGCGTCTAGCCTGGCAGCACTGGGTCGGGACGGCCTAACCGACGAGCCAGATACAGCTCTATCAGGTAGCGGGCTATGGATTGGCGAGCGGGTAACGCCGGCAGGTTATCGATGGGAAACCAGCGCGCATCTTCGATCTCCTCGGGCTGAGGCACGATTTCGCCGCCGGCATATTCGGCATGGAACCCCAGCATCAGCGAATGCGGAAACGGCCAGCCCTGGCTCGCGACATACTGTGGCGGGTGAATGGATACACCGACTTCCTCACGCACCTCGCGCGCGACGCACTGTTCCACTGACTCGCCAGGTTCCACGTAGCCTGCCAGGGTGCTGTAGACGCCTGGAGCGAAACGCGGTGAACGCGCCAGCAGCAGCTCATCGCCGCGCGTGACCAGTACGATCATGCTCGGAGACAGTCTTGGATAGTGTTGAACGCCGCAAGCCGGGCAGTACATCGCTCGCTCGCCGGCTCGCGCCTGCATTGGCGAACCGCAGCTGCCGCAGAAACGATGCTGACTCGCCCATGTGCCTATCTGCGTGGCGTATCCAAGGAGCTGAAACAGGTCCCGATCGTCGCCCTGCATGAACTGGCGCAGGCCCTGCCAGCGTGCGCCGGGCACATCGGCTGGGAATTCAAGCTCGAACAGAAAAACCGGTTGCCCGTCAAAATGTCCCAGCCCCTGCTCGCTCAACACGGGAAGCTCCAGGCGCTTGAGCCAGTCCCGTGGAAACAGCGCACCATTATCGTCGAGCAGGAACTGCTGCCGGCAGTGCACTACCACCCAACCCCCAGGCAAAGTGGGGTCGAGCAGCGCCGCCTGCCAGCGCAGACTCATCAGGCCGCTACCGGCATGCCCAGCGCGCGTACGCTCTCGCTGGCCAGATCAAGCACGCTTACGCGCGAATCGTCGCGCCGCAATACCGCCCCGCCTTCGAGGTAGTACTCCAGGCTGGTCAGGGCGTCGGCAAGGGTTTCCAGCAGCTGCTCGGGGGGCATCTGATTCGATTCGAGCATCTGTTTCTGAATGAAATCAGCGCAGGCGCCTATCAGATCTGCTGCACGCTCCTGCTCGAGGAAGCGTAATCCACCTCGCACGGCCTGGAGGCTGAACGGCACGTTAGCCAGGTGCAGCTTTTCACCGTTGGATTCCAGATAGGCAGTAATCGCGCGCTTGGCCAGGGCCAGCCCGGCGGTCGCTTCGTCGATCACCACGATACGCGCCTCGGTCAGCTGATGATTGGCGAAGGCTTCCGCCTCCATTCCGGGACGCGCAACCTGAGGCTTGCTTTCACGTCGATCGCCACGTTCGAGGCTGGCTACCATGCTCTCGACGTAGAGCACAGCGTCGGCGAGACGTTGGATAACCTGCGGCTCGGGCGCATGCGCCAGGCTCCAGCCCGACACATCGCCCAGCTGCGCCTGCAAGGTACTGGCCGCAGACGAAAGACCAACCATGCCAAGGGTTTTGGCCATCTTGCCGAGCAGGTTATGCAGGTTCGAATAGGCTTCCGCCTGCGCAGTACCACGCTCGATCAGATCCAGGAGGTCCTTCAGGCTAGCCAGCTCCTCGCGAATTGCCGAAGACAGCGAACGCATGACTGCCTGGCCAGGACCAGCCAGCCGCTGGGATTCCTCTTCGAGCAGATGGTCAGTGAATGGCAGCGGGCTTAACGAGAAAACCTGGCGAACCTGGCTGGCGATCGGTCCTTGGGTATCCGCCAGAGCGACAACATAGAGCAGCTCTTTGAGCAGGCTGCGCGGGGCTTCGTATGCAGGATTGCCAAGCACCTGCTTGAGTTCGCGGTCGAGCCGCGAAAACAGCTGCTTGCGCGACTTGCGCGGCAGCAGCTGGCCGTCGAGTTGCGATTCGAGAGCAGCGCTGCCGATCCAGCACAGCCGGCTAGCCGGTGATTCGATGAACAGGTGATCCAGGCGCGTCAGTGCACGACCCATGAGCTTCAGGCTGGCAGACAGATTGTCTTCACGGATGAAGCCCAGTAATCCAACCTGATACATCTGACGCAAGCGCCGTGCCTCGGCAACTGGCGCAGCACCGGATCGGGCCGGGACATCCACTGCAGGACGGGCATGATCAAGACGAACGCTGAAGAAGAAACTCTCCGGCAAGGCGGGCTGTGCACAAGCCTGTCGCAGCACGTTGATGGCTGGAAGCAGCAGCTCGGGAATTTCTTGCCGGCTGGCGTCGACGCTTTCCAGATAGCGTCGCAGGACATAGAGCGCGTTGCTCAGCGCGGCCAACTGCACGTCGCGATCTTCCCCGGCACCAACGGGGATATCGGTCGCCAGCTGCAGAATCTCCTGCGCCAGCAACTCGGCTCCGGTCAGCTCGATGAGGTTGAGCGTGCCGCGCACCTGCTTGAGGTTTTCCACGGCCTGCTGCAGCAGGCCACCGTTATTGCGATCGATGATGAAGTGTTCAAGGCTCTGCTCGGCCTCTTCCATGGTGGCGAACAGTTCGTCACGTACCAGACCGAGTGAAGTAGCTCCAGTAACCATGCCTAGTGCGCCTCCCGCGCAAACGTGTGATGGCGCATCAGTCGGCAAAGTCCGGCTTTTGTTTGCTCATATGGGCAGCGATGGCGACCTTGATATCCGCCGACTGCAGCATGGCCGCATTCCAGGTGGCGATGTACTCGAGGCCGTCGTCGACACGATGATCACGCATATAGCGGATCATTTCCTTGGTGCCGCGAATCGCGACAGGTGATTTGCGGGCGATGTCGCGAGCCAGCTCCAAAACGCCGTCCATCAGCGCCTGCTGGTCGGCATAGGTGCGATTGACCAGACCGATGCTGCGTGCCTCTTCACCGTCGATTGTGCGCCCTGTAAAGGCAAGTTCACGCATCATGCCATCGCCGATGATGCGCGGCAGACGCTGCAAGGTCCCGACATCGGCGGCCATGCCCATGTCGATTTCCTTGATCGAGAATTTCGCGCTTGCAGTGCTGTAACGCATGTCGCAGGCCGAGATCAGATCGATGGCGCCGCCCAGACAGTAGCCCTGAATGGCCGCGATGACCGGCTTGCGGCAGTGATCGACTGCGTTGAACGAGGCCTGCAGAGAAAGGATCTTGCGCCGCAGCCGCTCGGCGTTGCGCCCGACATCGTTGCCCAGCTGGCTGCCGACAGAAGCCAGCAGTTGCAGATCGATACCAGAAGAGAAATGCTCACCGGCCCCGCTGAGGACCACGACGCGCACCTCGTCGGTGGCATCGACCCAGTTGAAGATATCGATGATCTCCGACCAGAACGCGGCGTCCATCGCATTGATCTTCTCGGGTCGGTTGATCACGACGCGGGCAATCTTGTCTGCCAACTCTACACGGAAGGCTTTGTATTCGGTCACGCTATCATCCTCGACAGCAAGGGCGCATGGGTGGCGTCATGGCGGACAGGCCGCACGACGGTGGGCAACTATAACAACTGGCACCAGAACGAGTGAATGTCGATGCAGACGATGTGATACAGACCACGCCGGCAGTCGACCCGCTCATGCCGCGGTAGAGGGCCGCGTCGCTGACCCAACGCTCATTCACGGATGCAGTCAACGGTGTACGAACTACCACCAACCCCGACTTCGTGTTGCAGGCCGTGCACATCCGCATCGAACCCAGGAAAGCGTTCGGCGAAATCACGGGCGAAGCGAAGGTAATCGAGAATCGAGCGGGTCTCCCCGGTAAAGCGCTCACCCGGCATGATCAGCGGGATACCCGGCGGATACGGCACCAGCATGACCGCCGCTATGCGCCCTTCCAGCGCTTCGATCGGCACCGCCTCCACCTCGCCGCGAACCAGCTTGTCGTAGGCCTGTGCCGGGGTCATCGCGGGCTCTGGCAATGCGGTGTACATTCTGCGCATGGCTCGCGCCGTGGCGTTCTCGCAATAGCAGGCATGCAGGGCATCGCAGAGGTCGCGCAGGCCCATTCCGGCGTAGGTTGCCGCACCCTTACGGGCAATCGAAGGCAGAGCCTCTACCAACGGTATGTTCGCGTCATAGTGGCGCTTGAACTCCAGCAGCTCGGTAAGCAGCGTGCTCCATTTGCCCTTGGTGATGCCCATGGAAAACAGCACTAGCATCGAGTACAGCCCGGTCTTCTCCACCACCAGACCGCGCTCCCAGAGAAACTTACTGACTACCGCCGCCGGAATGCCACTTTTGCCCAGCGCGCCGGATGCGGTGAGGCCGGGCGTGACGAGCGTGACCTTGATTGGATCGAGCAGCACGTAATCGTCGGCGATTTCGCCGAATCCGTGCCAGTCGGCCGTCGGCTCCAACAGCCAGTCCGGAGTCACCAACGCCTCAGCGCCGTCGACCAGTGGCGGCTGCCAGATGCTGAACCACCAGTCGTCCGCATCGATGTGCTGGCGCAGATTGGCCAGCGCCCGGCGAAAGCTCAGCGCCTCATCGAACGTCTCCTGAATCAACGAGCGGCCGGCCGGACCTTCCATCATCGCCGACGCTACGTCCAGCGATGCGAGGATCCCGTACTGCGGCGACGTGGAGATGTGCATCATGAAGGCTTCATTGAAGCGGTCGCGATCGAGCTGCCGTGTCTGGCTGTCGAGCACATGAATCATCGACGCCTGGCTGAACGCCGCCAGCAGTTTGTGCGTGGAATGCGTGGTGAAGACCAGCGGCCCCTGCTCGCGGGTATCCATGCCGTAACGACCATCGTAGAACTCGTGAAACGCCGCATAGGCATACCAGGCCTCGTCGAAATGCAGCACCTCGACATTGTCGGCGAGGGTGCGCTTGATCAGGTTGGCGTTGTAGCAAAGCCCGTCGTAGGTCGAGTTCGTCACCACCGCGAGCTTGACCTTCGGCGGCCGGCCTCGCGCCAGCGGGTTGGCGGCGATCTTGGCCTGGATCGACTCGCGGGTGAACTCCTCCAGCGGAATCGGGCCGATGATGCCTAGCTCATTGCGCGTCGGGCTCATGTAAAGCGGTATCGCTCCGGTCATGATGATCGCGTGCAGGATCGATTTGTGGCAGTTGCGATCGACCAGTACCAGATCGTCCCGGGCGACCATCGAATGCCAGACGATCTTGTTCGCCGTCGAGGTGCCGTTGATCACGAAGAAGGTGTGGTCAGCGCCAAAATTGCGTGCCGCACGGGCTTCTGCCGCCGCCACCGGCCCGGTGTGATCAAGCAACGAACCGAGCTCGGGCACCGAAACCGAGAGGTCCGAGCGCAGCGTGTTTTCCCCAAAGAACTGATGAAAGGCCTGGCCAACCGGACTCTTGCGGTAGGCAACACCGCCACCGTGACCGGGGGTATGCCAGGAGTAATTCGACTCACCGGTATGCCGGACCAACGCGCTGAAGAATGGTGGCAGCAGATCATCCAGGTAACTGCGCGCGGCGCGCGCGACCTGGCGCGCGAGGAACGGCACGGTGTCTTCATACAGGTACAGCAGGCCGCGCAACTCGTTGAGGTCGGCCATCGCTTCGGCCGGCGCGTTTTCGATGGTGACCTGCTCGCCCAGCGCAAAGATTGGCAGGCGCGGGGCACGGCGACGGGCGACGCGGATCAACTCCACCACGTCATGCAGAAGACGCTGGTTGTCCCCAGCGCCCTCCGCCGCGACCAGGATGCAGGCCAGCCCGTGGTGCGTCGAGGCGACGATGCGCCCCTCGTTCGAACTGGCTGTGGGCAGGATATTGAAGCCGTCGCGTTCCAGCTCGGAAGCGATACCACGTACTCGCTCACCGGCGACGGTGTCAGCCTTTATGTCTCGGTGAACGATGAGGATGGGGAATTTCAGGTCTTTGTACATGCGCACTCTCTGCGGACGATCCATCTACAGGGTAGAAGGGTCCGCAGCAAAGCAACAGCGCATAAAGACGACGGGACTCCGGATCAGCCTTCCAGCTGAACCCACAACGGGGTCGCACCCGCTGCTTTTTCGATGGCAGCCATGCGCGCAACGTGCGCAGCAAGCTCCTCCTCGCTGGCACGCAGGACCCTGGTGCGCAGCCGATCCGCCGGCAGCCGACGAATCGGAGTGGGTTGTTGCCGTCCACCATCGGAGCTTTCGCCGTCGCCGGCAAGAGACAGATTCGTCTGCCCGCCGGTCATGGTCAGCCAGACGTCGGCCAGAATCTCGGCATCGAGCAGAGCGCCGTGCAGATCCCGGCCGGAGTTGTCCACGCCGTAGCGCTTGCACAGCGCATCGAGACTGTTGCGCTGGCCAGGGTGCCGCTCACGCGCCATCAACAGGGTATCGAGTACCGAGCAATGCTCGGCAATGTCGGCGCGCTCCTGCTGACCGAGCAGAGCAAACTCATTGTTGATGAAGCCAAGGTCGAACGCCGCGTTATGGATGACCAACTGTGCGCCCTTGATGAATTCGAAGAACTCATCAGCGACATCACGGAAACGCGGTTTGTCGACGAGAAACTCGTTGGTGATGCCGTGAACGGCGATCGCCCCCTCGTCCACTTCGCGGTCAGGCTGCAAATAGACGTGGTAATGCCGTCCAGTCAGGCGGCGGCCAATCACTTCGACACAGCCAATCTCGATGATCCGGTGGCCATCGGCCACCGGCATGCCGGTCGTTTCGGTATCCAGCACTACGCTGCGCATGTTGCTTCGCTCACTTACACAATCGGTTGACGTTTTACCTGCACTACACCGCGGTTGGCCAGCAGGTCGGCGTGCTCGTTACCGGGGTGCCCGGTATGACCGCGAACCCACTCCCAGCTCACCTGATGGCGGTTGACCTGCTCGTCGAGCTGCTGCCATAGATCGGCATTCTTGACTGGCTGCTTGCTTGCCGTTTTCCAGCCGCGCTTCTTCCAGTTGGGCATCCAGTCATTGATGCCCTGCATCACATACTGTGAGTCGGTTACCAGGCGCACCTTGCACGAACGCTTCAGCTCGGCGAGCGCGCTAATGGCGGCCATGAGCTCCATGCGATTGTTGGTAGTCTCCGGCTCGCCGCCCCAGAGCTCGCGCTTGACGCCTTTATAGATAAGCAGTGCGCCCCAGCCGCCGGGGCCAGGATTGCCCTTGCAGGCGCCGTCGGTATAGATCTCGACCCAGTCGTCACTCATTTCGATCGCTTACTCGGTTTGCCGGCAGAGTTGGTCTTCAAGGCAGCCGGTGCTGTTCGGCGTCGCGGCGACTGATCTTGGCCACTGGCATCGGCAACAACTTGCCCATCCGCTCGCGGCGCTCCTGGCGCAAGGGTCGCAGGCCGATCATCAGCTTGCGCGCCACCAGTAGATAGAAGCCGCCAGTAGGCGCCTGCAACTGCTGTCCAATCGACTCCAGCCGCGACAAACGCGCCTGCCAGTCGCTCGAAGAAAGCGGCGGACAATAGCATCCGAACCGGCGTTTCTCCAGCGCGAATCCCAGCAGGTTCAGCCAGTCACCAACCCGCGATGGGCGAATACAACGGGCTTCGCGAAATACCTCGCGTGACAGCAGATGGCGCACCCCCCAGGCACTCCAGGGATTGATCCCGACGATCAACAGATGCCCGCCTGGGCGCACTCCACGTGCCGCTTCGCGCAGCAGCCCGTGGGGAGAAAGGCTGAAATCCAGGGCATGCTGCAACACCACGACATCGGCGGCATGCTCGCCGAGCGGCCAGGCCTGCTCCTCACAATGAATTTCCACCCCGGGTAAAGGCGCACCCAGGCGGACGCTGCGTTTGATGCTCTCTGGCTGCACCGGCTCCCCGCTGAATGGGCCGTTATGCACCAGATAACTGCCGAAACAACGCGCAAGCTCTTCGGTCAGCACACGCTTTTCCTGAGCCAGCAGCTGCTGGCCCAGCGGTCCTGCAAACCAGTCGGATGCCTGATTGATCATGGACAGCCAATGGTCGCTGGCCTGGGTGGACGATTGATCGTTCATCGCTCGGCTCCGTTCGCGGTGCGGTTCTGCGCGGCGCAGCGTTCGCTCGGGTTCAACTTTTTCATCGGACTGCTAGGATGCGCCTTTGTCCCTCGCTTGGCGACCCGCCCCATGTTGAAGATCGAAGCACTCCCCGCCTTCACCGACAACTACATCTGGTTGCTGCAAGACGATGCAACGCAACGATGTGCCGCCGTAGACCCAGGTGACGCCGCACCGGTACTGAGCTGGCTGCAGGATCACCTGGACTGGCGACTCAGCGATATCCTGATTACCCACCACCATCACGACCACGTTGGCGGTGTCGAACGACTCAAGACGCAGACAGGTGCCCGCGTTTATGGGCCGGCAGCCGAGAACATTCCCGCACGCGATGAAGCACTGAGCGATGGCCAGCGCATCCGCGTGCTGGATAAGGATTTGGAGGTGATCGCGGTTCCGGGGCATACCCTCGGGCATATCGCTTACGTTCACAGCGATGCCGAGCAGCCCTGGCTGCTGAGTGGCGACACGCTGTTCGCGGCGGGATGTGGCCGACTTTTCGAAGGCACACCCGAGCAAATGTTCGCATCGCTGCAACGTCTGGCCAGTCTGCCGGACGACACCCTTGTTTACTGCACCCATGAATACACCCTGAGCAATCTGCGCTTCGCCCAAGCGGTGGAGCCATATAACCAGGAGATCCAGCAGCGCGTGCGCGAGGTAACCGCTCTGCGTGAAGAGAACCACTTCAGCCTACCCACTCGAATGAACATCGAGCGCGCTACCAACCCTTTTCTGCGCAGCAGCGTTGAGGCTGTCCAACAGGCCGCAAGCGAGCACTGCGGCCGCAGATTAGAGGATGAAGTCGCGGTTTTCGCGGCTTTGCGGGCGTGGAAAGACCGTTTCTGACAAGCTCGACAGGTTCCCGAAACGGAGCCTGCAAACTTGACCCCACCAGGGTGCGTTCCTAGAATCCCCCGAATTTTTGTTTCCCGGGAAGATTCCAGCCAATGCCGCCAGCTCCCAAGAAACGCCACGAAACGGACGCCTTGGCAGCCTCTGGTCGGGCGTTGGCTCTCGCCATATGCGTCGCCCTAGCGGGCTGTCAGAGCAATGCCGTGCGCGATGAGACCCGCGAGCAGACAAGGCGCGCAACCACACCTGTCGCACAAGAACCCATCTGGCTGAACGACACCACCGCCATCACCGAACACGAAGATATCTGGGAGCGAATCCGCGAGGGCTACAAGCTGCAGGAGCATCTGGACAGCAACCCGCGCATCGAGCAACAGCGCCTGCTGCTCTCCAGCCGTCCAAAGTCCATCGAAGTTGTCAGCGAGCGTAGCAGTCCGTTTATCCACTACATCGTCGAGCGTCTTGAAGAGCGCGACATGCCGCTTGAGCTGGCGCTGCTACCAATCATCGAAAGCTCCTACGATCCCTTCGCCTACTCCCCTGCCCATGCGGTCGGGCTCTGGCAATTCATCCCCTCGACAGGTCGGCATTTCAACCTTCGTCAAACCAGCTGGTATGACGGCCGCCGCGATATCACTGCGTCGACCAATGCTGCGCTACGCTACCTGAGCTACCTGCATGGCCTGTTCAACGGCGACTGGCTGCTAGCCCTGGCGGCTTATAACGCAGGCGAAGGCACGGTCAGCCGAGCGATCGAGCGCAATCAGAAGCTGGGACTGCCAACCGATTACTGGAACCTCCCGCTGCCACGCGAGACCCGCGACTATGTGCCCAAATTGCTGGCGCTGTCGCAGTTGATCCAGGCGCCCGAGGCTTACGGCATCAACCTCAACCCGATCGCCAACGAACCCTACTTCGAGGTGATCGCGCTCAAGCAGCGCATGGATCTGGCGCGGGTGGCCAAGCTCGCCGACCTGGACGAGGACGAGCTGTATCAACTGAATCCCGCCTTCACCCGACGCATCACGCTAGACGGCCCGCAACAGCTTCTGGTGCCGATGGAAAAGGCCGAGATGCTGGCAGCCAACCTGGCACTGATGAAACCGCAGGACCTGGTCGACTGGCAGCAGTATCAGGTGCGCGCAGGGGACACGCTGGGTGTCATCGCCAACCGGCATCACCTGACGGTCAACATCATTCGCGACGTCAACCGCTTGAAGAGCGATACGCTACGCGTCGGCCAGGTCCTCAGCCTGCCAACCAGCAGCGACGCGAAAGCCTCACGTGAGCTGCTGCACGCCGTCGCGCGACAGCCCGCGTCGACTCCGCGAACCTACCGGGTCAAGACAGGTGACAATCTCTGGGATATCGCCAAGGCGCAACGGGTGTCGGTACGCGATCTGCAGCGCTGGAACAGGCTTTCCGGAAGTCAGCTGAAGGTTGGCCAGGCGTTGTTCCTGCAAGGTCCGGCAACCCGTACGCCGGCGAAGAAGGACAACTCGCCGACCTATTACAAGGTCCAGAAAGGCGATTCGCTTTACCAGATCGCCAAGCGCTTCAACGTGCAGCTGACCAATCTGAAGACCTGGAATCCCAAAGGCACCGAAGTGCTGCGACCTGGCCAGCTGCTGACGCTCTATCTTCCGAACTGAACAACGAAACTCAGTTGACCGGCCGTTTGCTCAGCGACTCCAGGCAACGACCGGTCAACTGGGTAAAGCGCTGGAACGCAACGAATTGTTCGTGTTTCAGCGCTCGCCCGGAAAGCCTGCAGTCGCCATAGATCACGCCGATTTCGCGAGGCCCGGCCATCAACGGCGCGATGAAGAACATGCCACTGCCGAAGCACTGACGCAGCGGCTGGGTCACCAGATCTGCCAGGTTGTAACTGGCCGGCACGCCCATCCACAGCGCCTGTCTATGGCGCAACGCATAGCTGAATATATGCGGCTGCTCGGGCTGTTCAGCTGGCATCACGAACTCCTGCAACCAGGCCTCAGTGCCTTCGCCTATGGCACAGCGAGCCTTGAAACGTGTCTGCTGATCAGCCAGCACGGCCACCATGACTCGCTCCAGCCCGACGCCGTGGTGCAAGCCACTAAGCAGCGTATCCAGAATTATCCCGGCATCGCCTCCGCCCATCGCCATCAGGCCAAGATCCTGCAACGATTGCTGCAGCAGTAGCAGATTCGGCTGCAACAAGGCTGCCTGACGCTGAGCCTGCTGCAAGCGAATCTGCTCCGGGTCGGTACTGGGAATGAGCCTGCCCAGACGACTAGCCCCGAAGGTCGTGGCTACCTCCACGGTTTCATCGGCGCTGGCGAGAATCTGCTGCAGCGCGTCAGCCTCCTCTACCCCAGTGAAGTCAGCGACGGCCTTGGTCAGTGCCGCCATCCGCTCGCACTCCCAACCGCCCAGCGCGGCTTCACTGATCTGCACGCCCAACGCTACCGCGCGCGCCGCCGGATCGCTGCTGGCCAGCTGGCTATGAGCGAGACTGGTCAGCTCGCCCAGATTCCAACTCCGAACCAGGCCAAGACTGAGCTGCCGAAAACTCGTACCCAAGACCGCCTGAACCGCCTCATCAGCCTTGACGCCCGGTTGCGCCAGCTGGACGGCCAGCTCATCGACCTGCTCGCCCCCGCAGCCCCAGAACGCCAACTCACCAATGTTGTAAAGCAGCGCAGCGATGAACACTTCTTCATCATGGCGGGACAGCACGTAGCCGGCGATATTGCGCGCCTGCACCGCCGCGTGAAACGAGCGGGCGAGCAGCTCCAGCAACTGCTCCCGCGGGGCGCGCTCGAGCAGGCTGTCGATCAGCGTCACCGACAGGCTGATCAGGCGCACATTCTCGAAGCCGATCATCACGATCGCCCGGGAAATCGTCTTGATGGTTTCCTGCGAGGGGTTGTAGTAGCTACTGTTGCCGACTCTGAGCACTTTGGAAGTCAGCGCGGCATCACGCAGTAGAACGTCGGCGAGCTGCTGTACCGAGGCGTGCTCATGTACGGCAAGGCGTTGCAGATCCTTGACCACGGACGCCAACGCCGGCAGTTCCGATTGATTGAGGCGGTCGACCCACGCCTGCAGACCCTGGGCACGTACATCCAAGAGGTCGTCGCTCCACAATGCCATTACGGGAAATGACCCGCAGTTTGCCCGAGTTGCCCGGCCTTTTTCCAGCGCATACAAGCTGTTACTGTACCGGCCCGAGAAGCCCGTAAGCGCCAAGGATCGGATCCCCCGTCTGATGCGAGCCCTGCTACTGTTACTGACCTGCCTGGCCTTGAGCTTTCCCGCCCTCGCCACCATCAGCGAAAGCCATGGTTATGCGCAGTTCGGCACTCTTAAGTACCCAGCCTCGTTCACCCACTTCGATTGGGTGAACCCGCGCGCGCCCAAGGGCGGCCGGATCAAACTGATGGCATCGGGCACCTTCGACACGCTCAATCCCTATACCTTCAAGGGCACCAGCCCAAGCGCAACACCGGGCTTCCTGCAGTACGGCATCAGCGAGCTGAACGAGCCGCTGATGGTCGGCACCGGTATCTACGATCCGTCCGGAGACGAGCCCGCCTCGAGCTACGGGCTGATCGCCGAATCCGTTGAGTACAGCGATAACAACAGCTGGGTGGTCTTCAACCTGCGCAAGCAAGCCCGCTTCCATGACGGCAAGCCGATCACCGCCTACGATGTCGCCTTTTCCTACCGCCTGCTGGTCAAGGACGGTCACCCTCAGTACCGCACCAATTTGCAAGGCGTGAAGCGCGTCGACATCCTCAATCGCCATCGCATCCGCTTCGTCTTCGAGCAGCCGGACAATCCTCTGCTGGTCATGCGCCTCGGCGAACTACCGGTACTGCCGCAGCATTACTGGAAGAACCGCGACTTCAAGGCCACCACCTTCGAACCGCCGCTGGGCAGCGGCCCCTATCGCATCACCCATGTACAGCCCGGACGTCAGGTGGTGTTCGAGCGGGTGCGCAACTGGTGGGGCGCCAAGCTTCCGGTCAACCAGGGCAAGTACAATTTCAACCGTGTCGACGTGGAGTTCTATCGCGACAGCGTGGTGGCATTCGAGGCATTCAAGGTCGCTGAATTCGATTTCTATATCGAGCACCAGGCGAAGAACTGGGCCAACGGGTACGAGTTTCCCGCCATGCTGCGAGGCGACATCATCCGCGCCGAGATTCCCCACCAGATTCCCACCCAGACCCAGGCGCTGTTCATGAACAGCCGCCGCGCGACGTTCGCCGACCAGCGCGTGCGCGAGGCCCTGGGCCTGATGTTCGATTTCGAGTGGACCAACCGCGCGCTGTTCTATGGCGCCTACCGCCGCAGCGAAAGCTACTACCCCAACAGCGACTTCACCGCGACCGGCAAGCCTGAGGGGGGCGAGTGGCTACTGCTCTCCCCCTATCGCAAACAGCTCCCGGCCAAGCTGTTTACCGAGCCGTTCGAACTGCCGCGAACCGACGGTCGCGGCATCCCGAGGGAAACGCTGCGTCGTGCGCTGGGTTTGCTCGCCGAAGCTGGCTGGAAAGCCTCGGACGCCGGCCTGCTCAATGGTGCCGGGCAGCCACTGCGCTTCGAGATCCTGCTGGTCAACCCGCGGCTCGAGCGCGTCCTTCAGCCCTACGTCGAGAATCTCGCGCGCATCGGCATCCAGGCCAACCTGCGCACGGTCGACAGCGCGCAGTACAAGCAACGGCTGGATCACTACGACTACGACATGATCCTGATGACGCTGGTGCAGAGCCTGAGCCCAGGCATCGAGCAGCACCTGTATTTTCATTCCAGTCAGGTCGACGTCAAAGGCGGCCGCAACTATGCCGGTGTCGCCAACCCGATCATCGACGACCTGATTGCCAAACTGCTGGCCGCGCAAACACGCGACGAGCAGGTCGCAGCCGCCCGCGCAATCGACCGGGTGCTGCTGTGGAACCACTACACCATTCCGAACTGGTTCATCAGTAACCACCGCCTGGCGTACCGCAATCGGTTCGCCCATGTCACCACGCCGCCCTATACCCTGGGTCTGCGCGCCTGGTGGCTGAAGAGCCTGGAGAAGACCAAATGAACAATCGCGTGCGCTTTCCGCTGCTTCGCGCCGGCCTGCTGAGCCTGCTCTGCATGGCGACCCTCGCCGAGGCTGCGCCCCGCCATGCCCTGACGCTGTATGACGAGAAGCCCAAGTACCCGGCCGACTTCCAGCATTTCGAGTACGTCAATCCCGACGCGCCGAAAGGCGGCACGCTGCGACAGGCCGGTTTCGGCAGTTTCGACTCGCTCAATCCCTTCATCAACAAGGGCGTCGCCGCTGACGACATCAGCCTGATCTATGACACCCTGACCACCAACAGCCTGGACGAGCCGTTTACCGTCTACGGCCTGCTAGCCGAGAAGATCGAAAAAGGCCCGAACAATAGCTGGGTGCGTTTCCATCTCCGGCCGCAAGCCCGTTTTCACGATGGCGAACCGGTGAAGGCCGAGGACGTGGTGTTCACCTTCGAAACCCTGATGAGCAAGGGCGCACCGCACTACCGGGGCTATTACGCCGACGTGGAGAAGGTCGTCGCCGAAAGCCCGCGACGGGTTCGCTTTGATTTCAAGCACGCCGGCAATCGTGAACTGCCGATGATCCTCGGGCAATTGCCGGTGTTACCCAAGCACTGGTGGGAGGATCGTGATTTCAGCTCCGGCAGCCTGGAGGTCCCATTGGGAAGCGGCCCCTACCGGGTCGATAAAATCCAGGCTGGGCGTTCGATCCGCTACGCCCGGGTCGAGGACTACTGGGGCAAGGATCTGCCGGTGAATCGCGGGTTCTATAACTTCGACCGTATCAACTTCGATTACTACCGCGACAACACCGTCGCACTGCAGGCCTTCAAGGCCGGCCATTTCGACTACTGGTTCGAAACCAGTGCGAAGAACTGGGCCACCGCCTACGACATCGCCGCGGTCCGGGACGGACGCATCGTCAAGGACGAGATCCGCAACTACAACCCGACCGGGATGCAGGGCTTCATCTTCAATATCCGCCGCCCGCAACTGGAGGACCGCCGCGTACGTGAAGCTCTCGGGCTGCTGTTCGATTACGAATGGACCAATCGACAGCTGTTCAACGGTGCCTATACCCGCACCCGCAGCTATTTCGACAACTCCGAGCTGGCCTCATCCGGCCTGCCGGACGCGGACGAGCTGAAGGTGCTCGAGCCGCTGCGCGGCAAGATTCCGGACGAGGTGTTCGACAAGGCATTCGAACTGCCGCATACCGAGGGCAACGGTGTGATCCGTGAACAGCAGCGCCAGGCGTACCGACTGCTGACCGAAGCAGGCTGGAAGGTCGAGAACGACCGAATGCTGGATGCCCAGGACAAGCCGGTAAAGCTTGAATTCCTGCTGGTGCAGGCGGAGTTCGAACGGGTTCTGCTGCCCTACAAGCGCAACCTGGCTGATCTCGGCATCGAACTGGAAATTCGTCGGGTCGACGTGTCGCAATACATCAACCGCCTCCGTTCGCGCGACTACGACATGATCGTCAGCGGCTTCGGCCAGTCCAATTCACCCGGCAACGAGCAGCGCGAATACTGGCACTCGGCGAGTGCGGACAACCCGGGCAGCCGCAACTTCATTGGCCTCAAGGACCCGGCAATCGACAGCCTCGTGGAAGGCCTGATCGGTGCCGACTCACGCAAGGAACTGGTTACCCATACCCGCGCGCTGGATCGCGCGCTGCTCTGGGGCCACTACGTGGTACCGAACTGGCATATCAAGACCTGGCGCGTGGCCTACTGGAACCACCTGGCGCATCCGCAGGTGACACCCAAGCAGGACATCGGCCTGATGACCTGGTGGCGCAAGCCCGATGCCAAGGCTCCGGTCGCCGATCCGGTGGAAGCGAAGAAAGCCGAGGAAGCTGGCGCGAGCACGCCAGCCAACAACGGCGAGGCGGAGCGCTAAGCATGCTGGCTTATATTTTTCGCCGCCTGCTGCTGATCATCCCAACGCTGTTCGGCATTCTGCTGATCAACTTCATCATTATCCAGGCCGCACCAGGCGGCCCGGTTGAACAGGCAATCGCCAAGCTGGAAGGCTTCGAAGGCGCCACCAGCCGCATCGCTGGCGGCGGTTCGGAAGTTGCCGTCGCCGGCACCAGCTACCGCGGTGCGCAGGGCCTGGACCCCGAGCTGGTGGCCGAGATCGAACGCCTGTACGGCTTCGACAAGCCGCCGGTGGAACGCTTCTGGATCATGCTCAGCAACTACCTGCGGCTGGATTTCGGCGAAAGCTTTTTCCGCGATGCCAAGGTGACCGACCTGATCATCGAGAAGATGCCGGTCTCGATCTCGCTTGGCCTGTGGAGCACGCTGATCATGTACCTGGCGTCGATCCCGCTGGGTATCGCCAAGGCTACGCGGCATGGCAGCAAGTTCGACGTCTGGACCAGTTCGGCGATCATCGTTGGCTACGCCATTCCGGCGTTCCTCTTCGCCATCCTGCTGATCGTGCTGTTCGCTGGCGGCAGCTACTGGAACTGGTTCCCGCTACGCGGGCTGACCTCGGCCAACTTCGACGACCTGAGCCTCGGCGGCAAGATCATCGACTATTTCTGGCACCTGGCCCTGCCCGTCACCGCGCTGGTGATCGGCAACTTCGCCACCCTGACACTGCTGACCAAGAACAGCTTTCTCGACGAGATCAACAAGCAGTACGTGATCACGGCACGGGCCAAGGGCTTGAGCAAGAATCGCGTGCTTTATGGCCATGTGTTCCGCAATGCGATGCTGATCATCATCGCCGGCTTTCCGGCTGCCTTCATCGGCATGTTCTTTACCGGTTCGCTGCTGATCGAAGTAATTTTCTCCCTCGACGGGCTTGGGCTGCTCAGCTTCGAGGCGGCGATCAACCGCGACTATCCGGTGGTGTTCGGCACCCTCTTCCTCTTCACCCTGCTCGGCCTGGTGGTGAAGCTGATCGGCGACCTGACCTACACCCTGGTCGACCCGCGCATCGATTTCGAAAGCAGGGAGGCCTGAGATGCAGTTGTCCCCCCTCAACCAGCGTCGACTGGCACTGTTCAAGGCGCACAAGCGTGGCTGGTGGTCGCTGTGGATTTTCCTCGTGCTGTTCGTACTCAGCCTTGGCGCGGAAATCATCGCCAACGACAAGCCGATCGTGGTGCGTTATGACGGCGAATGGTTTGTCCCGGTGTTCAAGCGTTATCCGGAAACGGCCTTCGGCGGCGAGTTTCCGCTGCAGGCAAACTACAAAAGCCCGTACATCCAGGAACTGATCGCCGAAAAGGGCGGCTGGATGGTCTGGCCGGTCATTCCGTTCAACTACTCGAGCATCAACTACGAGCTTCAGGTGCCCGCGCCCGCGCCGCCGTCGCTGGAGAACTGGCTGGGCACCGATGACCAGGGTCGCGACGTATTGGCCCGGGTGATCTACGGTTTCCGCATCTCGGTGCTGTTCGCCTTGACGCTGACCCTGATCAGCTCGGTGATCGGCGTAATCGCCGGCGCGCTGCAGGGCTTCTACGGCGGCTGGGTCGATCTGGTCGGGCAGCGCTTGCTGGAAATCTGGTCCGGCCTGCCGGTGCTCTATCTACTGATCATTCTCGCCAGCTTCGTGCAGCCGAACTTCTGGTGGTTGCTGGGGATCATGCTGCTGTTCTCCTGGATGAGCCTGGTGGATGTGGTACGGGCCGAATTCCTCCGCGGGCGCAACCTCGAATACGTGCGCGCTGCCCGTGCGCTGGGCATGCAGAACGGCGCGATCATGTTCCGCCACATCCTGCCCAATGCCATGGTCTCCACCATGACTTTCATGCCGTTCATTCTTACCGGCGCCATCGGCACGCTCACCGCTCTGGACTTCCTTGGCTTTGGCCTGCCGGCCGGTTCACCGTCGCTGGGTGAACTGGTCGCCCAGGGCAAGGCCAACCTGCAGGCGCCCTGGCTGGGTATTAGCGCCTTCATGGTGCTGGCAATCATGCTGACCCTGCTGGTGTTCATCGGGGAGGCGGCGCGCGATGCCTTCGACCCAAGGAAATAACATGGCCGAACAACCGATAGCCGAGAATCTGGTCGAGGTCCGCGACCTGGCCGTCGAGTTCGTCACTGGCGAGCAGGTCCAGCGAGTCGTCGAGGGTGTCACCTTCGATATCCGCAAAGGCGAGACCCTGGCCCTTGTCGGCGAAAGCGGCTCGGGCAAGTCGGTCACCGCACATTCCATCCTGCGCCTGCTGCCCTACCCGCTCGCCCGGCATCCGCAGGGGCAGATCCTGTTCCATGGCCAGGATCTGCTCAAAGCCGACGAAAAGGCCATGCGTAAGATCCGCGGCAATCGCATCGCCATGGTCTTCCAGGAACCGATGACCTCGCTCAACCCACTACACACCGTGGGCAAGCAGATCAACGAGGTATTGGAGATTCACAAGGGTCTGCGTGGCAAGGCGGCGACCGCCCGCACGCTGGAGTTGCTGGAACTGGTTGGCATCCCCGAGCCGCGCAAGCGCATCCGTGCCTACCCGCACGAGTTGTCGGGCGGGCAACGCCAGCGAGTGGTGATTGCCATGGCGCTGGCCAACGAGCCGGAGCTGCTGATCGCCGACGAGCCGACCACGGCGCTGGACGTCACCGTGCAGCTGAAAATCCTCGAACTGCTGAAGGAATTGCAGGCTCGGCTGGGCATGGCGCTGCTGCTGATCAGTCACGATCTCAACCTGGTTCGACGCATTGCCCATCGCGTATGTGTCATGCAGCGCGGTCGCGTCGTCGAACAGGCGTTGTGTGAAGATCTGTTCCGTGCGCCTCAGCATCCGTACACCCAGGAGTTGCTCGCGGCCGAGCCCAGCGGCGGCCCGGTGGCAGTCGAGGAAGCGCCGCCATTGCTTGAGGTCGACGACCTGCGCGTGTGGTTCCCGATCAAGAAGGGCCTGCTGCGACGCACCGTCGATCACATCAAGGCAGTCGATGGTGTGAACTTCAGCCTGCCCAAGGGGCAGACGCTGGGCATCGTTGGCGAAAGCGGTTCCGGCAAGTCCACCCTGGGTTTGGCTATCCTTCGATTGTTGGGTAGTCGCGGCGAGATACGCTTCCAGGGCCAGCACCTGCAAAGCATGTCGCAGCGCCAGGTACGGCCGTTGCGCCGGCAGATGCAGGTGGTCTTTCAGGACCCCTTCGGCAGCCTGAGCCCGCGTATGTCGGTTGGGCAGATCGTTGGCGAGGGGTTGCACATCCACCGGATGGGCAATGCCAAGGAGCAGGAACAGGCAATCATTGAGGCGCTCGTGGAGGTTGGTCTCGATCCGGAAACCCGGCATCGCTACCCCCATGAGTTTTCCGGCGGACAACGGCAACGCATTGCCATTGCCCGGGCTCTGGTGTTGAAGCCGGCGCTGATACTACTCGACGAGCCGACTTCGGCGCTCGATCGCACGGTACAACGACAGGTGGTGGAGCTTCTGCGCTCGTTGCAGGCCAAGTACAACCTGACCTACCTGTTCATCAGCCATGACCTGGCGGTGGTCAGGGCGCTGAGCCACCAGATGATGGTGGTCAAGCAGGGCCAGGTGGTGGAACAAGGTGCGGCCGCTGACATCTTTGCGGCACCGCAACATCCGTATACACAGCAGCTGCTGGAATCCGCCTTCATGGCGCCCGGCACTGCCGAACAACCAGAAGAGGGACAAGCACATGGGTTTTCTCACCGGTAAGCGCGTACTGATCGTCGGCGTTGCCAGCAAACTGTCGATTGCCTCGGGCATCGCCGCGGCCATGCATCGCGAAGGTGCAGAACTGGCTTTCACCTACCAGGGCGACAAGCTCAAGGGTCGCGTCGAGGAATTCGCTTCCGGTTGGGGCTCGAGCCCTGAGCTGTGCTTTCCCTGCGACGTTGCCAACGATGAAGAGATCGCCCGCGTATTCGAAGAACTGAGCAAAAAGTGGGACGGCCTGGATTGCATCGTGCACTCGGTCGGCTTCGCTCCGGGCGACCAGCTCAACGGCGACTTCACCGAAGTCACCACCCGTGAAGGCTTCAAGATCGCCCACGACATCAGCGCGTACAGCTTCGTTGCTCTGGCCAAAGCTGGTCGCGAGATGATGAAGGGCCGCAACGGCAGCCTGCTGACCCTCTCCTATCTGGGCGCCGAGCGCACCATGCCGAACTACAACGTCATGGGCATGGCCAAGGCCAGCCTGGAAGCCGGCGTTCGCTACCTGGCCGGCAGCCTCGGCCCGGAAGGCACTCGCGTGAACTGCATCTCCGCCGGTCCGATCCGTACCCTCGCCGCCTCCGGCATCGCCAGCTTCCGCAAGATGCTGGCTGCCAACGAGAAGCAAACGCCCATGCGCCGCAACGTCACCATCGACGAAGTCGGCAACGCCGGTGCGTTCCTTTGCTCCGACTTGGCCTCGGGTATCAGCGGTGAAATCCTCTACGTCGACGGTGGCTTCAACACCACCGCGATGGGCTCGCTGGAAGACTGATCCCGCGCCTGTCTACGTAAAGCACCGAACCCCGCCTAATGGCGGGGTTCGTGTTTCTGGGCCTCAGCCGGCCGTGACCGTCATGCCGCCATCGGCCATGACCACCGAGCCGACCATGAAGCTGGCCCGCTCCGAGGCGAGAAAGGCGACGATCTCGGCGATCTCCTCCGGCTGCGCCGCGCGCCCGATGGGTGCGGCTTGCCCATGCTGCGTGAGAAAGCCCGGGCCGTCCTCGACCACATCGTTGAGGATGTTGGTCACCACATCGCCTACGCCGATGGCATTGACTCGAATGCCATGCTCGATCGCCTCCAGCGCCAGCGTGCGGGTCAGCTGCGCCAGCGCGCCTTTCGAGGCCGTGTACGCAGCGATGGTCGGGAAGGCGAAATAGGACGCATAGGAAGCGATATTGACGATCGCCCCCAAACGGTTGGGCATCATCACCTTCACCGCTTCACGACAATGTAGAAACGCCGCCGTGGCGTTGACCGCCTGGATGCGATCCCAATCCTGGCGGGTCATGTCCACCACCAGTTTGTTGATGATGATGCCGGCGTTGTTGACCAGGATATCCAGACGCCCGAAGCGTTCGACGGCCATTCCGACCGCACGCTCGGCGGCACCGTCTTCGGTGATATCTGCACGCAACGGCACCAGTCCTGGCCGCGCGAGTTCCTCGACCGCCGGATTGATGTCTTCAGCGACAACTTTTGCGCCGCGCTCGTGCAGCAGCAAGGCGATGGCCCTGCCAATGCCGCTGGCTGCGCCAGTGACCAGCGCAACCTTGCCTTCGACTTCCTGGATAACTGGGTGCTTGGAATCGGTCATGGTGTTCTTCTCCCGTTACGGCGACGTCTGGGGCGCCTTCGTTATTGACGGGTTCAGTCTCCCTCAGTGCTGCAGGCCCGGCTTTCGCACGCTTGCGCTGGCTGTCGGAGTTTTGCGCGCAGCATTGCCCGCCACTGGCGAGGGCCTGCGCTAACCTATCGACGCCGACTTGTTATCCAGGGAGCACGCCGTGCCTCGGTCGTCCGACGCCCCACCCGTGCCTGATACGTGGCGCGCCACCGCTCAGTCGATGCGCGATCACCTGCCCGGAGATGCTGATTTGACCGCGCTGCCGCCGTTGCAGGATGTGGTCGTGCAGCTCTTCAGCCATCGCACCATCACCGAGCCTATTCGGGTCCCCGCGGTGGTAGAGCCGCTACTGGTGCTGGTGCTGGCCGGTACGGCCCGCGTCGAGGAACGCGTGTTGGATGGCCCCTGGAGCGCGGCAACCGTCAGGGCCGGCGACTTCTTTCTGACCGATACCCAAGAGCCATACGAGATGCGCTGGCAGACGCTTGAAGGGGAGCGCTTCGAGGTGATGCACCTGTATCTCGGCCTACCGTTAATCGAGCAGGCCGCACGGGAGTTGCTCGGACCACAGAGCTCAGCGGTCGCGCTGCTGGATGTTTCCGGCGCAAGGGACGAAACGGTTCACTGGCTGATGGAGAGCATGCGCCGTGAGTTGCTCGATCAACGCACGCCCAGCCAACTTTGCCTGCGTGGCCTGGCTCAAACGCTGGCCATGCATCTGCTGCGCCACTATCGGGACCCACAAGGCGCCATCAGGAGCAGCAACGCCTTGCCAGCCTACAAGCTGCGCCGTGTCGTCGAGGAAATGAATGCGCAGCTCGCCGATGATTTCAGCCTCACCAGGCTGGCCCGCAGCGCCGAGCTGAGCGAGTACCACTTCAGCCGGATGTTCAAACGTGCCACCGGGCTCTCGCCGTCGCAGTACTTCATCGGCCTGCGCATGGCGCGCGCTCGACAACTGCTGATCGAAACGCAACGCAGTGTCATCGACATCGGGCTGGAGGTGGGCTATTCGAGCCCGAGTCATTTTTCCCAGGTGTTTCGCCGCGAAGTCGGCGTCACGCCGAGCGCCTATCGGCAGGCCTGAAAGCGCAAACGAAAAAACCCCGGCCACGACGACCGGGGTTCTTCGTTTGCGGAGCCCGGCAGTTGCCGGGCTCCGCACCACACAGGCCTATCAGCGCTTGGCGACCTGATCCTTCGGCAGCTTGAAGGTCCAGACCATACCGCCCTGGTTGAATTCCTTCACCCGCTTGGCGACCTCGCCGCCCCACAGCGGGACTGCACCGCCCCAGCCGGAGAGAACGGAGACGTACTGCTCGCCGTCCATTTCCCAGGTAACCGGAGAGCCGATCACGCCCGAGCCGGTGTTGAACTCGTAGAGTTTCTTGCCGGTCTTGGCATCGAAGGCCATCAGGTAGCCTTCCGGGTTGCCGGTGAACACCAGGTTGCCCTTGGTCGCCAGCACCCCGCCCCACAGCGGTGCGTAATTCTTGTAGCGCCAGACTTCCTTGCCGGTCTTCGGATCGATGGCGCGCAGCACGCCGATGTAGTCGTCGTTGAGCGGGTGGATGGTGAAACCGGCACCCAGGTAAGCCGCGCCCTTCTTGTAGGCGGTGCCTTCGTTCCAGATGTCCATGCTCCACTCGTTGGACGGCACATAGAACAGCCCGGTGTCCTGGCTGTATGCCATCGGCATCCAGTTCTTGCCACCAAGGAACGACGGCGCCACGGTTACAGTCTTGCCCTGTGCACCAGCGTCGTTGGGCGAGCCCGGGCGGTTGGCATCGTCATAGATAGGCCGGCCGTTCTTGTCCAGGCCTTTGGCCCAGGTGATCTTGTCGACGAACGGGAAGCCACGGATGAACTTGCCGTTGGTGCGATCGAGTACGTAGAAGAAGCCGTTGCGGTCGGCGGTACCGGCAGCCTTGATGGTCTTGCCGCCTTCCTGATAGTCGAAGGAAACCAGCTCGTTTACGCCGTCGTAGTCCCAGCCGTCATGCGGCGTGGTCTGGAAATGCCACTTGATCGAGCCGTCGTTCGGGTCCAGCGCCAGGCGCGAGGAGGAATACAGGTTGTCGCCAGGACGCAGGTGCGAGTTCCACGGTGCTGGGTTGCCGGTTCCGAACAGCAGCGAGTCGGTGTCCGGATCGTAGTAACCACCCAGCCACGGAGCTGCCCCGCCGGTCTTCCACAGGTCGCCCGGCCAGGTCTTGCCTGCTTCGCCGCCGGAGATGCCGCTCTCGACCTTCTTGCCGTCCTTCCACACGTAGCCCATGTGGCCTTCGACCGTCGGACGGGTCCACAGCAGTTCGCCGTTCTTCGGGTTGTAGGCTTCGATCTTGCCAACCACGCCGAACTCGCCACCGGACACACCGGTAATCAGCTTGCCTTTGACGATCAGCGGAGCTGCGGTCAGCGAATAACCGGCCTTGTAGTCGGCGACGGTTTTCTTCCAGACGACCTTGCCGGTGTCCTTGTTCAGCGCGACCAGCTTGGCGTCCAGCGTGCCGAAGATCACCAGATCGTCATACAGCGCCACGCCACGGTTGATCACGTCACAGCACGGCATGATGCCGTCCGGCAGGCGAGCATCGTACTGCCACAGTTCCTTGCCGGTACGCGCATCGACCGCATACACGCGGGAGTAGGAACCGGTGATGTACATCACACCGTCCTTGATCAGCGGCTGCGCTTCCTGACCGCGCTGCTTTTCACCACCCAGAGAGAAGCCCCAAACCGGTCGCAACTGATTGATGTTATTGGCGTTCAACGCGTCCAGCGTGCTGTAGCGCTGGCCCTGCAAGCCCATACCGTTGGTCACGATCTGGTCGGTGGACTTGGCGTCGTTGAGGATTTCCTGGTCGGTTACGGCCCAGGCGTGCAGGCTGGACATCGCCACCGCGGCGCATAGCGCCGTCAAGGCGAAGGGCTTGCGAAGACCGGTGTGCTTCATTGCGGCTACCTCTGCGGGTTCATTGTTATGCCGGGAAATTTTCCCGGTCTGGGGTTGATTCTTGGTTTGCCCCGCTTTGGCAACAATTGCCCGCAGTACCGATTTTCCTACTCCCTTGGTAGCAATACGCCGCCGTGGACGGCGGAAGCCGCAGTTTTTCAGGGCCGTATGGGTCGAGAGCGGCACCGAAGTCGCAGCCATCCGGCCGGAAAAGACTATTCCGCTGTGCTGGCCCAGCCCCTAAAACGGACGTCCCCTCGCTCAGAAGGATACGAGCCATGCTTCGCCATTCCCTCGCTATCGCCCTTGCCTTGCTTACTGCCCTAACCGCACATGCAGCCGAACCAATCCGCATCGGACTCAACTACCCGAGTACCGGCAACTACAAATCCGAAGGACTGGAGCTGAGCCGCGGTGCCCTGCTGGCGGTCGATGAAATCAATGGACGTGGCGGCCTGCTTGGCCGGCAGCTGCAGCTGGTCAGCCTGAACTCCGCCGCCCGCCCCGAAAAAGCCCAAGCCAATATCGAGCGCTTCGCCAACCAGGGCGCGGCGATGGTGTTCGGCGGCGCCAATAGCGAGGAGGCCCTTGCCGCTGGCCAGCGAGCGCGCGAACTCGGGCTGCTCTATTTCCCCACGCTCGGCTACGCCAACGAAATCACCGGGCGCGACGGGCATCGCCATCTGTTCCGCGAGTCCAACAGTGCCTGGATGAGCGCTCGCGTGCTCGGCGAATACCTCAGCTGGCACATGCCCAACCGGCGCTATCACTACGTCAGCCTCGACGACGCATGGGGTCGCAGCATGGAGCAGGCACTGCGCGAGGCGACCAAGAGCCGCGACCGCGCCCGCCATGGCTACTCGAAGATCGCCGAGCGCGGCGCACGGCGCGGCGACTACCTGGCTGCTCTGCAGAAAGCCGCCGCCAGTAACGCCGATGTTCTGGTGATCGTCCTGCTTGGCGAAGATCTGGTGCAGACCATGCGTCTGGCGCATACCCTGGAACTCGGCAAACGCATGCAGATCATCGTGCCCAACCTGACCCAAAGCATCGTCGAACAGGCCGGCCCGCTGGTGATGGAGCACGTAATCGGCACAGAAGCCTGGACCTGGCGCGTGCCGAAGCTGGTCGGCAGCACCGAAGGCCAGGCGTTTGCCGATCGATTCATCGCTCAGCATCAGGCGTATCCGGGCAGTACCGCTGCCTCAGCCTATGGCATCGTCCGGCAGTGGGCGGACGCTGCCCAACGCGCCGGCAGCATCGATGCCGAAGCGGTGATCGCGGCCGTGGAAAACCACCGCTACCAGCTACTCAAGGACGAGCAGTACTGGCGCGACTTCGACCACCAGAACGTGCAGAGCATCTATGCGGTGCGGGTCAGGAATCGCAGCGAAATCATGCAGGACCGCTTCAAGCAGGACTACTTCACCATCATTCATCGCATGGACGGCGAAGCGGCTGCCCCGAGCCTGGATGACTGGCAGCAGGAGCGCGGTGATCAGCTGGAGCTGCAGTGACGTCGTTACTGGTCGACGCGCTGCAGCGCGTCGACCTCGTAGCGCGGATACAGGTGGCTGACGCTCCGGATCAACTCGAAACGAGTCAGGCTGATGCCGGCGAAACGCTCGGGTATCGGGCTCTGGATCACCTCATTCATGTCCGCCCCGCTGCTCGCCGCATCGCGTAGCAGGCCGTCCAGCCAGCCGAGGTAATCCCGCATCTGCCGGAACGGCTCGGCATCGTCGGCAACCGGGCCGTGACCGGCAACCAGCCGTTTCCAGGGCAACGCCTCGAGTGTCGTCAGATCGTCCAGCCAGACGTCCAAGCCGGGGCTGTTCGGCGTGGTCAGGGCGCGCTGGAAGAAGAGAATGTCACCAGCGAAAAGCACGCCACTGCGCTCGTCGAGAATGGCCAGATCGGCGCCGGTATGCCCGCGCAGTGCCAGCAAGCGCAGGGAACGCCCAGCGACTTCCAGCGTGCCCGACTCAACGGTTTCGCTTGGCAACACGACTTCAGTGCCGCGCATCCAGTCGCCAACCAGACGATACATGTTCTCGGCCATCGCGTTGCCCTGCTCGCGCAGCAGCTCGGTGGTGCCAGCCAGCGCCGCGATCGGCACATCAGCAAACGCCTGGTTGCCCAGTACGTGATCGGGGTGATGGTGAGTGAGCAGAACCTTGGTCACTGGAAGGTCAGTGACGCGGGAGATGGCCGCGCGCATTGCCTCGCCATAGAGCCTGGACGGCCCAGTGTCGATAACGATGACCCCTGCATCACCGACAATGAAACCTGTATTGACGATATTGCCGCCATTGCGCTTGTCGAAGTTGTCGGTCGAACCTTCCAGCAGCCAGACCCCATCGGCGATCTGCCGTGGCTGCAGCGTGTAGCTCAGCTCGGCCTGCACGGGTAGCGTCATACAGAAGGCGAAGATCAGCATGAACAGGCGCATGACGCCTCCTTGGCTTGGTTTGCTTACTCGCGGATTGCGCGGTGCAGTCAGAATGCGGCTTCGAACTCGTTGCCGTTGTTGTCGCGCAACCACAAACGGGTTTCCTGAACGCCCTTCACTTCCAGGCTCAGGTTCGGGTTTTCCGCCACCGCGGGATACAGCTCCAGCTCCGCCATGACCTTGCCGTCTGCATCGCGCAACTCGGCCTGGTTGAGGAAGAATTCCGGAATACCGCCGACCAGACCGTTATCCATGGGATGGGATACCTGCAGGCGCAACCGGCTGAACTCGCCGCGGGGGAAGCGCGCACCAACCACCTCGCCCAGGTGGTCTTCCCAGCCCGCTTGCGCGCGCACAACGCTTGGCGCTGTGCAGCCGCCACCAGCTGCATCGACCCGCGCCGAGCCGATATGCCAGACGCCATCGCGGGTCAGCACAGCGGCGCGGATCGGCGTCGCCTGTTGCACCCGAATGCGGATCGCCACCAGCGGCACGACCTGGTCGTCTGGAGTAAAGGTGAAGATACGTGGGATGGGGTTGAGGTCGGCCCAGGCCTCGATGCGCACCACATCGTCACCCAGGGCGCGGGCGTCGATATGCACCGGCACCTGCCGGGAATCCTCGGCGAACGGTGGCACGTGCACCTGTACGCGCTCGTCGAACACGTAAGGCTCGCTGTTGAGCAAGCCCTTGTGGTGGTACTCCCACATCACCGATTGCAGCGGGTCAGCCTCGGCCGCCACAGCAGTCGACGCATGGAAGGCAAACAGCAGCAGCAAGATTCGGGCGCTCATGTCGACTCCTCGAACGGCGATCCGCAGCGGGATCGGCATGGCGCAGCCGGTTAGCGCCCGGCCACGTCGCTCTCCACATCCTGGTACAACCCGGGCAACTCGTAAGTCAAACCGTGGCGGGCATAGAGCTTCGCCAGCTCGCCTTCGAGAATCAGTGGTTCCAGCGCCTCTTCCAGCGCGTAGGCCAGTTGTCGGTTGGATTCATGTACGGCCATCCCCAGGTCCCAGACCTGCTTGCCCATGTTCGGATAGGCGTTCTCGGCAAGTTTTAGATGCTCATCATCGGCCTTCGCAAGCAGCCACTCGACTTCCCCGCGCATGGCCATGGTGGCATCCACCTCGCCCTGCTGCATGGCGGCGAACGCCTGCGACACGCTCGGATAATGGTGAGTGTTCTTCGCCAGCCGACCTTCGAATACCGAGGAGAGGTAGAACGAGGGCACACTGTCGACCTCGACGCCAATCGGGTGGTACTGGAAGATCGCGACGCTTGGCACTTCATCGATGCGCCGGTCATCGTAGGCCGCCTGCCAGCGCTCGCGCTGGTAGGGGCCGAACATCACCACCAGCTCGTTGATCACCTCACCCAGCTCGTTGCGCTTGTAGGCGAACTCGCGGTCGTAGGGCACGCGCAGCATCACATCGGCCAGCACATCCGGCCTCAGGTAGTGGCCTTTCCAGATGAAATTGCGCAGATCGTCGTCAAGGGTTTCGTCCGGCGTCACCCACAGAACCTGCAGTTTCAGGCCCAGGCCTTCGGCGAGCTTGCGTGCCAGCTCCACATCGACACCACGCGGCTCGCCGTCATGGAGGTAGCTATACGGAGGAAACTTCTCGTACATCGCCACCTTGAGCACGCCGGACTCGATGATGTCATCGAATGCACGCACCTTGACGATCTCCGCCTGCGCCAACGCGCCGCAAAGGGTCAACCACAGCGCGAGGACCAGCCGCGCGGCGTTCATCACTGCTTGGCCGCTTCGCTTTCAATATAGGTGCGGATCGCCCACAGCGCTTCCTGGCTGAGGGTGTCCGCCATGCGCGGCATGTACACGGCACCATCGCGGACTGCGCCGTTGATCACGCGCTCCTTGTACCACTCGTCACCGTCGTAGCTGGCTTCGAGCTCGCGCAGATCGGGTGCGATACCACCGGAGATCGCCTCGAGACCATGGCAGCGGGCACAGTTCTGGTTGTACGCGGAGGAACCGATCTGCACCGCCAGATCATGATGTTCGCTCGGTGCGCGATAGGGGTTTTCTTCCAGCCATTCTTCACCGAGCGCCGGCAGGCCCTTGGTGTTGACGGCCTGCGGCGTCACGTCGCCATGCGCCATTACCAGGCCGGACATACCGAGGACACCCGCTGCCAGCAGTGAGCGCAAAAAGATCTTGTTATTCATGACTACCACCCTCTATTCGAGAACCTGTGCAACAGCCCCATCGGAGCGCATGGTGGTCATGTTGGCCGTGCGGGCGGGCCGGCAGAATCCTGCTTTGGATGCCTGCATCTCCTCCCTTGGTACTGGGTTTTACCACCACCTTTGGCACCGCACTGGTAGCAAGGCTAAATCACCCGGGGTTCGGGAAGGATTCCCGGCATCGGCGGGAGCTTTTCCGTGTCGGCTCTCACCGCGCGCTCTCAATAATGGAATCGCCAGGCCACCGCTATACGGCGGCCTTGTCCGAATCGACCAAGGGAATCGCAACCATGACAACAAGATCGAACCCCGGCAGCAAACGCCCACTCGCCATCGCCGTGCACTACCTTGCACTGGCGGGCAGCCTGGCACTGGCCGGTGCCGCGCATGCCAAACCGGTCAGCTGGGAAGACATCGCCAACGACCATCTTTCCACCGCCAACGTGCTGCAGTACGGCATGGGCACCAATGCACAACGCTGGAGCCCGCTGGCGCAAGTCAACGAGAGCAACGTGTTCAAGCTGACTCCCGCCTGGTCATTCTCCTTCGGTGACGAAAAACAGCGCGGGCAGGAGTCCCAGGCCATCGTGCATGACGGCGTGATCTACGTGACCGGCTCGTATTCACGGGTGTTCGCCCTGGATGCCAAGACCGGCAAGCGCCTGTGGAGCTACGCCCATCGCCTGCCCGACGACATCCGCCCATGCTGTGACGTGGTCAACCGCGGCGCCGCCATCTATGGCGACAAGATCTACTTCGGCACCCTCGATGCTCGTGTGGTCGCACTGAACAAGGACACCGGCAAGGTCGTCTGGAACAAGAAGTTTGGTGATCACGCCGCGGGCTACACCATGACCGGCGCACCGACCCTGGTGAAGGACGGCAAGACCGGCAAGGTGCTGCTGGTGCACGGCAGCTCGGGCGACGAGTTCGGCATCGTCGGCAAGCTGTTTGCCCGCGACCCGGAGACCGGCGAGGAAGTCTGGATGCGCCCCTTCGTCGAGGGCCACATGGGCCGTCTCAACGGCAAGGACAGCACGCCAACCGGCGACATCAAGGCGCCTTCCTGGCCAGACGATCCCAACCACCCGACCGGCAAAAAGGAAGCCTGGAGCCAGGGCGGCGGGGCACCGTGGCAGAGCGCCAGCTTCGACCCGGAAACCAACACCATCATCGTCGGGGCCGGCAACCCCGCCCCATGGAACGGCTGGGAACGCACCAGTGATGGCGGCAACCCGAAGGACTACGACAGCCTCTACACCTCTGGCCAGGTCGGCGTCGATCCGAGCACCGGCGAGGTGAAGTGGTTCTACCAGCACACTCCGAACGATGCCTGGGACTTCTCCGGCAACAACGAGCTGGTGCTGTTCGACTACAAGGACAACAACGGCAAGACCGTCAAGGCCACCGCGCACGCCGATCGCAACGGCTTCTTTTATGTGGTCGACCGCAAGGACGGCAAGCTGCAGAACGCCTTCCCCTTCGTCGACGGCATCACCTGGGCCAGCCATATCGATCTGAAAACCGGCCGACCAGTAGAAAACCAAGGTCAGCGCCCACCCAAACCGGAACCAGGCGAAAAGCACGGCAAGTCAGTCGAAGTCTCGCCGCCCTTCCTCGGCGGCAAGAACTGGAATCCCATGGCCTACAGCCAGGACACCGGCCTGTTCTACGTGCCGGCCAACCACTGGAAGGAGGACTACTGGACCGAGGAAGTCAGCTACAAGAAAGGCTCCGCCTACCTGGGCCAGGGTTTCCGCATCAAGCGCATGTACGACGACCACGTCGGCATCCTGCGCGCGATGAACCCGACCACCGGCAAGATCGAGTGGGAGCACAAGGAAAAACTGCCGTTGTGGGCCGGCGTACTCGCGACCAAGGGCAATCTCATCTTCACCGGCACCAGCGATGGCTATTTCAAGGCCTTCAACGCGAAAACCGGTGACGAGCTGTGGAAGTTCCAGACCGGCAGTGGCGTGATTTCCCCGCCGGTAACCTGGGAACAGGACGGCGAGCAATACATTGGTGTGACGGTCGGCTACGGCGGCGCCGTACCGCTGTGGGGCGGCGATATGGCAGTGCTGACCAAGCCGGTCGCGCAGGGCGGCTCATTCTGGGTATTCAAACTGCCGGAATGGGAGAAGAAGACCGCCAAACGATGAGCGGAAGCCTGCCCGTCATAGCAACGGGCACGCCTCAATTGCATCGAGGTACAGCGGTTCACGCGGCGGGTCTGGCCTGTCGGCTTCGGGTTGGCGCTCTCGCCCACCAGCCAGACCCGCCGCGCGACCGCATTTCTCGCATCCAAACTCTTTCGGAACGTCACCATGAAAATGCTCTCCCGACTGCTTCTGGTCCTGCTCGCCAGCCCTGCCGTGTTTGCCGCGGAAGGCCCGCTGACCGTCAACGGCTGTACCCTGCAGCCTGATAGTCAGTGCCCCAATGCTGATCTGCGCGGCGCCGACCTGAGCAATCAGGATCTGCGGCGCATCAACCTCGCCGGGGCCAACCTGTCTGGCGCCAACCTGCGCCACGCCAACCTCGACCTGGCCAATCTGGAAAAAGCTGACCTCACCGGCGCCACGCTGAACCGGGCCAGCCTGCAACAGGCCAACCTGCGCCTGGCCAACTTCACCAACGCCCGGCTGATCGCCGTGCAGGGCTGGGGGCTGTTCGCGCAAGCGGCACAGTTCAAGGGCGCCGATCTCACGGGTGCCTATCTGGAATTCGCGCGCATGAGCGGCGCGAAGATGCACGGCAGCAAGCTGCACGCCGCCGATCTGGAGATGACCTGGCTGAGCAAGGCCGACCTCAAGGGCGCCGACCTGACCGACGCCAACCTGCAGGAAGCCAAGCTTAACGACGCCAACCTGGCCGATGCCGTGCTGACCGGTGCTCGGCGCCACTACGCAACCTTCCAAGGCACCAACATGGAGGGCTGCAAAGATTGCCCGCACGGCTGGGAAAAGTGATCTGTGCATACCTGCAGAGCAGAGGCGATGCAGTTCCTCAATCAACCCCATAGAAAGCCTGCACTAACGAAAACTCATACGGCGCCGATGACGTGACTGGGCAGTCTGCCCTTCACTGGATGCCAATAAGAATGTTCAACAATCACCTCAAACGAGAACTGGCCGAGCTACGCGAGGAAGTCGCGACCGACCGCCAGATCAAGGACTCGTTGTACAGGGAAATGATGGTCCTGGAACTGGACCGGCAAGGACGCATCCAGTACGCCAACGAGTTATTCCTGAACGAAATGGGTTATCGCCGTGACGACATCGTCGGCCGCGCGCTGGATGACTTCTTCACTGCGCAGTTTCGCGCCGAGCCGAACTACGCCCGTCTCAAGACGGCCATGCAGCGCGCCGAGCACATCAGTGGTGCATACCGATTGCTGCGTGCCGATGGTCAGGAGGCCTGGCTGCGTTCGATCTGGCAACCAATCAAAAGCTCGAACGGCACGCTGCTCCATTTCACGCTATGCGCCACCAACCTGACCCGCACCATCGAGGCGTCCCGCGAGCATGAGAGCGTGATCAACGCCCTGCTACGCTCGACTGCAGTGATCGAGTTCGACCTCGGCGGGCATGTCATCACGGCCAACCAGCGATTCCTGGACGGCATGGGCTATCGCCTCGAACAGATCAAGGGCAAGCATCACCGTATGTTCTGTGAGCGTGAAGAGGCAGAATCTGCGGCCTACCGTGAGTTCTGGGCCAGCCTGAACCGCGGCGAGTACATTGCCGAGCGCTTCAAGCGTATCGACGCGCACGGCCAGGCGGTCTGGCTCGAGGCCTCGTACAACCCGGTTCACGATGCCTACGGCAAGTTGTACAAGGTCATCAAGTTCGCCACGGTGATCACCGATCAGGTCAATCGTGAACTGGCGGTCGCCGAGGCCGCGACCATCGCCTTTGACACCTCGCAGCACACCGATCTCAGTGCCCAGCGCGGCGCGCAGGTGGTTCAGCAGACTGTGGATGTGATGCATCGCATCGCCCAGCAGATGCAGGACGCCTCCGATGGCATCGAAGCGCTGGACAAGCAATCGCAACTGATCAGCGCCATCCTCAAGACCATCAGCGGCATCGCCGACCAAACCAACCTGTTGGCCCTGAATGCCGCAATCGAAGCGGCCAGAGCCGGCGACCAAGGCCGCGGTTTCGCGGTCGTTGCCGATGAAGTGCGCCAGCTGGCTGCCCGTACCAGCACCGCTGCCAAGGAGATTGTCGGCGTGGTACAGAAGAACCAGGACCTGGCTCAAGCCGCCGTGCACAGCATGTCTGTCAGCCGTGAGCAAACCGAACAGGGACTGGAATTCGCCAACCAGGCCGGCGCGGTGATCGTCGAGATCCAGGACGGTGCACAGCGGGTAGTCAGCGCTGTCGGGCAGTTCGCCAGCCAGTTGAAGACCTGACGGTATGCTTGCCGGAGTGGCGCACGCCCAGCATTCGCGTCCACTCCGGCGAGGCACTCTAGACTGTGCAGGTAAGATCCCAAGCGCCGAACCGGCTGATTCTTCGAGGACCGACGATTGAGCCAGAAGCCCATTATCCACATCGTCCAGCAGGCGGATATCGCCGGGCTGCCAGCATTCGCCGGGGTGTCGCTCGAGCGCATCAGCATGCCCGCGACAGCTGCCGAGTTTGCGCTGGCGGTAGCTGAAATCCTGCAGGCGTCGTGCATCGGTTTCGATACCGAATCCAAGCCCACGTTCAAGGTAGGTGAAGTTTCCAGCGGCCCGCACCTGATCCAGTTCGCCACGGCAGAACGGGCTTATCTGCTGCGGGTCGGCATGCCTGGGTGTACAGAGGCAGCTCGTGCCGTGCTGCAGGCACCGGGGATAGTGAAGATCGGTTTCGGCCTGAAATCCGATCATTCCCGGCTGCGCAGCAAGCTGAACATTCAACCGGTCAGCCTGCTCGACCTGGGTTCGGTACTGCGCTATCAGGGCAAGAAAGGCCAGGTCGGCCTGCGCGGTGCCGTGGCTGGGATACTCGGTACACGGATCGAGAAATCACGCAGAGTGGCCACCTCGAACTGGGCCAATGCGCGCTTGACCGAAGCGCAGCAGGCATATGCGGCGAACGACGCCTATGCTGCGCTCAGGGTGTTTCTTGGACTGGTGTTGGAGCAGCAAAGCCTGCTGCTCCAGCATGCGACCACCAGCGATGCACGAGGGGCAACCCCGACGAATCGGAAGCCACGCCCTCCCCGATCCGATAGGAATACCGCCATGAAGAAAACCCTGACGATCCGTTGGCAGCGGCTGGTGAACGAACATGGCGAGACATGCCCCCGCTGCGGCGCTACCGAGCAGGCCGTTCGGCACGCGACCGCGGATCTGCGCCAGGCACTGCGCATCCTGGGAATTGACGTGCGCCTCGAAACGTCGCAACTGAGCCCCGCGGACTTCGCCCAGGCGCCACTGGAATCGAATCGCCTATGGATTGCTGACGTACCGCTCGAACAGTGGCTCGGTGCGGCTGCGGGAGAAAGCCGCTGTTGCTCGGCGTGCGGCGATGCAAACTGCCGGACGCTAGAAGTCGCCGATGCGACGCACGAGGCCGTCCCGGCAGAGCTGATCATCAAGGCCGGTCTCCTGGCAGCCGCGCAGCTTCCGGACAATGCCAGCGGTTGCTGCCCAACGGCTCAGGCCACATCGGGCCATGGCGGTTGCTGCTCCTGACCCAACTGCAGCGATCAGCCGAGCCCCTGTGCGGTGCGTTGCAGAAGCGATAACGCCACGTAGGCGAGTACGCCCAGCGCCGCCGAAAGCCAGAGCGCACCCGTGCCGAAATCATCGATCAGCAGCGCGAAGACGAACGGGGCGAACGCCTGGGCGAAGCGTGCCGGCACCATCAGCAAGCCTTGGCGCAAGCCATATCCATGCGGTCCGAACAACGCCAGCGGCAAGGTGCCTTTGGCGATGGTCAGAATGCCGTTGCCGCCGCCATGCAGAAGCACGAAAGCCGTGGTAGCCGGCGCACCAGCAAGCAGCACACCCGCAGCCCCTACCGGATGGGCGATGGCTGCGAGGCGCGCCGAGATCAACGGGTGAAAGCGCTGCAGCAAGACAAACTCCAGGCAGCGAGCGCCAACCTGCGCCGGACCGACCAGCGCTGCAACACCGATCGCCGCCGCGGCAGAAAGCCCCGACTCCTGCAGCAGACGGGGCAGATGCGCCGCCATCGCCGTGCTGGTGAACCAGGTAGCGGCGAACACGAAAGCCAACAACGCCATGGTCAGGCCCGAGCCGGGACGTCCATTGGCCTGTGATCGCTCGGCCGGAGACATCGCCCGCTGGACGCCGACCGGAATCAACAGACGATTCAGCGGCAACCCGAGCAACAGATGCACGCCCGCCCATGTCAGGCAGGTAGCGCGCCAGCCGTACTCGGCGTTCAACCAGCCACTGATCGGCCAGCATATGGTGCTGGCGAAACCGGCGAGCAGCGTTATGCCGGTAATCGCTCCACGCGCATCGCGCCCGAAGATTCCGGTGAGTGTGGAAAAGGCCGATTCGTAAAGCCCCAGCGCCATGCCGATACCGATCACCAGCCAGCCGAGCCAGAGCATCAGCGGGCCGCTGGCCATGCCAAGCACGGCCAGCCCGACGGCAAAAATGATGCTGGAAAGCGCCAGCACATCGCGCCCGCCGTGATGGTCGATGCGCTTGCCCGATAGCGGCCCGAGAACGGCGGTGACGATCAGTGCCAGGGAGAACGCAGCGAATACATTGCCGGTGGAGATGCCCAGTTCGCTCGCCATCGGTTCGGCGAGAATGGCCGGCAGGTAGTAAGTCGAGCCCCAGGCCAGGGTCTGTGCACTGCCGAGTGCAAGCACGATGCGCAGGCGTGACGGCATGCTCAGCGGCACCCGCCGGCGGTATGTTGCGAGACGAGGCTGTGGTGATGGACGCGGTTCATCCGTGCTCCTGTGCTGCCGTCGACCAGTCGGCCAAGCTCGCCAGGATACGCAATCGGCCATGACGATTTCGCGTCACATACCTAGAACCTGGAACAGGCCGAACAGCGCAGCCAGGCCGGACGTACACATGCCGAGCGCAAAGGCCCGGCATGCTCGGTGGCGCTGCGACTGATCGGTTATAGCGCATCCCAGCGATAACGCACGCCCAGCCAGCCCGCCCGCGGCGCGCCCGGGGCGATGAACTGCTCGTGGCGCCATTCGTCCGGGTCCGATTCGAAAGCGTTTCCGGTGCCAACGAAGGGGTTCTCGGCCAACGCGCCGCCGGTGGCGTAGCGCTTGTCGAAGAGGTTGTCGACCCGGCCGAACAGCGTCCAGTCACGAGCTAAGCGGTAATCCGCCGTGAGGTTGACCACCGCGTAACCTGGCAGCTTGCCGCTACCCTCTACCTCGTCGTTGGGCTGATGACGGTTGTTCTCGTTGCCGCGTACGTACTGCGACGAATACGCCAGAACGCTGGTGCCGACGCGCAGCCGCTCATTGATATTCCAGTTCAGCCCCAGCTTGAGGTTGTGCTTCGGCAAGCCTGGCAGATAGTCACCGCTGGACACGCGAATCTCGTCGTCCGGGCAGCCGCCCTCGCCTTCGGTGCTGTTGTTCTCGGCGAGAATGCAGGCCCCGGAGCGGAAGGTGGCGTGCAGAAAGGTGTAGTCCACCCGCCAGTCGACCGGCCCCTGCTCGCCGGCCAGGCCCATTTCGATGCCCTGGCGGCGGGTGCGGCCGAAGTTGGTGAAGTAGCCCATGCTACCGCCGGTGCCGACAAACAGCAGATCGTCATGGTTCACGCTGCGAAAGGCGCCAAGGTTCCAGCGGGTACCGCCGGCCAGTTCGCCACGCACACCGAACTCCAGCGTGCGGGTGACCACCTGCTCGAGGAAGGGATCGGCCGCCATGGCATTCGGCAGGCTGCAGGGATTGGCGGGATCGGCGCAGCCCAGTTCGATTGGTGTCGGCGCGCGGTTGCCCTGGGAGAAACCGCCGTAGACCGTCAGGGCCGGTTGCAGCTGCCAGGCAAAGCCCAGCGCGGGGTTGAGCTTGCGATAGGTGAAGTCGCCATTGAGCGCATCGCCCATGCGATCGGTGTTGACCACGCGGGTGCGGTTATAGCGCAGCGAGCCGGTGAGCTGCAGCGCATCGGTCAGCGCCCAGGTGTCGGTAGCATAGAGACTGGAAGTACGGGTGCGCCCCAGCAGACTGTTGGCCTGCTCCTCCGCTTCGCTGGCAGCGATGCCGCGGGAGTCGGTCAGCTCGCCGCCCTGCTCGCTCTGGTGGAAGCTGGCGCGGGTGTTGTCGTGGGACAGGCCAAAGGCGAACTGATGCGCGCCGACATGTCGTGCCCACTGTAGCGCCAGGCCATAGGCACGTTGCGCGGTGCGGGTACGGTTCAACACACCGCTTTCCGGGCCTTCGCCGATAAAGCCGCCGTCTTCCCACGCCTCGTATTCGTCCTCGTACTCATCGTTGCCGTCGCCATTGAGCGTCGCGGTACGTGTGCGGCGCAGATAGACCGTGGCGAAAAGCCGATCGTTGTCGTTGAGCCAGTGGCTGGCGGACAGGGCCATCAGGTGGCTGCGGTTCTCGGTCTGGTCGGGATAGGTGAAGATCGACTCGCGCCGCTGGTCGTACATGCTCTCCGGGATCAGGCCGTTGCCGATCAGATCGTTGTCGGCATGCGCCAGCGTAAGGGCCAGATCGGTGCTGTCGGTAGTCCAGGCGAACTTGCCGAACAGCTGGCGCACCTCGGACGGCGAATGGTCACGCCAGCCGTCCTCATCCATGCCTTCGGCGGCCAGGTACCAGGAGAACTCCTCATGGCTACCACCCTGTTCGATTGCACCGCCCTGGCGTCCGAACGAGCCGCCGTAGATTTCCGCCGAGCCGCCTGGATGGGTATCGCCACGTTTGGTCTGCAGCGCCAGCGCGCCGCCCAGGGTATTCAGGCCGTACAGCGGGTTGGAGCCCGGCACCAGCGCCATGTTGGCAATGGCGGTGTTCGGGATCAGGTCCCAGTGCACCACATCGCCGAACGCTTCGTTGACCCGCACCCCGTCGAGAAAAACCGAAAGACCCTGCGGCGTACCGAGTAGCGGCGAGGCGGTGAAGCCACGATAGTTGAGGTCCGCCTGGTACGGATTGCCCTGGATCTCGTTGATGTTGACGCTGGGTAATCCGCGCTGCAGTTTCTCGGCCAGCGACTGGCCGCCGAGCCGCCGCAGGTCTTCGTCATCCAGCGACTGGATGTTGGACGGTACCTGCTCCTTTGGCAGCTCGATGCCCGGCAACGGTGTGGTACCGATCACCTCCTGACTGCCGAGATCGAGCCGCTGCGCGGCATGAACGGATGCCGGCAGCAGCGCGGCGATGGCGAGAGACAGCAGCGTACGGCGAGGCATTGCGCTGCAACAGAGCGGGTACGGCATGGGTGGTCCTTGTTCTTGTTGGCCAATCGGACTGGCCAGGCCACCCGCACTCGCGACGCGGCAAGAACCGCGGACAACCGCATGCTGGCAACCTGCCAGACGCGATTATCAAGAGCCGCGGCGCGGTGCCGACAGGGAAATATTCCCGGCCTGGGCGGGAAAAATTCCCGATCGCGTGGAGATTGGTCTTACGACCAGCGCACTAGCTCGGGCCCACGACGTTCGCAACGCACAAGCGCCCGCGCGCCTGCTGCGAGCGAGTGTTGTCTTGGGAAAAGTGGGAGATGCGGCGGACTCAGCCAGGCCTGGCGAGCATTGCCGCAGCAGAGGCAGGAAGAGCCGAATCGACTGCGGGCCGATCAGGCCTCGCAGAGCATGCGGTCGCCGACGCGGAGCAAACCTAGGTCGATGGCCAGGTGCACCAGCTCGGCCTGGGAGCTGACCCCCAGCTTGCTTTTCAGCAGGGCCATATGGTTTGAGACGGTCTTGCTGCTTATGCACAGACGCTCGGCGATCTCGCGATTGCCGATGCCACGGGCAAGCATGATAAAGATCTCCATCTCCCGCGGCGTCATCTCGGCCAGCCGTCCCTTGGCCGGTGAATGCGACGGCCGCTGGCACGCAAGATCCGTAGCCAGGGGCTGCTCGATGAAGGTTTGCCCGGCGAGCACCTTGCGCACTGCCTCGACCAGCACATCGGGCGCGCAGCGTTTGGTCAGGTAGCCGGAGGCGCCGGCATCCAGTGCCTGCCGAACCAGCGCGAGTTCGTCGTGCATGCTGAAGATCAGCACTGGCATCAGCGGCAGTCGCTGACGCAGGCGGCGACAGGTTTCCAGTCCGCTGATGCCCGGCAGGCCGAGGTCGAGCACGACCAGGCTGGGAATCGACTGCTGAACCTGCTCCAGCGCCTGCTCGCCGCTGGCGGCTTCACTGACTGTCACTTCCGGGAGCAATGCCTTCAGCAGGCTCGCATAGCCCTGACGCACCACCGCGTGGTCATCCACCAGCAGAATCTTCATGAGATGGCTCCTTGCAAAGGCAATTTGAGATAGAGCGCCCAGCCCTTGCCGGCGCGGTGGCGCACACGCAAGCGGGCACCGAGACAACGCGCGTGCTCGACCATCGAGCGCAGGCCGACACCCGGGCGCTCCGCCGGCTGCCCGTGTCCGTCATCATGGATCAGCAAACGCAAGCCAAGAGGGTCACCACGCAGATCGAGACACACGCGAGTCGCACGCGCATGCCGTGCCACGTTGGTCAGCGCCTCCTGCACCATGCGATAGAGATGCACCTTGGCGTCCATCGACAGGTCTGGAATTGGTCCTCGCAGTCGGACTTCGCACGCGATGCCCTGGGTGCTTTGCCATTGCTCGGCCAGTTGCCCGATCGCGTCTTCCAGACTCAGGTGATCGAGCATTACCGGGTACAGGTCGCGCACCAGCGCGCGAAAGCCGTTCTGTAGATCGAGGCTGTGTTGTTCGAGATGGGCTGCCGTTTCGCGGATGGCCGACGGCTGATCGGCCTGAACACGCAGCAGGCAGACCCGCGCACGAATGCCGGCCAGATACTGGCCGAGGTCGTCATGCAGCGCCTGCGCCAGCCGGGTGCGCTCACGCTCCTGCAGCGCCAGTAGCGCCTGGGTCAGCCGTTCGTTTTCGAGCCGGGCGTCCTCGAGGGCAGCCGCCATGTGATTGAAGTGCTCGGCCAGTTCACGCGCCTCGGCGAAGCGATGCGGCGGCAGGCGCGTGTCGAGCCGGCCATCGGCGATTCGCACCAGCGCACCGAACAACTCGGCCAGTACGCGCATCCCGGGCCGCAGTGCCCAACGAATCGCCAGCAGGCAAAGCAGCAGCGCCAGGCCGAACAACACCACTAGCTGCACCAACGAGTCCCTGACTTCCTCGACTTCGTCGCTTGGATCGACGCTGATATGCAAGCGTCGGCCATTCGGCAGTTGCAGCACCGTGGGTGCAGACAGCTCGGCCGGATACAGCCACGCCCCGAGCCAGTCGCTCCGCACCGGATCGGCGGCAGCGGTCCCAACCAATTCCGCTTCGAGCCAGCGAACACGGACGTGACGCAGGCTGTCGGTGAGCCCGGGTTTCAAGGAGTCCGGGTCACGCTCGGCCATTTCGCCGAGGTAGCCAACCACCGCGGCAGCGGCATTCAGCTCACGCTGCACGTCATGGCTGGCCTGGCGTAGCAAGACTGCCAGGCAAACCAGCGTGACCAGCGTGAAGAAAAGCGTGACCAGCAGATTGATTCGCCAGAGTGCGGACATGTCGACGGTTTCCCCGATTCAGCTGTGCCGAGCGCGAGGTCGCTTCACTTGACCACGAACCGGCCTTCCATCCCCTTGTTCTGCAGACCCTTGCAGTAGAAGGGAAAGCTGCCCGGCTTGACCGGCAGGAAGAAGATTTCCGCTTCACCGGCGTCTTCGAACTCCAGCTCGACCAGCGTGATCGCCTTGATCTCTACGCCGCCGGCCTCGACCTTGCGCAGGAAGATCGACTGCGCGAACTCGGGAGCCTGAAACGCACACTCTTTCTGACCATCGGAGCTGATCTTGAGCTGATAGGCGACACCTGTTTCCAGCTGGTACTCCTTCTGCGAGACGGCGTAATCGCTTTCTTCGGAGCCGAATTTAAGGTCGGGCAACGCCTGCGTCCGGCGAGTCAGGTCGCCAGCGGCATGGCTGTGATCGAAGCCGATCAGGCTGCCAATCAGCAGAAGGTTGAACAGCAGCGCTTTGATAGTGGGCATGGGCATAGCCTCGTTATTGTTTTCGGTGCCCCATCCTAAGGCGCCCCGCTGCGCCCAGCTTCCTACCTTGGTAGCGCCTAGACCGGCAGGTCGCATTGCGTCGCGCCGGAGCCAGTCGATTCCGCGCATCGAAACCGACCAGAAAAGCACGTTCTCCGCTTATTTCTGAACGCTGGCGCTACTGACTTAGGTAGCGGCCCGTTAAACCAGTACCAACGTAGCAGTACCAAGGTTCCGATCAACTTAATTGCCGGCCGGCCGCAATACTCAGGCATGCATGATGCCGTTTAGACATCACCTCGATCTCCGGCGACTGGGCGGCTGTATTGCCATCCCTGGTACGCCGCCGCTGGTTCTTTTGCGTTATCAGGAGTTGGAACCGTGATCTCTCTCAAATCCATACAGCAGCGAATAGCAATTACCGGCGGCTTATGCCTGCTCGCGACAGCAGGCATATTGATCGGCTACAGCGTCTACCTTGCCAGCACGACTCAGCAGCTGGTTTCTGGCCGTGTCAGTCAGCAGGCGCAAGAGGACGCATTGCAAACCCTGCAGCATCTTGGTGGCAAGTACGCGGGCGAGATCCGCTCCGAGTTCACCGAGGCACTGGAAGCCGCCCGCGGCATGGCGACCACATTCGCAGTCGGCAAGTCGGGTTCGACGAACTCTGGAGGCCTCCAGATCGGGCGTGATGAGGTCAATTCCATTCTGCTGAACGTGCTCAAGAGCCAGCCAGACTTCAACGGCACGTACTCATGCTGGGAACCCGACGCCATCGATGGCCAGGACTTCCTGTTCACTGACGGACAGAACGGCAACAACGGGCAGACCGGCCGCTTCACGCCGTACTGGACACGTGGTGCAGACGGCAAGATCGCCGTTCAGCCGCTGGTCGAGTACGACACCATGGACAAGCACCCCAACGGGGTGCTCAAGGGCGGCTGGTACATCGGGCCCAGGGAAACACTCAAGGAAAGCGTACTCGGCCCACTGCCCTACATCGTTCAGGGCAAGCAGGTGTGGCTGGCGACGCTCTCGGTGCCAATCATCGTCGACGGTCGCTTCACGGGCGTAGCGGGCACCGACTACAACCTGGACTTCGTGCAGCAAATCAGCCAGGAAGTATCCGCCAAGTTGTTCGACGGACAGGGTGAAGTGGCGATAATCAGTGATCAGGGCCTTATCGTTGCGGAAAGCCGCTTCCCGAATCTGATTGGTCAGCATTTCCAAAAAGTACTGCCTGATGGCTGGCAGACGGCGCTGACCTCAGTGCAGAAAGGCGAAGAACTTGCCCGTCTGGATGACAACGGCATGGTCGTGGTGTTTGCCCCCATCGAGCTGGGTCGCACCGGAAAGCCCTGGTCGATGATGCTGAAGATCGACAAGGAGATTGTGCTGGCCAAGGCGACCGAACTGAAAGCGGAGATGGATGCGCAAAGCGCCCGGAGCATGCTGCAACAGATCGGCGCGGGCGTGCTCATCTCGCTACTTGCGGTCATTGCCCTGTGGATTTCCTCCCGGGCGCTGGCGCTGCCCATTCGCAAGGCGGCTCAGCTGGCCGGGGCGATTCAGAAAGGTGACTTCTCCCAGCGCATGGCGCACCAGTCTGCAGACGAAGTCGGCCAGCTGTCCGCTAGCCTTGACAGGATGGCGGACAGTCTCCAGGAACAGGTACACGTCGCCGAGCGCATATCCCAGGGCGACCTGGCGGTCGAAGTGAGGCTGGCATCGGAACAGGATCAACTCGGCCTTGCGCTTCGGCGGATGGTGGACAACCTGAATGGGCTGGTATCTCAGGTACAGCAGAGCTCCGAGCTGATCAACGACAAAGCGGGCCGGGTCACCACGCTGAGCCAGGATCTGTCCAACGGCGCGACGGAATCCGCATCGGCCGTTACCGAGATCAGCGCGACCGTGAACCAGATGGCTGGGCAGATCCGCCAGACCTCCGAGTACGCCAGCGAAGCCAACGCGCTCTCGCGCAACTCAGAACATTCGGCTCGCAGCGGCAATGAGCTGATGGTCTCGCTCAAGGCCGCCATGCAGGAGATCAACCAGTCGGGGCTGGACATTACCAACATCATTCGGGCAATCGAAGAGATCGCCACGCAAACCAACCTGCTCGCGCTGAACGCAGCGATCGAGGCGGCCCGAGCGGGCGAGCATGGGCGCGGATTCGCAGTGGTTGCCGATGAGGTCCGCCAGCTGGCAGCACGCAGCGCCGAAGCCGCACAACGCTCCACGCGGCTGATTCAGGAGTCCAATGCACGCACGATCAAGGGCATGGAGATAACCGACGACACGGCACGTGCACTCGAGGCAATTGTCCAGGGCGCGGCGCAGGTATCGCAGCTGGTGGACGAGATCGCTTCCGCGTCGAGCCAACAGGCATCCGGTATCGAGCAAGTCAGCCAGGCCATCGGCCAGATCGATGAGGTCGTACACCACAACAGCACCAACTCCGAGCAGTCGACGCAAGCGGCACAGGAGCTGACGCAGCAAGCGCAGCAAATGATCGTTCAGGTCGGACGATTCAAGGTCAGGCGAGTTCGCTGACAGGCCCGAGGCGGCGCGCCTGCTGCGCCGCCTCGCTGGGTTTTTCTACGACCTTGGTACACAGCGACTGGTACTTTCTGCATATTCCCCCGCTCCACCATGGTTCCTATGCTGCCTGCAACGTCACAGGAGCTGCCCATGCGCCATGTATTACGACGAGCCGGTTTCCTGGTCGCCCTCACCTGCTGCGCCCCCTGGGCAATAGCCGCACCCGCCGAAGAACTGTCGATCCGCATCGGTTATCTCGGCTATCGCCCCGACATCGGCCCAGTGCTCTCCAACGTCATTCCTGAACCGGAAGATGCCGCCCTTCGCGGCGCCGAGTTGGCGATTACCGATAGCAACAGCACCGGACGCTTTCTCAAGCACAGCTACGCGCTCGAGGCGGTCACCAGCGATACGGCGGAGGACCTGCTTGAACAGGCCGCCAAGCAATACGCGGATGGCTTGCGCCTGTTCGTGGTCAATGCCCCGGCGGCAACCTTGCGCCAGCTGTCCGACGCCATGCCGCAAGCACTGCTGATCAATGCCGGCAGCGCCGACGACGCGCTGCGCAGCCAGAGTTGCCTGGCCAATGTCCTGCACACACTGCCGAGCCGCAGCATGCTCGCCGACGCGCTAGGCCAGTTCCTGGCGGCGCGGCGCTGGAACCGCTGGCTACTGATCGCCGGCCCTACCGCGGATGATCAGGCCTACGCCGATGCGCTGCGCCGTGCAGCAAAGCGCTTCGGGCATCGGATCGTCGCGGAAAAAGCCTGGAGCTTCGACAACGACCAACGCCGCAGCGCCCAGGCCGAGATGCCGCTGTTCACCCAGGCCGCCGAATACGACGTGGTGCTGGTGGCCGACGAGCGCGGCGACTTCGGCGAGTACGTGCCCTACCAGACCTGGCTGCCAAGGCCGGCTGCCGGTACTCAGGGTATGACCGCCACCGGCTGGCACAAGACTGTGGAAACCTACGGCGCCGCGCAGCTGCAGAAACGTTTCGAAGCACATGCCAAGCGCTGGATGAATGACCGCGACTTCGCCGCCTGGATGGGCGTGCGCAGCCTCGCCGCCGCAATCACGCGATTGCGCAGCACGGACCCAGCCGCAATTCGCCAGCTGTCGCTCAGCGGCGAGCTGCCGCTGGATGGCTTCAAGGGCCGCAAGCTGAGCTACCGCGCATGGGACGGTCAGCTGCGCCAGCCGATTCCACTGGTGCACCCGCGCGCACTGGTTTCCAATTCCCCGCAGGAGGGCTTCCTGCACCCCACCAGCGAGCTGGATACCCTCGGCTTCGATGCGCCGGAAAGCAGCTGTCGCCTCAGCGAGGTTCACCCATGAAGCGATCAATGATTGGCGGCTTGCTGGGCCTGGCGCTGCTGTCCAGCAGCACGATCCAAGCTGATGAGTTGGGTTACGAAGCCTATGTGGACAGTCCCAAGCGCATCAAATGTCTCTACGGCTACGTGACGGCGAAGACCGGCAACTTCGATGCCGCCAGAGCCATCTTCGAAGACTGCGTGGCGCGCTGGAACGACGTCTATTCACTGATCTCGCTCGCGCAGATGTACGAGAGCGGCAACGGTGTGGAGAAAGACCTGAACAAATCCGCCGCGCTGCTCAAGCAGGGCGCGGAGCAGCCGGACAACGCCAGTTATGTCAGCCTGGCGCGCTATCACTGGGGCGTCGCGCTGGCCGAAGGGCGCGGCGTCGAGGCTGACCCCGAGTCCGCACGCAGCTGGTTGCAGCGCGCGGCTGCCGATGGCCAGCCGGAAGCGGACGAATACCTGCAGCGGCTGGAGCAAGCTCGCGTGCCAGCATCGATCACACAATAACGACAAGAGAACCCGGCCATGCCACGAACTGCCCTTGCCACCGCTATCGCCCTCGCCTTCAGCCTTGCTGCGGGCTCGGCGGCGGCCGCCACTGCCTATGTTTCCAACGAGAAGGACGACAGCATCAGCGTCATCGACCTGGACAAGATGGAAACCGTCGAGACCTTGCAGGTCGGCATGCGCCCGCGCGGCCTTACCCTTTCCCACGACAACAAACTGCTCTACATCTGCGCCAGCGACTCGGACACCGTTCAGGTGATGGACCTGGCCACGCGGCAGATTATCAAGCAGCTGCCATCTGGTGCCGACCCGGAACAGTTCGCCCTGCACCCCAACAACAAATGGCTGTACATCTCCAACGAGGACGACGCCCTGGTGACGGTGGTCGACGTCGACAAGGAGGAAGTGCTGGCGCAGATCGATGTGGGTGTCGAGCCGGAAGGCATGGCGGTCAGCCCGGATGGCAAGTGGGCGGTCAACACCAGCGAAACCACCAACATGCTGCACTGGATCGACACCAGCACCAACGAACTGGTGGACAACACCCTGGTCGACCAGCGGCCGCGCCACGTGGAGTTCACCAATGACAGCAAGCTGCTCTGGGCATCGGCGGAGATCGGCGGCACGGTCAGCGTGGTGGACGTGGATAAACGCGAGATCCTCAAGACGCTGACCTTCAAAATCAAGGGCGTGCACCCGGACAAGGTGCAGCCGGTGGGCATCAAGCTTTCCTCCGATGGCAAATACGCCTTCGTCGCGCTCGGCCCGGCGAACCATATTGCGGTGGTCGACGCGAAGACCTACGAGGTGCTCGACTATCTGCTGGTGGGCCGGCGCGTCTGGCACATGGCGTTCAACCCCGATGAAAGCCTGCTGTTGACCACCAACGGCGTCAGCGGCGATGTCTCGGTGATCGATGTCGCAAAGCTCAAGGTCACCAAATCGATCAAGGTCGGCCGCTATCCGTGGGGTGTGGTGGTCACACCATGAACGCGCTGGAGGTCAGTGATGTCGGCTTCGCCTACGGCGCTCGCCGGGCACTCGATGGGGTGAGTTTCACCGCGGCGCAAGGCCGCTTCACCGCATTGCTCGGTCCGAACGGGGCTGGAAAGTCGACGCTGATTGCATTGCTGACGCGCCTGTATGACCTGCAACAGGGGCAGATCCATATTGCCGGCTTCGGTTTGCGCGAAACGCCGCGCAAGGCTTTGGCCCGACTGGGCGTGGTGTTTCAGCAGAGCACGCTGGATCTGGACCTGACCGTGGAACAGAACCTGCGCTACCACGCGGCGCTGCATGGCATGCCCCGGGCCGTGGCGACCGAGCGCATCGAAGTTGAACTGCAGCGTCAGCAGCTCGCCGAGCGCCGGCGTAGCAAGGTACGCGAACTCAACGGCGGGCATCGCCGGCGCGTGGAAATCGCCCGCGCACTGCTGCACCGCCCCGATCTACTATTGCTCGACGAAGCCAGCGCCGGCCTCGATCCCGCCAGCCGCCAGGCGCTCAACCAGCATGTGCGCATGCTCTGCCAAGAGCAGGGCATGAGCGTGCTGTGGACCACGCACCTGCTCGATGAAGTCCATGCGGACGACGATCTGCTGGTGCTCAATCGCGGCCGGCTGGTCGCTCAGGGCAGCGTGGCCAGCGTGGCGCTGGACGGCGAGGATCTGGCCGCGAGCTTTGCACGGCTGACCGGCGACGCTACGCAGTCCGCGCCAGCTCCTACGCTTCAACGTGAGAACCCTGCTGCGGCAGTCCCAGGCCTTTCGGCATCTGCCGTTGCCCCGGCAAAAGCGACACCTGCGGCAGCCCACCACACAAGCGCACCCCTCAATCCCGGGCGGGAGACCTTATGACGATCTACTGGGAATGCCTGCGCGGCATAGTCCTGCGCGAATGGCTGCGCTTCGTCCAGCAACGCTCGCGTTTCTTCAGCGCTCTGGTGCGTCCGCTGCTGTGGCTGGTGGTATTTGCTGCCGGTTTTCGCGCGGCGCTGGGCATCGCCATCATCGAGCCGTACGACACCTACATTACCTACGAGACCTACATCGTGCCGGGGCTGGCCTGCATGATCCTGCTATTCAATGGCATGCAGGGTTCACTCTCGATGGTCTACGACCGCGAGATGGGCAGCATGCGCGTGCTGCTGACCAGTCCGCTGCCGCGCAGCTTTCTTTTGGCCAGCAAGCTGGTGGCCATCGCGCTCATCTCGTTGTTGCAAGTCTATGCGTTTCTGGCCATCGCCTGGTTCTACGGCGTCCAACCGCCACTGCTCGGCCTGCTCGTCGCCCTGCCCGCCCTGCTGCTGGTGGCACTGTTGCTGAGCGCTCTGGGCCTGCTGCTATCCAACGGCATCCGTCAGCTGGAGAACTTCGCCGGGGTGATGAATTTCGTCATCTTCCCGATGTTCTTCCTCTCTTCGGCGCTGTATCCACTGTGGAAGATGCGAGACGCCAGCGAGTGGCTGTACTGGCTCTGCGCGATCAACCCGTTCACCCATGCCGTGGAGCTGGTACGAAACGCGCTCTATCTGCGTCTGGCTCCCGCGGCACTGGTGGTCTGCCTCGGCCTTACACTGCTGTTCAGCCTGCTCGCAGTGATCAGCTTCAATCCGCAACACGCCGCACTGCGCCGCTCGGCATAAGTGAATTACTACTTTGGTACTGGTTTTCCACTCCATCGTAGGATTTAAAAGACGCGCCCATTGTTCTGTAATCGGCCTACCGAAACGCCAAGGACTATATCCATGCTCAGGTCGCTGCTGCCCTTGCTCTTTGCCGCACTGCCTGGACTCGGCGCGCCCCTCATCGCATCGGCCGAGGAACAGCTCGCCCTGTTCTCCGCCGAAGGTTACCGCCAGACGCAGTACCGCAGCCCCACGCCGCCGTCCATCGACGGCGCGCAGACCCTGGATACCTCGGCATTACAGGCATTGCTCGAAGCACAGCCCGACGTGGTACTGGTGGACGTGTATCGCAGCCAATGGCTGGCCGGCCAGTTCATCGAGAGCGAACCCCACGCCAACCTTCCAGGCAGCCTCTGGCTTGCCAATACTGGCGACGGTGACCTGCAACCCGAATGGGCACGTTATTTCAGCGATAATCTGGCGCGTGCCAGCCAAGGCAATCTGGAGCGGCCAATCGTGTTCTACTGCCGCTCCGACTGCTGGCTAGGCTGGAACGCCACCAGGCGCGCTCACGCGTTGGGCTATAAGAAACTGTACTGGTATCGCGACGGGGTGGACGGCTGGGAACAAGCGGGCCTGCCCTTGCACCCCGCTACGCCGAAGCCCCTGCCTGGCAGCGAGTAGCGTCCCGAAACCAGCATGCCCCACCATAATCACAACAAAGAGGTGACCGGCCTTGTACAAGATTCTGATCGCGGACGACCATCCGCTGTTTCGTGAAGCCATCCATAACGTCATCCGCGACGGCTTTCCGGATAGCGAGATACTCGAGACCGCCGACCTGGACAGCGCCCTGGCGCTGACGCTGGAACACGACGATCTCGACCTGGTGCTGCTGGACCTGAACATGCCGGGCATGCACGGATTGAACGGCCTGATCAATCTGCGCAATGAGGCGCCGACCATTCCGGTGGTGATCGTTTCCGCCGAGCAGGACAAGCAGATCGTATTGCAGGCGATTACCTACGGCGCGGTCGGCTTCATCACCAAGTCTTCGCCACGGGCGCAGATGACTGACGCCATCGAGCAGATTCTCAACGGCAACGTCTACCTGCCTTCAGACATCATTCGCAGCCAGAAGCCCACCAGCCGCCATTCCCATCACAACGAACAGTCGATTCCGCCGGAACTGCTGCAAGCCCTGACCCGCAAGCAACTGCTGGTGTTGGAGCGCATGACCAAGGGTGAGTCGAACAAGCAGATCGCCTATAACCTCGATATCGCTGAAACCACCGTGAAAGCGCACGTCTCGGCAATCCTGCGCAAGCTCAACGTGCACAACCGTGTCCAGGCGATCCTCTCGGCTGGCGATATCGACTTCACCGCCTACCTGCGCCGCTGAAGCGCGGCGCCTCAGCGCCGGGCTGAAACTAGGCGCTCGCCTGGGCGCCTTCGAACCAGGCAAGTTTCTCGCGTAGCTGAACCACTTCACCAACGATCAACAGGGTTGGTGCCTGGACCTGCTCCTGCGCGATCAGCTCGGCAAGCGTCTCCAGCGTGCCGGTAAAGACTCGCTGATTACTCGTCGTGCCCTGTTGCACCAGCGCCGCCGGGGTACCCGCCGCGCGACCATGCGCAATCAGTTGCTGGCAGATCACCGGCAAGCCCACCAAGCCCATGTAGAACACCAGCGTCTGCGCTGGGGCGGCGAGTTCCGCCCAAGGCAGATCGCAACTGCCGTCCTTCAGGTGACCGGTAACGAAGCGCACCGATTGCGCATGGTCGCGATGGGTCAGCGGGATGCCGGCGTATGCCGCGCAGCCGCTGGCCGCGGTAATACCGGGCACCACCTGGAACGGCACGCCATGGGCCGCCAGCTCTTCGATTTCCTCGCCGCCGCGACCGAAGATGAACGGATCACCGCCTTTGAGTCGCAGCACGCGCTTGCCTTCCTTGGCCAGGGTCACCAGCTTCTGGTTGATTTGCTCCTGCGGCACCGCATGTTCCGAGCGCTGCTTGCCGACGTAGATACGATCGGCATCGCGCCGGCACAGGTCGATGATCGCCGGCGCCACCAGTCGGTCGTAGAGCACCACGTCGGCCTGCTGCATCAGCCGCAAGGCACGGAAGGTCAGCAGATCAGGGTCGCCTGGGCCGGCACCGACCAGGTAGACCTCGCCCAGCGCACGCGGCGCAGCACCGGCGAGCTTTTCCGCGAGCAGGCGCTCGGCTTCGACGCTACGACCGGCCAGAGCCTGCTCGGCGATCGGTCCCTGAAAAGTCTCCTCCCAGAACACCCGCCGCTGCTGCACATTGGCAAACTTAGCTTTGACCTGAGCACGAAACTGCTTGGCCAGACCGGCCAGCTGGCCGTAAGCCGCGGGAATCCAGGTCTCGATACGCGCCCGGATAAGCCGTGCCAGCACCGGTGCATCGCCGCCGCTGGACACCGCAATCACCAGCGGCGAGCGGTCGACGATTGCCGGAAAGATCACGCTGCACAGCTCTGGCGAGTCGACCACGTTGACCGGCATGCCCAGCGCATTGGCGTGCTGCGATACCAATGCGTTCAGCGGCTCGTCATCGGTGGCTGCGATGGCCAGCACACAGCCCTGCAGGTCCTGCGGGTCATAGCCGCGATTGAGGCACTCACCGCCGCCCGCCTCGACCAGCTCAACCAGTTGCGGTTCGATGCTCGGTGCCACCACCCGCAACCGCGCTCCAGCTTCACTCAACAGTCGGGCCTTGCGCAGCGCAATCTCGCCACCACCGACGATCAGCACCGTGCGGCCTTTGAGGTTGTGGAACAGCGGAAGGTATTCCATGGGCGAATCCTGGAGGGTCATTGGAGGTACGGGCATCACAGCCATTACGGCCGTGATGCCCCTTGTCGAATATCAAGGATCCGGTCTGATGCCTGGATCGCGATGCCGCAGCGTCAGATATCAGCCGATGATGTCGATGCCGCCCATGTAGGGCTTCAGCACTTCCGGTACTACCACGCTGCCGTCCGCCTGCTGGTAGTTCTCCAACACGGCGACCAGGGTACGGCCAACGGCCAGACCCGATCCGTTGAGGGTGTGTACCAGTTCGGGCTTGCCGGTTTCCGGGTTGCGATAGCGCGCTTGCATGCGTCGTGCCTGGAAATCGCCACAGTTGGAGCAGGAGGAAATCTCGCGATATTTGTCCTGGCTCGGCACCCAGACTTCCAGGTCATAGGTCTTGGTCGCGCCGAAGCCCATATCGCCCGTGCACAGCGACAACACACGGTACGGTAGCTGCAGCAACTGCAGCACCTTCTCCGCATTGCCAGTCAGCTCTTCCAGCGCCTCGAAGGATTTCGACGGCTCGACGATCTGCACCATCTCGACCTTGTCGAACTGGTGCTGGCGAATCATGCCGCGGGTATCGCGCCCGGAGGCGCCGGCCTCGCTGCGGAAGCACGGGGTATGGGCGACGAACTTCAGCGGCAGTTGCTTGGCGTCGAGAATCTCGCCAGCCACGATGTTGGTCAGCGAAACCTCTGCGGTCGGGATCAGGTAGAAGTCTGCTTCGCCCTCGCGGCTGATCTTGAACAGATCTTCCTCGAACTTCGGCAGCTGGCCGGTACCCTGCAGCGCGGGCGCCTGCACGAGATACGGGGTATAGGCCTCTTCATAACCGTGGTCACGGGTGTGCAGGTCGATCATGAACTGCGCCAGGGCGCGATGCAGGCGGGCAATCGGCCCGCGCATCAGGGCGAAGCGGGCGCCGGACAGCTTGGCGGCGGTTTCGAAGTCCAGCCAGCCATGCTGCTCGCCCAGGGCGACGTGATCCTGCACCGGGAAGTCAAAGGTCTTCGGCGTGCCCCAGCGACGCACCTCGACGTTCTCATCCTCGTCCGCACCGACCGGCACCGACTCGTGCGGCAGGTTGGGAATGCTCAGCATCAGCTGGTCGAGTTCGCTCTGGATGCGGTCCAGCTCCTGCTTGCCGGATTCGAGTTCGCTGCCCATGCGATCCACGTCGGCGAGCAACGGGGCGATGTCCTCACCGCGCTGCTTGGCCTGGCCGATTGACTTGGAACGCGCGTTGCGCTCGGCCTGGAGTTGTTCGGTGCGGGTTTGCACGGTCTTGCGCTGAGCTTCCAGCGCTTCGATGCGCGCCACGTCCAGCTGGTAGCCACGGGTGGCCAGGCGGGCCGCCACGTCCTGTAGCTGAGTGCGTACCAGTTTCGAATCAAGCATGGTGGGTCTCGTCTGTGAAAGCTTGGATGAAGGGCGAAGAGGGAGCGAAGTTTACTGTGAACGGTCGTCGGTTCATAACCTTGCGAGCATGAGGCCAGCCCAGGCTGCCAACAAGCCACCGAGAACGCTGCCGCCGACGTAGGCAAAGGCGGTTGCCAGCTGACCACTTTCCAGCAGCCGCAAGGCGTCCAGCGAAAAGCTTGAGAAGGTCGTCAGCGCGCCGAGAAAACCGATGATCAGCGCGCCACGCAGCTCGGGCGAAATGTCCGGCCGCGCGAGAAAGGTGGCGTACAGGTAGCCGATGAGCAGGCAACCCAGCAAATTCACCGCCAGGGTGGCGAAATAGAAATGCCGTGGCCATTGCGCGCTGACCCAGGTGGCAACGGCAAAGCGCAGCAATGTTCCAACCACGCCGCCGCAGGCGACGGCGATCGCCATGCGGATCATCCCTTTCTCCGTTGTATGGGGCTTTCTCGGTCGAGCCGGGCAAGATGTTCGAGCTTGTCGCGGATTTTGCTCTCCAACCCGCGCGGAGCAGGATGGTAGTAGCGACGCGGCTCCATGGCCTCGGGAAAATAATCCTCGCCGGCCGCATAGGCATCCGGCTCGTCGTGGGCGTAGCGGTACTCATTGCCGTAGCCGAGTTCTTTCATCAGCTTGGTCGGCGCGTTACGCAGGTGCAGCGGTACTTCCTGCGAGCCGTTCTCGGCGGCATCGCGCATCGCTGCCTTGAACGCGGTATAGACGGCGTTGCTTTTCGGCGCGCAGGCGAGATAGACGATGGCCTGCGCCACGGCCAGCTCACCTTCCGGACTGCCCAGCCGTTCCTGCACATCCCAGGCATTCAGGCACAGCGGCAGTGCGCGCGGATCGGCATTGCCGATCTCCTCGCTGGCCATGCGTACAACGCGCCGGGCCAGGTACAGCGGGTCGCAGCCGCCGTCGAGCATGCGCGCGAACCAGTAAAGTGCCGCATCAGGATTGGAGCCACGTACCGATTTGTGCAGCGCGGATATCTGGTCGTAGAACGCTTCGCCGCCCTTGTCGAAACGGCGCCGGCTGTCGCCCAGCAGATCCTGCAGCAGGTCGGTACTGATGGTACCGCCCTGCTCCGCCAGATCGGAGGCGTTCTCCAGCAGGTTGAGCAACCGCCGCCCATCGCCGTCGGCCGCGGCCAGCAGCATCTGGAAGCTCTCCTCCGGCAGTTCGAGCTGCAGGTCGCCGAGCCCCTTGGGCTCGCTAAGTGCCCGCGCCACCAGTTTGCGCAAGGCCGCCTCGTCGAGGCTTTTCAGCACGTAGACGCGGGCACGCGAGAGCAATGCATTGTTGAGTTCGAACGAAGGATTTTCGGTGGTCGCGCCGATGAATATCAGCGTGCCGTCTTCAACGTACGGCAAAAAGGCATCCTGCTGCGACTTGTTGAAGCGATGCACCTCATCAACGAACAGGATAGTCCGCCGGCCGTACTGCGCAGCCTGCTGCTTGGCGATCTCGACCGCCTGGCGGATCTCCTTCACCCCGGCGAGCACGGCCGAAACCGTCTCGAAATGGGCGTCTGACACCTTGGCCAACAACCGCGCCAGCGTGGTCTTGCCGACCCCGGGCGGCCCCCAGAACACCATGGAATGCAGCGCGCCCTGTTCCAGCGCCTCGCGCAACGGCTTGCCGCGGGCGAGCAGGTGCTCCTGCCCGACATACTCGTCAAGGCTGGCTGCGCGCAAGCGCGCTGCAAGTGGCTGGGAGACTGGTTCGCGGCTGAACAGGTCCATTGCGGACGGTTACCTCAATTGCAGCGGCCTGCAATTGCGCAGGCCGCTGAAAACGAAATGCCGGACGTAGGTCACTCGGAGATGACGTCGGCACCCTCGGGGATTTCAAAGGTGAACAGATCGGCCTTCAGCGGCTGGTTCATCTGCACACCCATGAACAGGATATTGGTGCGCTGACCTACGCTGTCGATCAGTTGCATGTCATTGATCACTCCGTTGCGAAATGACAGGCGCAGGTTATCGAACAGCGTGTCCTTGGCCTTCGGCTTGAGCGTGAAATCCACCACCTCGCCAGCCTCCTTGTGGGAAACCTCGAAGTTCTCGCTGATGGTGGAAACGTCGCCGGACAGCAGCAGCGCCGGAGTATGAGTCAGGCGCTGGTCAAGTTCCTGAATGGTGACCTGCTCGAGATCCGGATCATACAGCCAGACCTTCTTGCCGTTGGAGACCAGTAGCTGCTCCATCGGCGCGTCGGTGTGCCAGCGGAACTGTCCGGGGCGCTTCAATGCCAGCTCGCCGGAAGTCTCCTGCAGCTGGGTACCACTGCCATCGAGCGAAAGCTGCGAGAAGCGGCCGGTCAGCGTTTCGGCCTGGTTGAGCAGGCCGGTCAGTCGTTTGGTAGACGCAGCCTGGTCGGCGTGAGCCGGGGCCAGGGCGACCATCAGGACAGATGCACACAGCAAACGGATCAATTGCATGTAGCCCTCGAAGCGATTCAATCGCGCATAGGCGGCGGCGCGATGACTTCGCGCGAGCCATTGGTGTTCATGGATGTCACCACGCCGGCCATTTCCATGGCTTCGATCATGCGAGCGGCGCGGTTGTAGCCAATCTTGAGCTTGCGTTGCACGGCGGAAATCGACGCGCGGCGGCTTTCCGTGACGAAACGAACGGCCTCGTCGTACAGCGGATCTTCTTCGCTACCTTCCCCGCTACCCTCGCCACTACCACCATCGAAGCCGCTGCCCGCCTCTTCGACGCCGGCCAGAATATCTTCGATGTAGTCGGGCGCGCCACGGGCCTTCCAGGCTTCGACGACCCGGTGCACTTCCTCATCGGAAACGAATGCGCCATGTACCCGGATCGGCAGGCCGGTGCCCGGCGGCAGGTAGAGCATGTCGCCATGGCCGAGCAGCTGCTCGGCGCCGCCCTGGTCGAGGATGGTGCGCGAGTCGATCTTGCTGGATACCTGGAACGCCATGCGGGTCGGAATGTTGGCCTTGATCAGACCGGTGATCACATCCACCGAAGGACGCTGGGTGGCCAGGATCAGATGGATACCGGCTGCGCGAGCTTTCTGCGCGATACGCGCGATCAGCTCTTCGACCTTCTTGCCGACGATCATCATCATGTCGGCAAACTCATCGACCACCACCACGATGGTCGGCAGACTCTTCAGGTAAGGCGGCTCGTCATCCATCGACTCGCGCTTGTACAGCGGGTCGTGCAGCGGCGTGCCGGCCTCTTCGGCTTCCTTGATCTTGCGGTTGAAGCCTGCCAGGTTGCGCACGCCCATCGCCGCCATCAGCTTGTAGCGACGCTCCATCTCGGCCACGCTCCAGCGCAGCGCGTTGGCGGCCTCCTTCATATCGGTGACGACCGGGCAGAGCAAATGCGGGATGCCCTCATAGATCGATAGCTCGAGCATCTTCGGGTCGATCATGATCAGGCGCGCCTCTTCCGGCGTCGACTTGAACAGGATCGACAGGATCATGGCATTGACCCCCACCGACTTACCGGAACCGGTGGTACCGGCCACCAGCAGGTGCGGCATCTTCGCCAGATCGGCGATAACCGGCTTGCCGCCGATATCGTGGCCGAGAGCCAGCGTCACTGGTGACTTGGCGTCGTCGTATGGAGCCGAAGAAAGCACTTCGGAGAACCGCACGATCTGGCGATCCTCGTTGGGAATCTCGATGCCCACGGTGGTCTTGCCTGGAATTACCTCCACCACACGAACGCTGATCACCGCAAGCGAGCGCGCAAGGTCCTTGGCCAGGTTGGAGATACGGCTGACTTTCACACCAGCAGCCGGCTGGATTTCAAAGCGAGTGATGACCGGGCCCGGATGAACCGACTCGACGATGACTTCGACACCAAACTCCTTCAGCTTGATTTCCAGCAACCGCGACATCGCTTCCAGGGACTCGGGTGAATATTGCTTCTGCTGTTTCTCGGCAGCGTCAAGGATAGAAATAGGCGGCAGACTGCCCTCGATCAGCGGATCGACGAACAGATTGGCCTGCTTTTCTTTCAGCACACGCTTGCTCGGTTCTGCCGGCTTGGGCGACGCAGGCGGCGCGATCACTGGCGCTACACGCTTGTCCCGCTCGCTCATGTGCTTGGCCAGCGCTTCATCCCGCTCGATGATGCGCTCCTTGACCTTGGCCTGCTCACGGCGATCCCGCACCATTGGCGCAGCGACTTCGCTGACTACATCATCGGCTTCGCGCAGTTGCGCGACCATCTGCTTGCGCTCGGCCCGTGCATTCCACCAACGACTGAACACGCTCTGGATCAACTCGATCAGATCAAGCGTGATCTTGCCGGTGATATCCATCACCTTGAACCAGGACAGGTCGGTGAAGACGGTCAAGCCAAACAGGAAAAACGCCAGCAATGCCAGGGTGCTGCCCTGCACGTTCAACGAAAGCACCGCGAGCTGACCGAGGCTTTCGCCTAGTGCCCCGCCTGCGGACGCTGGCAAGCCAGGTGCTGCCTGAAAATGGATATAGGCCAACGCAGAACCGGACAGCACCAGAAATACCAGCCCGATCAGCCGCCAGGAGAACAGCCAGCCATTCCAGACCCAGGGTTGATGCCGGGCACGGAAGACCTGCCAGGTTTTTACGCCAAGCAACAGGGGGAACAGGTAGGCGAAATAGCCCAGCGCCATGAACAGGACATCGGCAAACCAGGCGCCAGCACGCCCCGCAGCGTTGCGAACCTGATCGATATTGCTCGTATGTGTCCAGCCAGGATCGCCAGGATCGTAGGTCAGCAGTGCCATCCACAGGTAGACGCAGAGCGCACCGAGCGCTATCAACGCGCCTTCCTTGAGGCGATAGTGCAATTGTTGTCGCCAGACGGTCGCCGGCGCGGTAGATGAGGAATTCTTCAAAACGCTTTCTTTCCTGCGCCTGCGGCGCGATGAACCGTAGTCAGCCAGAACCCCGGCATTGTACGGGTTTGTCGATTCGATGGCATGCGGGTTCCGCGGCGGCTTGGGCTTTTGCCAATGCTTCGGTGTAGCATAAACGCCCGATTTCCCGGCGCGGCTCGACTGGAGCACGCTTCTCTATTTGCAACAAAGGCTTATGAGGGCTTTTTATGAGTGAAGTCAAGCATTCGCGTCTGATCATCCTCGGCTCGGGCCCGGCCGGTTATACCGCTGCGGTATACGCTGCCCGCGCCAATCTGAAGCCACTGATGATCACTGGCATCCAGCCCGGCGGTCAGCTGACGACCACCACCGAAGTCGACAACTGGCCTGGTGACGTCGAAGGCCTCACCGGCCCCGACCTGATGGTCCGTATGCAGAAGCACGCCGAGCGCTTCGACACCGAGATCGTCTTCGATCACATCCATACCGCAGAGTTGCAGCAGCGCCCGTTCACCCTGCGCGGCGACAGCGCCGTCTACACCTGCGACGCTCTGATCATCGCTACCGGCGCTTCGGCACAGTACCTCGGCCTGCCTTCGGAAGAGGCATTCGCAGGCCGTGGCGTATCGGCCTGCGCAACCTGTGACGGCTTCTTCTACCGTAACCAGGTCGTCGCGGTGATCGGCGGTGGCAACACCGCAGTCGAGGAAGCGCTGTACCTGTCCAACATCGCCAAGGAAGTCCACCTGATCCACCGCCGCGACAAGCTGCGCTCGGAGAAGATCCTGCAGGACAAGATCATGGACAAGGCGACCAACGGCAACATTCGCCTGCACTGGAACCACACCCTCGAGGAAGTGCTCGGCGACGCCAGCGGCGTAACCGGCGTGCGCCTGAAGAGCACTCTAACTGGCGAAGAAAACCGGCTTGACCTCGCCGGCGTGTTTATTGCCATCGGGCACAAGCCGAATACCGACCTGTTCCAGGGCCAGCTGGACATGAAGGATGGCTATCTGAAGATCAGAGGCGGCGGCGAAGGCGATGCCACCTGCACCAGCATTCCCGGTGTCTTCGCTGCAGGCGATGTTGCGGACCACGTCTATCGCCAGGCGATCACCTCTGCCGGCGCTGGCTGCATGGCGGCACTGGACGCCGAAAAGTACCTCGATAATTGATCAAACGGCGGGCTTCGGCCCGCCCTCCCCTATCTGCAACTGCGTGGCGAAATGCTGACCTGGCTAAAGCGCGACGACCTCGAATTCCCTCCTCTCGAGAAGGCTCTACATGAACCCAACGGTCTTCTGGCGGCCGGAGGCGATCTGAGCGCCGATCGGCTGTTGGCGGCCTATCGACATGGCTGCTTCCCCTGGTATCAAGACGGCCAGCCGCTGCTGTGGTGGTCTCCGGATCCGCGCACAGTGCTCTATCCGAATGAGCTGCATGTCTCGCGCAGCTTGCGCAAGCGGATGCGTCAGGGCGATTTCCAGGTGACGTTCGACCGCGCCTTCGGCGACGTGATCCAGGGCTGCGCAGGCCCGCGCAGCTATGCGGACGGCACCTGGATCACCACACCGATGCAGCAGGCCTACATCCATCTGCACGAAATCGGCGTGGCGCATTCGGTGGAAGTCTGGCAGGACGGGCAGCTCGTCGGAGGACTCTACGGCCTGGGTATCGGTAGGCTATTTTTCGGCGAGTCGATGTTCAGTCGCGTCACCGATGCATCCAAGGTCGGCTTTGTCGCGCTGGTAGAGCGGCTACACGCATGGGGCTTCGCCCTTATCGACTGTCAGATGCCGACGCGCCATCTGGAAAGCTTTGGTGCCCGCAGCATTTCACGCGAGACCTTTGCCGCCGCGCTTGCCGAGCATCTGGATAGCTCCAGTACAGCCGACTGGCGCGCCTAGTCGACTACCGCAAGCTGACCTACACTCAGCTCATGATTTCTGAGAGTTGACCATGACTTCACTGGCTCGCCTCAAGTTCTACGCCACCCAGCCCCATGCGTGCAGCTACCTGCCCGACGAACAGGCCACCACCCTGTTTCTCGACCCCAGCCAGCCGATGGATGCACAGGTGTATGCGGAGCTTTCAGAGATGGGCTTCCGCCGCAGCGGCGATCACCTCTACCGTCCGCACTGCCAGCGCTGCTCGGCGTGCATTCCGGCGCGCATCCCGGTCGATGCGCCAGCCCTCAGCCGTCAGCAAAGGCGGATACTCAAACGCAACGCTGATCTGCAGGTTCGCTGTGTTCGGCCGGCATTCAGCGAGGAGCTCTATACGCTCTATGCCAGCTATATCGAGAAGCGGCACGCCGATGGCGATATGTATCCGCCCAGTCGCGAGCAATTCAATACCTTCCTGGTGCGCGATCTTCCATTCTCGCGGTTCTACGAGTTCAGGCTGGACGGACGGCTGTTGGCCGTAGCAGTCACCGATGTACTGCCTAATGGGCTTTCGGCGGTCTACACCTTCTACGATCCTGAAGAGGAGCGCCGCAGCCTGGGGCGCTATGCGATCCTCTGGCAGATCGGCGAAGCCGCGCGCCTTGGGCTGAAAGCCGTGTATCTCGGCTACTGGATCAAGAACTGCCGAAAGATGAATTACAAGACCGAATATCGTCCAATCGAACTGCTGGTCAATCAACGCTGGGTGACGCTCAGCTGAAGTCCTTGGCTCATCGACCCATTTCGGGCACAATGCTTGCCGCTTTTGCCCGCGCACGCATGCGCCGGGTCACTCATTTGGACACCGAGGACTTTACTGAATGTCGAAAGAAGACAGCTTCGAAATGGAAGGTACTGTCGTCGACACCCTGCCAAACACCATGTTTCGTGTGGAGTTGGAAAATGGGCACGTCGTTACTGCGCACATCTCCGGAAAGATGCGCAAGAACTACATCCGGATTCTTACCGGTGACAAGGTTCGCGTGGAACTGACCCCGTACGATCTGAGCAAGGGTCGCATCACCTACCGCGCCCGCTAAGCGAGCTGCGAGAAAAAATGCCCGGTTCTGACCGGGCTTTTTTGTTGCGTTAAAAGTTCGGCCCGCTACAGCCGGCGGACAAAAAAACGCCCGGCAAAAGCCGGGCGTTCGACACATCTGACAGTCACGCCAGCTCGGCAGAAGTCTCGAATTCGAAGAACGGTTCGCCGTCCCGAATATCGATATGCACCACCCCACCATGCTCCGCCAGCTCTCCGAACAAGATCTCTTCGGCCAAAGGCCGCTTGATCTTGTCCTGAATCAGCCGCGCCATTGGCCGTGCCCCCATCTGTGCATCGTAGCCATGCTCGGCCAGCCAGCCGCGGGCCGCATCCGACACCTCCAGCGTCACATGCTTGTCCTCGAGCTGCGCCTGCAGTTCGATGAGGAACTTGTCGACGATGCTCTTGATCACTTCGTGGCTCAGCCGGCCGAACTGGATGATTGTATCCAGACGGTTCCGGAATTCCGGCGTAAAGCTCTTCTTGATCACTTCCATCGCATCCGACGCATGGTCCTGCAGCGTAAAACCAATCGAGGCTCGCGCCGCAGTTTCCGCACCGGCGTTAGTGGTCATGATGATGATCACATTACGGAAGTCCGCCTTGCGCCCGTTGTTATCGGTGAGCGTGCCGTGATCCATTACCTGCAGCAGCAGGTTGAAGACCTCCGGGTGCGCCTTCTCGATCTCGTCCAGCAGCAGGACACAGTGCGGCTGTTTGGTGATGGCCTCGGTTAGTAGACCACCCTGATCGAACCCGACGTAACCTGGAGGTGCGCCGATGAGCCGGGACACGGTATGGCGCTCCATATACTCGGACATGTCAAAGCGAATCAGCTCGACCCCCAGAGCGCGCGCCAGCTGACGCGCAGCCTCGGTCTTGCCCACACCGGTCGGACCGGCAAAGAGGAACGAGCCGACTGGCTTGTCTGGCGCCTTCAACCCTGCACGAGAAAGCTTGATGGCGGTTGCCAGCGAATCGATCGCATCGTCCTGTCCGAACACAGTGAGCTTGAGGTCACGCTCAAGATTACGCAGCAACTCCTTGTCCGAACTGCTGACGTGCTTCGGTGGGATGCGTGCGATCTTCGCAACGATGTCCTCGACCTGCTCGACGTCGATGCATTTGACGCGTTGATCCTCAGGCTGCAACCGTTGGTACGCGCCAGCTTCATCGATCACGTCAATCGCCTTGTCAGGCATATGGCGATCGTTGATATAACGCGATGCCAGCTCCGCCGCCGCACGAAGCGCCTCGTCGCTGTACTCGATATGGTGATGCTGCTCGAAACGCCCCTTCAGCCCACGCAGAATGCCAATGGTGTCCTCAACCGAGGGCTCGGACACATCGACCTTCTGGAAACGCCGCGCCAGCGCGCGATCCTTCTCGAAGATTCCGCGAAACTCCTGGAAAGTCGTGGAGCCGATGCAGCGAATCTCCCCTGAAGAAAGCAGCGGCTTGAGTAGGTTGGAAGCGTCCATTACCCCACCCGAAGCAGCACCAGCGCCGATGATGGTATGAATCTCGTCAATGAAGAGAATCGCATGTGGACGCTTGCGCAGCTCGCCAAGCAGCGCCTTGAAGCGCTTCTCGAAATCCCCGCGGTATTTCGTACCAGCTAGCAGTGCACCCAGATCCAACGAATAAACGACACTGTCGGCCAGCAGATCCGGAACCTGGTTGTCCACAATCCGCTTGGCCAGCCCTTCGGCAATCGCCGTCTTGCCGACGCCGGCCTCGCCGACGAGAAGCGGATTGTTCTTGCGCCGACGCGCGAGAATCTGCGCAACGCGCTCGACCTCATTTTCGCGCCCTACCAGCGGATCGATCCGCCCTTGACGTGCCAGCTCATTGAGATTGCTTGCATAGGCATCAAGCGGATTGCTGGAGGCTCCCGACTCGCCGCCGTCTTCATCCTGCATTTCCGCATCGCTTTCCGGGCTACCGGCATTGCCTGGAACCTTGGAAATCCCATGCGCGATATAGTTGACGACATCGATACGCGCCACATTCTGCTGCTTGAGCAGGAATACGGCCTGACTCTCCTGCTCACTGAAGATTGCCACCAGCACGTTGGCGCCTGTCACCTCGCGCTTGCCGGAGCTCTGAACATGGAACACCGCACGCTGCAGAACGCGCTGAAACCCTAGTGTTGGCTGGGTTTCACGCTCTTCATCATGCTGTGGAATAAGTGGAGTGGTGGAGTCAATGAACTCCTGCAGATCGTGGCGCAGCTTGTCCAGGCTCGCGCCACAGGCCCGCAACACGGTCGCAGCCGCTTCATTGTCCAGTAGGGCCAACAGGAGGTGTTCAACCGTCATGAATTCATGACGCTTGGTACGTGCCTCTTTGAAAGCCAGATTCAGAGTGACTTCGAGCTCACGGTTCAACATAGCTTTCACCTCTTCCCCAGCAATCGGAGTTAACCGTCCTTCTCGATCTCACAAAGCAGCGGGTGCTGGCATTCCCTTGCATATTGATTCACTTGCATCGCTTTGGTTTCGGCCACATCACGGGTATACAGCCCGCAAACTGCCTGCCCCTCGGTATGGACGGCCAGCATGATCTTGGTGGCCTGCTCCCTGCTGTGATTAAAAATGCCTTCCAGCACCTCGACGACAAAATCCATCGGTGTGTAGTCGTCATTAAACATGACAACTCTATACATCGGTGGTGCCTTCAATTCTGGCTTGGCCTCCTGAACAGCGAGGCCAGACGCGTCGTCTTCGTCCCCTAAGGGCCGGTCCTGATTGAATGTTAGTCGAATCTGAGCAAATGCATGCATGCGCATAACGGTTCTAGGTCGTGGCGCCGGGGCCAGATAAATATGGACAGCTTCGCAGCCAGCTGACGAGTCGCCTTGACTATCGGCAAAACGATGATACAAACAGTATGTGCCTACAAGGGCAAACGGGTTGCGCAACATGAGGCCTCGGGCTGCATAAGCGCGGAATGAAATGGATGTTACTCCAGTAATGGACTCCTTTGCAGAGGGATAACAGCATGCTAAGCGGTAAGGTCAAGTGGTTCAACAACGCCAAAGGCTATGGCTTCATCGTAGCAGACGGCGGCGATGAGGACCTGTTCGCCCACTACTCAGCCATCCAGATGGAAGGCTACCGAACTCTGAAAGCTGGGCAAGCGGTCATGTTCAATATCCTGCAGGGTCCGAAAGGCCTCCACGCAACCGACATCAGGCCGCAGCAGGCCATGTCTGAAGCGACGGCCCCTGCTGCTCAGGGTGTTTCCACCGTAGACGCCTGACGTTTCACGAAACAAACAAAAAGGCCGATCAGATGATCGGCCTTTTTTTCGTCAGGTCGCGTTACATATGACTGATCATTGCATCGCCGAACTGCGAGCATGACATCAGCTGCGCGCCTTCCATCAGCCGCTCGAAGTCGTAGGTCACGGTCTTGGCTGCGATAGCGCTTTCGGTCGACTTGATGATCAGGTCCGCTGCTTCTACCCAGCCCATGTGACGCAGCATCATCTCGGCGGAAAGAATCAAAGAGCCGGGGTTGACCTTATCTTGGCCGGCGTACTTCGGCGCAGTGCCGTGGGTCGCCTCGAACATGGCTACGGTGTCGGACAGGTTCGCGCCAGGAGCGATACCGATACCGCCCACTTCGGCGGCCAAGGCATCGGACAAGTAGTCACCGTTCAGGTTGAGCGTGGCAATGACATCGTACTCAGCCGGGCGCAGCAGAATCTGTTGCAGCATGGCGTCAGCGATGGCGTCTTTCACGACGATATTCTTGCCGGTATTCGGATTCTTGAACTGCATCCAGGGCCCACCATCCAGCAGCTCAGCGCCGAACTCGTCGCGAGCCACCTCATAGCCCCACTCCTTGAAGGCACCTTCGGTGAACTTCATGATGTTGCCTTTGTGCACGATAGTGACCGAGCTACGGTCATTGTCGACCGCGTACTGCAGGGCTTTACGAACCAAGCGCTTGGTGCCTTCCAGTGAAACCGGCTTGATGCCGATGCCACAGTTTTCTGTGAAGCGAATCTTCTTGACGCCCATTTCTTCGGTAAGGAACTTGATGACTTTCTCCGCCTCAGGGGAGCCAGCCTTCCACTCTACGCCGGCGTAGATGTCTTCGGAGTTTTCACGAAAGATCACCATGTCAACGTCACCCGGCTTCTTGACCGGGCTAGGCACACCGGTGAACCAGCGAACCGGACGCTGACAGACGTAGAGATCAAGCTCTTGGCGCAGCGCAACGTTCAAGGAGCGGATGCCACCGCCGACCGGAGTGGTCAGGGGGCCCTTGATTGACACCACGTAATCACGAACGGCTTCCAGGGTCTCCTTCGGCAGCCAGGTGTCCTGGTCGTAGACCTGTGTCGCCTTCTCGCCCGCGTAGATTTCCATCCAGGCAATCTTGCGCTGACCGCCATAGGCCTTCTGCACGGCGGCATCCACGACTTTGATCATCACCGGGCTGATATCGACTCCGATACCATCCCCTTCTATATAAGGAATGATCGGGTTGTTGGGGACGTTCAGGGTGTTGTCGGCATTAACGGTAATTTTGTCACCGCTGGATGGCACCTGGATCTTTTGGTATCCCATGCTGGACTCCGTCTTCGTGGTTAGACATCGATCGTCGTTTGAGGGTAACCCACTCGAATCGCCTGAAACTACATGTTCGTTCGTCGTATGCGCAATGCCGTTCTGCCAGAGGGTGGCGCAATGGTATACTTCTCGGATGACTAACAAGTCATAAGGGACGAGCCTGTCTTGTACAAGACCCGCCTCTTGAAACCTCAGAGTTGCTACCGCAGCTCCCTGGTTCAAATGCTCGACACTCTATTGGTGCATCCATCATCACCGCGGCTAATCCCCTTCTGGCTCACCAAACGAAGAGCCAGGGCGCCTACCCGGCGCACTCGGGATCCTGTGCACGCCCAGCAAGAAGAGAGTTAACGCTAAATGTCCACCCCTTCGAAGATCATCTATACCTTCACCGACGAAGCTCCAGCCCTGGCCACCTATTCGCTTCTTCCAATTGTAGAAGCCTTCGCCGCCTCCGCTGAGATAGCCGTCGAAACACGCGACATCTCTCTTGCAGGGCGCATTCTTGCGAGTTTTGCCGACCAGTTGGACGCTGACAAGAAAGTCGACGACGACCTCGCCAAGCTTGCCGAACTGACCAATCAGCCCGATGCCAACATCATCAAGCTGCCGAACATCAGCGCCTCCGTACCGCAGCTCAAAGCAGCCATCGCCGAGCTGCAAGCCCTCGGCTACAACATTCCCAACTTCCCGGAAGACCCACAGACCGACGCCGAGAAAGACGCACGCGCGCGTTACAGCAAGGTGCTCGGCAGTGCCGTGAATCCGGTCCTGCGTGAGGGGAACTCCGACCGTCGCGCCCCGGCCGCAGTCAAGGCCTATGCCCGCAAGCACCCGCACTCCATGGGCAAGTGGAGCAAGGCGTCGCAGTCCCACGCCGACTACATGCGCGGCGGCGATTTCTTTTCCAGCGAACAATCGATCACCATGGAAAAAGCCGGTGACGTGCGCATCGAGTTCGTCGGCAAAGACGGCAAGGTGGAAGTCAAGAAGCAGCTCGCCCTGCAGGAAGGCGAAGTGCTCGACGGCATGTTCATGAGCTGCAACAAGCTGCGCGCGTTCTTCGAAGAAACCCTGCAGGACTGCAAGGAAACCGGCGTGATGTGGTCGCTGCACGTCAAGGCCACCATGATGAAGATCTCGCACCCGATCGTCTTCGGCCATGCGGTCAGCGTTTACTACAAGGACGTGTTCGACAAGTACGGCGAACTGTTCAAGGAGCTGGGCGTCAATCCGAACAACGGCATCAGCAGCGTCTACGACAAGATCAAGTCGCTGCCCGTCTCGCAGCAGGAAGAAATTCTGCACGACATCCATGAGGTCTACGCCCATCGTCCGGAAATGGCGATGGTCGATTCGGTCAAGGGCATCACCAACCTGCACATCCCGAGCGACGTCATCGTCGACGCCTCGATGCCGGCAATGATCCGCAACTCTGGTCAGATGTGGGGTAAGGACGGCAAGCAGAAGGACACCAAAGCGGTAATGCCGGAAAGCACTTACGCCCGCATCTACCAGGAAATGATCAACTTCTGCAAAACCAATGGTGCCTTCGACCCGGTCACCATGGGCAGCGTGCCGAACGTTGGCCTGATGGCTCAAAAGGCTGAGGAATACGGCTCGCACGACAAGACCTTCGAAATGCAGGCCGACGGCACCATGCGCGTCGTTCTGGCCGACGGCACCGTTCTGATGCAGCACGAAGTCGAGAAAGGCGACATCTGGCGCGCCTGCCAGACCAAGGACGCCCCGATCCGCGATTGGGTCAAGCTGGCCGTTACCCGCGCCCGTCAGTCGAACACCCCGGCGATCTTCTGGCTGGACCCGGAGCGCGCCCACGATCGTCAGCTGCAGGAGAAAGTGGAAACCTATCTCAAGGATCACGATCTGAGTGGCCTGGACATCCGCATCATGGGCTACAACGAGGCCATTCGCGTCAGCATGGAGCGCATGATCCGTGGGCAGGACACCATTTCGGTGACCGGCAACGTGCTACGCGACTACCTGACCGACCTGTTCCCGATCATGGAACTGGGTACCTCGGCGAAAATGCTTTCCATCGTTCCGCTGATGGCTGGTGGCGGCATGTACGAAACTGGAGCTGGTGGCTCCGCACCAAAGCACGTGCAGCAGCTGGTGGAAGAAAACTACCTGCGCTGGGACTCCCTGGGTGAGTTCCTCGCCTTGGCCGTGTCCCTGGAAGAAACCGGAATCAAGACCGGCAACGTCAAGGCCAAGATCCTCGGCAAGACTCTGGACCAGGCTACCGGCAAACTGTTGGACAACAACAAGTCGCCGGCGCGCAAGGTTGGTCAGCTCGACAACCGCGGCAGCCACTTCTACCTCGCACTGTACTGGGCTCAGGCCCTGGCGGCGCAGGACGAAGACGCTGAACTCAAAGCCCACTTCGCTCCGCTGGCCAAGCAGCTGACCGAGCAGGAAGCCACCATCGTTGACGAACTCGCTGCCGTTCAGGGCAAGCCGGTCGACATCGGCGGCTACTACCGCTCCAACCCCGAGCTGACCAGCAAGGTGATGCGCCCCAGCGCCACCTTCAACTCAGCTCTGGCGGCGCTGAACGCCTGAACCCAGGCCTGAGCGTCACCACGAACCCCGGCCCTGCGCCGGGGTTCGTGCTTTCCGAGATCGGGCTCCCTATCATCCGATCATTTACACGAGGCAGCTCCTATGGATTGGCAACCGCATATCACTGTCGCAACCGTGATCGAGAATCAGGGCCGCTTCCTGCTGGTGGAAGAACTCAAGGCAGGCCGTCTCGTACTCAATCAGCCTGCCGGGCACCTGGAAGCCAACGAAAATCTGCGAGAGGCAGCCGTGCGGGAAACCCTCGAAGAAACCGGTTGGGATGTCGAGCTCACCGGTGTCATCGGCATTTACCTGTACACCGCGCCCAGCAATGGCGTGACCTATCAGCGCGTCTGTTTCGCGGCCAAAGCGCTGCAGCATGATCCACAGCGCACGCTCGATGAGGGTATCGTCGCAGCCCGGTGGTTGAGCCGCGAAGAGCTGGCCGAGCAGCCGGACCGCTGGCGCAGCGAGCTGGTGCCCCGCTGCATCGATGATTACCTGAGCGGCCCCCTGCATTCGCTTGAAGTGATTCGCAACTGATCACGGCTTCGTCAGCCAGCGGCTGGCCTGTTAGAATTGCGCCCCCTTGCAAAACCTCAGCGTATTCCTATGTCTGTAACGACCCTAACCGCCCCGGAAAAAACTCGCGTAATCGTTGGCATGTCCGGCGGAGTGGATTCTTCCGTTTCGGCCCTCCTGCTGCTCGAGCAGGGCTACCAGGTCGAAGGCCTGTTCATGAAGAACTGGGAAGAGGACGATGGCACGGAATACTGCACTGCCAAAGAAGACCTTGCCGATGCCCAGGCCGTCTGCGATCGGATCGGCATCAAGCTGCACACGGCCAACTTCGCAGCCGAGTACTGGGACAACGTCTTCGAGCACTTCCTTGCTGAGTACAAGGCCGGGCGCACACCGAACCCGGATATCCTCTGCAATCGCGAAATCAAGTTCAAGGCGTTCCTCGATTACGCACTGATGCTCGGCGCCGACCTGATCGCCACGGGTCATTACGTCCGTCGCCGTGACCGTGACGGACGCAGCGAGCTGCTCAAGGGGCTGGACCCGAACAAGGACCAGAGCTACTTCCTGCATGCGGTCGGCGGCGAGCAGCTAGGCAAGACGCTGTTTCCCGTTGGCGAGCTGGAAAAGCCAGCAGTCCGCGCGATCGCGGAGAAGTACGACCTCGCTACGGCGAAAAAGAAAGATTCCACCGGCATCTGCTTCATCGGCGAGCGGCGCTTCAGCGACTTCCTCAAGCAGTATCTTCCGGCGCAGCCGGGCAACATCGAAACCGTCGACGGCGAAGTGATCGGCCGCCACCATGGTTTGATGTATCACACCATTGGCCAGCGCCAGGGGCTGGGGATAGGCGGCTTGAAAGATGCATCGGACGAGCCCTGGTACGTCTTGAGCAAAGACCTGCAGCGCAATGCGCTGGTGGTCGGCCAGGGCAACGACCATCCATGGCTGTTTTCCCGCGCCCTGCTAGCATCCGAAATCTACTGGGTGAACCCCATCGACCTCAGCACGCCACTCAAGCTGACCGCCAAGGTTCGTTATCGCCAGAGCGATCAAGCCTGCACGCTGGAAAAGACCGCAGAGGGTTACCGGGCCGTGTTCGAGGCACCACAACGGGCGGTAACACCGGGCCAGTCGGTCGTGTTCTACGACGGCGAAATCTGTCTGGGTGGCGGCGTGATCGAGCAGGCCGAGCCTTGGTTCGAGGGCCGCCCATGAAGGCGCTGGATGAGCAGCTGATCGCGCTTGGTGCGGTGTTCGAAGCCGCAACGCTGGTAGATCGCATTGCACGCACCGGCCAAGTGCCGAACGCCTCACTTGCCTGCATGCTCGGCAGCCTGCTGGCGCGCAATCCGCAAACCACGCTGGAGATCTATGGCGGCGACGATCTCAACCTGCGTGATGGCTACCGCGCGCTGGTTGGCGCACTGGAGCGCGACAGCAGCACGCTGCAGCGCGAGCCGCTACGTTACGCACTGGCAATGATCGGCCTGGAGCGCCAGCTGGACAAACGTGATGACATGCTTCAGGTCATCGGCAGCCGTCTGGACCAGATCCAGCAGCAGGTCGAGCACTTCGGCATCACCCACGAGAACGTCGTCGCCTCGTTCGGCGGGCTATATCAGGACACCTTGAGTACCTTCCGCCAACGCATCCAGGTTCAGGGCGATATGCGTCACCTGCAGCAGACGGACAATGCGGCCAAGATTCGCGCCCTGCTGCTTTCCGGCATCCGCTCGGCGCGCCTCTGGCGCCAGCTCGGCGGGCATCGCTGGCAGCTCATCTTCAGCCGTCGCAAGTTGCTCGATGCGCTCTATCCAAGGCTTCGCTCCACTCAGGGCGAGGACCATTAACCGCAGCGAATGTGCCGGGCTCAGCCGGTGCATTCGTGTATAATCTGCGCCCTCTTTTCGTTGCCTGACTGTCCGAGAATGCCCTCTATGCAGCTTTCCTCGCTCACGGCGGTTTCCCCCGTCGATGGCCGCTACGCCGGCAAAACCAGCGCCCTGCGCCCGATCTTCAGCGAATTCGGCTTGATCCGCTGCCGTGTTCAGGTCGAAGTCCGCTGGCTCCAGCGCCTCGCTGCTCATCCAGGCGTTCCGGAAGTTGCGCCCTTCTCCAGCGAAGCCAATGCCGTGCTGAATCAGTTGGCCGAGAACTTCCAGCTGGAACATGCCGAGCGCGTCAAGGAGTTCGAGCGCACCACCAACCATGACGTCAAAGCAGTTGAGTACCTGCTCAAGGAGCAGGCCAAGCAGCTGCCCGAACTGGCCAAGGTCAACGAGTTCATCCACTTCGCCTGTACCAGCGAAGACATCAACAACCTCTCCCATGCGCTGATGCTTCGCGAAGGGCGCGACAGCGTCCTGCTGCCGCTGATGCGCCAGGTCGCCGAATCGATCCGCAGCCTCGCGGTGCAGTTCGCTGACGTGCCGATGCTATCGCGCACCCATGGCCAACCCGCGTCGCCGACCACGCTTGGAAAAGAGCTGGCGAACGTCGTTTACCGCCTGGAGCGTCAGATTGCGCAGGTTGCAGCCGTTCCGCTGCTGGGCAAGATCAACGGCGCCGTGGGCAACTACAACGCCCATCTGAGCGCTTATCCGGATATCGACTGGGAAGCCAACGCGCGCGAGTTCATCGAAGGTGACCTCGGCCTGACCTGGAACCCCTACACGACGCAGATCGAGCCGCACGACTACATCGCCGAGCTGTTCGACGCCATTGCGCGTTTCAACACCATTCTCATCGACTTCGACCGCGACGTGTGGGGCTACATCTCCCTCGGCTACTTCAAGCAGAAGACCGTAGCGGGCGAGATCGGCTCGTCCACCATGCCGCACAAGGTCAACCCGATCGACTTCGAAAACTCCGAAGGCAATCTCGGCATCGCCAACGCGCTGTTCCAGCATCTGGCGAGCAAGCTGCCGATTTCCCGCTGGCAGCGTGACCTGACTGACTCCACCGTGCTGCGCAATCTCGGCGTCGGCTTCGCCCACAGCGTCATCGCCTACGAAGCCAGCCTCAAGGGTATTGGCAAACTCGAGCTTAACGCGGCCCGCATCGCCGAAGACCTCGACGCCTGCTGGGAAGTGCTGGCTGAGCCGGTGCAGACCGTCATGCGCCGCTACGCCGTGGAGAACGCCTACGAGAAGCTGAAGGACCTGACCCGCGGCAAAGGCATCACGCCAGACGCCCTGCAGGCGTTCATCGACGGCCTCGACATTCCGGCTGAAGCCAAGGCTGAGCTGCGCAAGCTGACCCCGGCCAACTACATCGGCAACGCAGTTGCGCAGGCCAAGCGCATCTGAGCGAACCCATGCATGCACGCCCGGCTGTGCCGGGCGTTTTTATTTTCAGCTCTGTATATAGAGCAAGGTGTTACGCATGACTTCTGACATTCCACTTCAAATCCTGGGCGGCATCAGCGCCCGGGAATTTCTGCGCGACTACTGGCAGAAGAAACCTCTTCTCATCCGCCAAGCCATTCCGGACTTCCAAAGCCCCATCTCCCCAGACGAGCTGGCCGGCCTCTCGCTGGAAGAGGAAGTCGAATCCCGCCTTGTCATCGAACACGGCGAAAGCCCTTGGGAGCTTCGCCGTGGCCCATTTGCCGAGGACACCTATCAGCAGCTTCCCGAGCGCGACTGGACCCTGCTGGTGCAAGCCGTGGATCAGCTGGTGCCGGATGTTGCCGACCTGATCGAACACTTCCGTTTCCTCCCCAACTGGCGCATCGATGACGTGATGATCAGCTATGCCGCCCCGGGCGGCGGCGTCGGTCCGCATTTCGACAATTACGACGTGTTCCTGCTACAAGCGCATGGACAGCGCCGCTGGCGCATCGGGCAGATGTGCGACAGCGACAGTCCGATGCTCGCCCATGGCGATCTGCGGATTCTTGCCGACTTCCAGGGTACTGATGAGTGGGTATTGGAGCCTGGCGACATGCTTTACCTGCCCCCCCGCCTCGCCCATTTCGGCACAGCCGAAGATGCCTGCATGACCTATTCGGTCGGCTTCCGCGCACCGAGCGCAGCGGAGGTTCTGACTCACTTCACCGATTTCCTTGCGCAGTTCCTGCCCGACGAAGACCGCTACAGCGACGCCGATCTGCAGCCGACCGACGATCCGTACCAGATTCAGAGCGATGCACTGGATCGTCTGAAAGCACTGCTCACCGAACATATGAGCGACGAACGCCTGTTGCTGACCTGGTTTGGCCAGTTCATGACAGAACCTCGCTATCCCGAGCGTGTAGAAGGTCCTGGCATCGACGAAGCCGATTTGCTTTCCGCCCTTGAAGATGGCGCCCTGCTGGTCCGCAACCCCGCTGCTCGCCTGGCCTGGAGCGAAGTGGATATCGGACTGCTACTGTTTGCCAGCGGACAAAGTCGGTTGCTGCCTGCCGGCCTGCGTGAATTGCTCAAGCTGATTTGCTCGGCAGATGCGCTGCATGCCGAGAACGTGGGCGCTTGGCTGAGCGACGATGATGGGCGTAGCCTTTTGTGCGAACTGGTCAAACAAGGAAGTCTGGAGTTTGCTGATGAATAGCGTTCAGGTACGGATTGCCGACTGGCAGCAGGATAATGCCGAGCTACGGCGTATCCGTGAGGCAGTTTTCATTGCCGAGCAGGCTGTTCCGCCCGAGCAGGAATGGGACGCCGATGATGCTGACGCTATCCATTTTCTCGCTTTGGAAGGTGACTATCCAATCGGCACCGCCCGGCTGCTAGCCGATGGCCAGATCGGACGGGTAGCAGTGCTGCGCGACTGGCGCGGCATGAACGTCGGCGATGCGCTGATGCGTGCGGTCATTGCCGAGGCCGAACGCCGCGGCCTAGCTGAACAGAAGTTGACGGCTCAGGTTCATGCCACCGCATTCTATGAGCGGCTTGGTTTCGAAGTCGTCAGCGACGAGTTTCTCGAAGCCGGCATTCCCCATGTCGACATGCTCCGCCGCAGCCACTGAGCCCTCATGAGCGATAACGCCTCGGACGAACAAGAAGATCAGGCCGAACTTCCGGCCATCGACTTCCATTCCCCGGGGCGTTTCTCAGTGCATAACCCTCAGGCTGATATCCCCGAGCCCGAGACTTGGGACGTCGCGTCCTTTCAGTTAGGCCAAAGCGCCCCACTGCAAAGTTTCAGCAAACCCATCGAGGTTCGCCAGCATGCATTGGCCATGCTGCAGCAGACAAAGCGTTGCGTCTGCATCTTCACCACGGACCTCGAACCTTGGCTGTATCACCACAGCAGCGTCCAACAGGCGTGCACCCGCCTGCTGCTGTCTCATCCGCGCAACCAGCTGCGCATTCTGGTCGCCGATCCAACACGGGCGATCAAGGAAGGCCACCGCCTCCTTCAGCTAGCCCGTCGGCTCACCAGCAACCTGCATATTCGCAAGCTGAATCCCGACCATCCCGCGACCAGCGGCGCGTACCTCATCGCTGACGACTGCGGTCTATTGGAAAGGCCCAAGGCTGACCAGTACGCCGGATATGCCTTGTATCGTGACCTGGGTCGAGTGCGTATGCGCCAGGCAGAGTTCGACAAGGCGTGGGATCATGGGCTGTCGGATGCGAACTTACGGAGCTTTCTGCTATGACCCTTCGTACCTTGCTGTTGACCGCCTCGCTCAGTCTTTGCCTGCCACTACACGCAGCAACCGAGGTCATCCAGCTCAACAACCGCATGGCCGAGGATGTGATTCCCGTGGCCGAGTCTGTACTGGGCAATCAGGGTCGGGTCACAGCCTACGGCAATCAGCTGATCGTCAATGCACCTGACTCGATGATCAGCGAACTGCGGCGGGTAATCGATCAGCTGGACGTCGCGCCGAAGCGTCTGCTCATCAGCGTCGACACGCAGGACTCGGCAAGCAGCAGCGCAGGCGGTTATCAGGTCGATGGAAGCGTGCGTTCCGGTGACGTCGAGTTCGAAACCGGGCGCGGCGAGATCGCCGGTCGCGATCGGGTACGCATCATCCGTCGCAGTACCAACAGCCGAGATGGTGGAATTCAACAGGTGCAGGCCAGCGAGGGCTACCCAGCCCTGATTCAGGTTGGTCAAAGTGTGCCACTGACGACCCAGGGCACCGACGGTTACGGCCAGATTTACCAGCAGACGCAGTATCGCGACGTTCTTCGGGGCTTCTATGCCACTGCGACCGTCCACGGCGATCGGGTGCAGATCAGCATCAGCAGCACTCGTGATCGGCTCGCACAGGGCCGCAGCGGTGTGGTCGAGATGCAGAACGCCGATACCCGGGTCAGCGGTCGCGTCGGCGAGTGGATCACCATCGGCGGCATCGACGAAAGCGCGGACTCTGAACAGCGCGGCACGCTACGCCGCTATTCGACACAGAGCAGCCAGAATCTGTCGATGCGCCTGAAGGTCGATGTCCTGGACTGATAGCGGCCCCTTCTGCGCGACCCCAACGCGAGAATGTAGTGCCGCAAAAAAAACACTACAAAACGATTGACGATGCCTTTTCAGCGGAGCATTATTGCCCCGCTCCCGCTAACCAGGGGCCCTGGCAAGGGTCTCCGGGGCGTGCTCAAGCCAACCAGCCGAGCCGTTCCGTGACTGTACTGCCCACAAGGCGGACTGACGAGGTTGCGACTGGAACGAGTCGTCCTGAGGGACGGGGTAGCGATTGACGCATCAGCCAGACTGACCGCTTCTCGTTGTTGTAGCGCACACGGCAGCCACGCCGGCTGTGGGCGCAGCAACCGGAACCAGCCCGGCGATCGGATCCACCCTTCTCTTGGTTCAATCCTCGTCCCAGTCGATATTTCGACGCTCTGCCGCGTGTTGCCCGCAATGATCAGCGATAGCACGTAGGTTTCGGTGGGAAAAGTCGGTGCTCAACCACACTTATTTTGAAGGATTGAACATGTCCGCATATCAAGACGACATCAAGGCAGTTGCCGCCCTGAAAGAGCAATACGGCAGCAGCTGGGCCGCTATCAACCCTGAGTCCGTCGCTCGCATGCGCGCCCAGAACCGCTTCAAGACCGGTCTGGAAATTGCTCAGTACACCGCCGACATCATGCGCAAGGACATGGCCGAGTACGACGCCGACTCGTCCGTCTACACGCAGTCCCTCGGCTGCTGGCACGGCTTCATTGGTCAGCAGAAGCTGATCTCCATCAAGAAGCACCTGAAGACCACCAACAAGCGCTACCTCTACCTGTCCGGCTGGATGGTTGCTGCCCTGCGTTCCGAGTTCGGCCCGCTGCCGGACCAGTCCATGCACGAGAAGACCGCCGTTTCCGACCTGATCGAGGAGCTGTACACCTTCCTGCGTCAGGCTGACAGCCGCGAACTGGACCTGCTCTTCACCGCCCTGGATGCTGCTCGTGAAGCTGGCGACAACGCCAAGGCTGCCGAGATCCAGAATCAGATCGACAACTACGAAACCCACATCGTACCGATCATCGCCGACATCGATGCTGGCTTCGGTAACCCGGAAGCCACCTACCTGCTGGCCAAGCGCATGATCGAAGCTGGTGCGTGCTGCATCCAGATCGAAAACCAGGTATCCGACGAGAAGCAGTGCGGCCACCAGGACGGTAAAGTGACCGTTCCGCACGCCGACTTCCTCGCCAAGATCGCCGCCGTTCGCTACGCCTTCCTTGAGCTGGGCATCGACAACGGCGTGATCGTTGCGCGTACCGACTCCCTGGGTGCCGGCCTGACCAAGCAGATCGCTGTGACCAAAGAGCCGGGCGACCTGGGCGACCTGTACAACTCCTTCCTGGATTGCGAAGAAGTTTCCGAAGCCGCTCTGGGCAACGGCGACGTCGTCATCAAGCGCGAAGGCAAGCTGCTGCGTCCGAAGCGTCTGCCGTCCAACCTGTTCCAGTTCCGTGCTGGCACCGGTGAAGCGCGCTGCATACTGGACTGCATCACCTCGCTGCAGAACGGTGCTGACCTGCTGTGGATCGAAACCGAGAAGCCGCACGTTGGCCAGATCGCAGCCATGGTCGACGAAATCCGCAAGACCATCCCGAACGCCAAGCTGGTCTACAACAACAGCCCGTCGTTCAACTGGACTCTGAACTTCCGCCAGCAGGTGTTCGACGCATTCGTAGCCGAAGGCAAGGACGTTTCTGCTTACGACCGCGCCAAGCTGATGAGCGTCGAGTACGACGAAACCGAACTGGCCCAGGTTGCAGACGAGAAGATCCGTACCTTCCAGCGTGACGGTTCGGCTCACGCCGGCATCTTCCACCACCTGATCACCCTGCCGACCTACCACACCGCCGCGCTGTCGACCGACAACCTGGCCAAGGGCTACTTCGCCGACCAGGGCATGCTGGCCTACGTGAAGGGCGTTCAGCGTCAGGAACTGCGTCAGGGTATCGCCTGCGTCAAGCACCAGAACATGGCTGGTTCCGACATCGGCGACAACCACAAGGAGTACTTCGCTGGCGAAGCTGCTCTGAAGGCAAGCGGTAAAGACAACACCATGAACCAGTTCCACTAAGAACAGGTTCGCAGCTTCCAAAGCTGCGGTGTAGTGAAAAAGCCCCGGCACCTGTGCCGGGGCTTTTTTTTTCACAGCAGAAACGTTACATGCGCCTGCTCTTCGTCGGCCAAACGCACTACTGTCATTCTCTTGTCGCATATGCAATTTAGCGTCATGGCTCCGACAACAAATCGTTATGGAGCTGCGCCGTGATTACTGAGAACAAAGACATTCTGTTCGGCAACGGGGACGAGTTGCCCAGTAACCATTCAACGAATCCGCATATCCAGGAGGTGATCTCGATTGGTCGCCGCAAAGTACTCGCTGGCGGCGCAGCAATGGGCGCCTTGGCGTTTCTTGGCGCGTCGCTTCCCGGACTCGTACAAGCAGCCGAGCCTACGGCCCGGGAACTCAAGGATATTCCGTTCAAGCGCCGTACGCGCCTGCCCTTCACCCCGGTTGCAGTTACTCGCGCAGATGCCATCACGGTACCGGCCGGGTACTCCGCGACAACCTTCATCCCGTGGGGCACCCCTATTACCGGTCGCTATCCGGCCTGGCTCGAAGATGGCAGCAATAGCGCAGAAGATCAGGCTCAGCAGGTGGGCATGCATCACGATGGGATGCACTTCTTCCCGATGAACGCGAAACACGGCGGGCGCCAGAGCGACCACGGCTTGCTGGTCCTCAATCACGAGTATATCGACGCTCCCCTGCTCCACCGCAACGGCCCAACGGTGGTAGACGGCAAGCGCACCAATGTAGACGAAGTGCGTAAAGAAATTAACGCGCATGGCGTATCCGTCGTGGAAATCCGCCGCGGCCCACGAGGCGAATGGTCGGTACTGCCGACCGCCCGAAATCGCCGCATTACCGGCGCCACCCCGATGCGCATCGAAGGCCCGGCCAGTGGTCATGCGCTGATGCGTACGCGCTATAGCCCGAGCGGGACGTCGACCCGAGGTACCCTCAACAACTGCGCCAACGGCCACACGCCGTGGGGCACTTATCTGACCTGCGAGGAGAACTGGGCTGGTTACTTCGCCACCGCCGACAGTGAAACCCCACGCGAGCTCAGCCGTTATGGCATACGCGGCAGCGGCCGCTACGGCTGGGAGACAGTCGCGGGCGATGAGTTCGAGCGGTTCAATGCGACACGGATGGCCGAGGCTCCGCAGGAGGACTATCGCAACGAGCCAAACACCTTCGGCTGGGTAGTTGAGATAGACCCGTTCGACCCCAATTCAACCCCGGTGAAGCACACGGCGCTGGGTCGTTTCGCCCACGAAGGGCTGGTGTTCGCCCCAGTCAAGCCAGGTCGCCCCGTCGTCTGCTACTCGGGAGACGACTCGCAGAACGAGTACATCTACAAGTACGTCAGTCGCGACAAGTACCGACCGCAACGCAGCGATGGACGCCTGCTGGACGACGGCATCCTCTATGTGGCGCGTTTCAACGCCGACGGGAGTGGCGACTGGCTTGCGCTGGACCATGCAGACCCAGCGTTCCAGCGGGCCTGCGATGCTGCCGACGTGAAGTTCGCTGACCAAGGTGAAGTCCTGATCAACACCCGCCTGGCAGCAGACATCGTCGGCGCAACCAAGATGGACCGACCGGAGTGGGGTGCGGTGAACCCTGATACGGGCGAAGTCTACTTCACCCTCACCAACAACAGCGGCCGTCAGGAAGCCGACGCTTCCAACCCGCGGGCACCGAACCCGTTTGGTCATATCATCCGGTGGCGCGAGGAGAGCCGCGACTTCGCTGGAACGCGATTCAGCTGGGACCTCTATCTTCTCGCTGGCCCTCAGGAAAACAGCCGCAGTCCGAAAGGGAAACCACTCGACGACAGCAGCATCATGGCCAGCCCGGACGGGCTATGGTTCGATGACGAAGGCCGTCTATGGATTCAGACCGACATGAGCGGCAGCCAGCTGAGCGCAGGGCCATTTGGTAACAACCAGATGCTGGTATCCGACCCCAAAACCGGCGAGACCAAGCGGTTCCTGGTCGGACCCAAGGGCGCAGAGGTGACGGGGATCACAGCGACACCTGATTTCCGAACCCTATTCGTCAATATTCAACATCCCGGCGAAGGCTCGACGGCAACGAACTACACGAGCACTTGGCCGGACGGCCCGGGCCGCAGGCCACGTTCCGCGACCGTCATCATTACGCGTGAAGACGGCAAGCGCCTGATGTGATCGCTTAGGGGCTGGCTCACGCCGGCCCCTTTTCCCTTGAAGCCCTGTCCAGCTGCGCCATGTCAGACTCTTCAGGCGAAGTGAAAAGGCCCCAGGTAGAGATGAACAGTGCGGCCACCAATGGGCCGATAACAAAACCGTTCAATCCGAACAAAGCCAGCCCCCCCAACGTCGAAATGAGCACGACGTAGTCCGGCATTTTGGTGTCCTTGCCGACCAGAATGGGCCTGAGGATATTGTCTACCAGGCCAATCACCAAGATTCCGTAAAGCGTCAGTACCACGCCTTGCCAGATCGCTCCGGTCATCAGGAAATAGATCGCTACGGGCGTCCAGATCAGGCCCGCCCCCACCGCCGGCAACAACGACAGAAACGCCATCAGCACACCCCAGAGCAAGGCGCCTGATATCCCGAGCACGGCGAAGATAATTCCGCCCAGCGCCCCTTGGGTAATGGCTACGACAATATTGCCCTTGACCGTCGCTCGCACCACACGCGTGAACTTGTTGAACAACCGCCGCTTCTGCGCATCGCTGAGCGGAATGGCCTTTCTGATTCGTGCAACCAGCTCACGGCCATCCCGGATGAAGAAGAACAACAGGTAAAGCATCACGAAAAAGCTGATCAGAAACTGAAACGTACCCTGACCAAAGCTGAATGCCTTCGTCGCAAGGAACTGACTTCCCTCCAGGGCCCCGGACGCAAGCCGCTCACGCATCGATTCAAGATCCCCGAAACCGAAACGCTGCAACTGCAGTTGCACTGACTGAGGCAGCAGATCCCGCAAACGCGCTACCCAGCTGCCGATATCCAGCTCCCCGCTTTCGATCTGCTTGTAGAGAGTCGCGCCCTCCTGAACCAGCATCCCCGTAGTCAGGATGACAGGAAGAACGGCCACCAGCAGACAGACCAGCAGCGTGACGAACGCTGCCAGATTCCGTCGCTGATTGAGGCGCCGGTGTAGGTATCGCTGTAGGGGAGCGAAAATGATTGCGAGGATGACGGCCCAGAAAACTGCGCCGTAGAACGGCAATAGAATCCAGCCAAACGCGAGAGAAACCACCACGAGCAGTGCAAGAAAGACTTTTTGCTCGAGCGTCGAATTGACCATTGTTGACCCTGCCGCTGCGTTCAGTACTGTTTAGTCAACGGGCAGCGGTACGAGTGCGGGTCAGGCGATCAATCGATGTCGGGCCGTCAGCAAGCGGACGGCCCTAATCTGAACTCCGCGACGTTACAGGGTCATCGCCGCTAGCCAGCCGAAAGCCAACAATGGGAGGTTGTAGTGCAGGAAGGTCGGCACGACCGTGTCCCAGATATGGTTATGCTGACCATCTGCGTTCAGACCGGCAGTTGGCCCAAGAGTGGAGTCGGATGCCGGCGAACCGCCGTCTCCCAAAGCGCCTGCGGTTCCGACCAGGCTGACGATCGCCAGCGGGCTGAACCCTAGCTCCACGCCAAGCGGGACAAAGATCGCGGCGATGATCGGCACGGTAGAGAACGACGAGCCGATGCCGATGGTGACCAGTAAGCCGACCAGGAGCATCAGCAATGCACCAACAGCCTTGCTGTTTCCGATCCATTGAGTCGATGCATCTACCAGCAACTTCACCTCGCCGGTTTCACGCATCACTTCGGCAAACCCAGCGGCTGCAATCATGATGAAACCGATCATGGCCATCATCTTCATGCCATCAGTGAAAAGATCATCTGCCTCCCGCCAGCGCACTACGCCCGATACAGAGAAAATGACAAATCCCACGAGCGCACCGAGGATCATTGAGTCCAGCCACAGCTGGATCACGAATGCTGCCGCAACGGCTACCGCCGCTACCAACAGCGTCAGCGGGCTGTAGCTGACAGTACTCTTTTCAACCTGCTCGATCCGCGCAAGGTCATACTCGCGAGGTTTGCGATAACTGTAGAAAGCCACCACTAGACCCGCGACCATCCCCATCGCGGGGATAAACATCGCCTGCGTAACTTTGATACCGGTGACATCCACCCCACTCTTCGCAACGTTCGCCAACAAAATCTCGTTCAGGAAGATATTGCCGAACCCGACTGGGAGAAACATATAAGGGGTAATGAGGCCAAATGCGAGAACACAGGCAATCAAACGCCTATCCATCTTCATCTTCGACAGCACGAAAAGGAGCGGCGGAACCAGAAGCGGAATAAACGCAATATGGATAGGCAGAATATTCTGCGAAGACACGGCTACGGCAAGCAGCAAACCAATCATCAGCCACTTAATGGCGCCGGCACCCTGCGTACCTTGCTTGCCAACCAGGTTCAGCGCCTTGTCCGCGAGGGCGTGCGCAAGGCCGCTTTTCCCGATAGCCACGGCGAAAGCGCCGAGCAAGGCGTAAGACAATGCAACCGTTGCCCCGCCGCCAAGCCCCTTATTGAACGCGGCGAGACTGCCCTCGATGCCCAATCCACCGATCAAACCGCCGGCCAGCGCTCCTGCAATAAGCGCAACCACTACATGCACGCGGCATAGACTCAGGATCAGCATGATGCCGACTGCCGCAACAACTGCGTTCATTCGAATTCTCCATAGAAACGACCTGGGTCGCGTGAAAAGCGCCGTACTCTGCTACAACGAAGCGAAAGAGTCAAAAACAGGGGGTTCGAACAGCACGCCAATACTGGGCAGGCTCGATTGCTTCGCCTCTGCTTATATTTCGACGCTGGATTTGGATAGCCTCTACGACTCATTGAAGACTTTAAATCCATAGCGACTATCCAGCCCGGCAAAAGACATTAATCGCCTTGGTACTCGCAGCCACTGGTACAAGTTTCATGAATACGGATACGCGAAAGCTCTGGAAGCAAAGGCTTGAGCTCGTTCCAAATCCATTTCGCCAAGTTCTCGCTGGTGGGATTTTCCAAACCCGGAATGTCATTTAGGTAATTATGATCAAGCAATTCGTACAACGGCTTGAATATCGTTTTGATTTCGCCGAAGTCGCGAATCCAACCCGTATGCGGGTCAACCGGACCGCTGATGTAGAGAGCTACTCGAAACGAATGGCCGTGTAAACGTCCACATTTGTGCCCCTGCGGTACGTGAGGCAGGCGGTGCGCTGATTCGAACGTAAACTCTTTGAAGATTTCCACGATATCCACTCGCATTCTGGTCACTGAATCGAGGCGCGATTCTACGCGCTTTGACGAGCTGACACATGCACCACCCGCCGTGAGGCCGTGACAGGCAACCGGCAATCGAATTAATTAAGTGGTTCTAGGGGCTCTGGTTGATGACGCGGGTTCGCGAACACCTAGCGACGGTCGGTGTTGACCTGCTTATACAGCGGCCGGCGCGAAGCCGAACGAGGGCGACCTATAGCTACGACAACAGGTCAAGCACGGGGGCAACAATATGAATGCGGCCCATCGACGTCCGATACGAGTACCAAAGACGACCTGTAGGTCGCTGCACGGCTTGTAGAGCAGCCATCCCCTGTCGGCAACGTCCGACACCATCACTGGCGCTATTTGAAGTAATAGCTTGGACTTGGATACAGCCGCACACGGCCCTTCTGGTGAGGCGCGGCCTATTCCTCCCTCCCAACCCGAGCGGGTTGAAACCGGCCTCAAGCACCCAACACATCTCAAGCCTAAGTGCCTGCTGCGGTTTTCCTGAGCTCAAAAGCAAACCCCCGACCCGCTTTCGCGGATCGGGGGTTTGGGAAAGGAGCTTGACGATGACCTACTCTCACATGGGGAAACCCCACACTACCATCGGCGATGCGTCGTTTCACTACTGAGTTCGGGATGGGATCAGGTGGTTCCAACGCTCTATGGTCGTCAAGCAATTCAGTTGCTGCCTCGGGGTTTAGCCGCTGCAGCCAATTGGGTATGTGATTGAATCGGTATTGCGTGTTCGTGCAGATTTTCGGCTTTACTGTCGACTTTCCGTCTAACAGCCAAATTGTTTGGGTGTTATATGGTCAAGCCTCACGGGCAATTAGTATTGGTTAGCTCAACGCCTCACAGCGCTTACACACCCAACCTATCAACGTCGTAGTCTTCGACGGCCCTTCAGGGAGCTCAAGGCTCCAGTGAGATCTCATCTTGAGGCAAGTTTCCCGCTTAGATGCTTTCAGCGGTTATCTCTTCCGAACGTAGCTACCCGGCAATGCCACTGGCGTGACAACCGGAACACCAGAGGTTCGTCCACTCCGGTCCTCTCGTACTAGGAGCAGCCCCTCTCAAATCTCAAACGTCCACGGCAGATAGGGACCGAACTGTCTCACGACGTTCTAAACCCAGCTCGCGTACCACTTTAAATGGCGAACAGCCATACCCTTGGGACCGGCTTCAGCCCCAGGATGTGATGAGCCGACATCGAGGTGCCAAACACCGCCGTCGATATGAACTCTTGGGCGGTATCAGCCTGTTATCCCCGGAGTACCTTTTATCCGTTGAGCGATGGCCCTTCCATACAGAACCACCGGATCACTAAGACCTACTTTCGTACCTGCTCGACGTGTCTGTCTCGCAGTCAAGCGCGCTTTTGCCTTTATACTCTACGACCGATTTCCGACCGGTCTGAGCGCACCTTCGTACTCCTCCGTTACTCTTTAGGAGGAGACCGCCCCAGTCAAACTACCCACCATACACTGTCCTCGATCCGGATAACGGACCAGAGTTAGAACCTCAAAGTTGCCAGGGTGGTATTTCAAGGATGGCTCCACGCGAACTGGCGTCCACGCTTCAAAGCCTCCCACCTATCCTACACAAGCAAATTCAAAGTCCAGTGCAAAGCTATAGTAAAGGTTCACGGGGTCTTTCCGTCTAGCCGCGGATACACTGCATCTTCACAGCGATTTCAATTTCACTGAGTCTCGGGTGGAGACAGCGCCGCCATCGTTACGCCATTCGTGCAGGTCGGAACTTACCCGACAAGGAATTTCGCTACCTTAGGACCGTTATAGTTACGGCCGCCGTTTACCGGGGCTTCGATCAAGAGCTTCGCTTGCGCTAACCCCATCAATTAACCTTCCGGCACCGGGCAGGCGTCACACCCTATACGTCCACTTTCGTGTTTGCAGAGTGCTGTGTTTTTAATAAACAGTCGCAGCGGCCTGGTATCTTCGACCGGCATGGGCTTACGTAGTAAATACTTCACCCTCACCGGCGCACCTTCTCCCGAAGTTACGGTGCCATTTTGCCTAGTTCCTTCACCCGAGTTCTCTCAAGCGCCTTGGTATTCTCTACCCAACCACCTGTGTCGGTTTGGGGTACGGTTCCTAGTTACCTGAAGCTTAGAGGCTTTTCCTGGAAGCATGGCATCAACCACTTCGCTTTCTAAAAGAAAGCTCGTCATCAGCTCTCGGCATTAAGATCCCGGATTTACCTAAGATCTCTGCCTACCACCTTAAACAAGGACAACCAACGCCTTGCTGGCCTAGCCTTCTCCGTCCCCCCATCGCAGTAACTAGAAGTACGGGAATATTAACCCGTTTCCCATCGACTACGCTCTTCAGCCTCGCCTTAGGGACCGACTCACCCTGCGTCGATTAACGTTGCGCAGGAACCCTTGGTCTTTCGGCGTGCGAGTTTTTCACTCGCATTGTCGTTACTCATGTCAGCATTCGCACTTCTGATACCTCCAGCCAGCTTCTCAACTGACCTTCACAGGCTTACAGAACGCTCCTCTACCGCTCAACTTGCGTTGAACCC